>PBLQ01000062.1 GCA_002721815.1 Myxococcales bacterium
AAAAGACCACTGCACTGACACCGATCAGGACCTTTTCTACGCCGCTTAACCCGGCGCTTTTTTGGGGTGAGGGTGCGATGCCAGATACCTCACCCAGCTCGTCTCCTGTGACGATTTTATTGGTGAAGCCACTCAAGTCGGCACTGAGACTCATTTCACTTGAACCAGACATGGAGGTAGACATGGAACTCAAGGCCGATGCGACACTGTTTTCATCCAAATCATCGTCGTCTTTGGAATTGTCATCGAGGTTTTCACCGCCGCCCATCATGGGGTCTAAATCTTTGCCTTGCTGTGGATCTTCAATGTCTCCGAGTGCACTTTCTTCGTCGATGGATTCTTCATCTCGAGCAAAAGCGGGTAGTCCTTCGAGGGTTTGTAAGATGGCTGCGGTGGGGTCTACAAAGGTAAGCCGTACTGCTCCAAGAAGGATTTCGTCTGCATCTCGCAATCGCTTGGGTTTACCAAGTTTCTTGTTGTTGAGGACCACCCCGTTTTTGGAGCCAGCGTCATGAATGGTGATGTCATTCCAGTCACGCAAAATTTTGGCATGTTGTCTGGACACGTTGGCATCGTTGATTTGAAAATCACACTCATCTGCACGGCCCACCAGCGCTTCGGTGAGGTCGGGACGTATCTCAAACTTTTGTCCTTCGGCGGGCCCGTTCATCACCCTTAAATAAGGGAGGTCTTGATGAGCACCAATGGTGGCCATGAGGTCGCCAACCATATTGCGCGCTGCTTGCGTGGGGTTGTCGTCTTGATCGATGTTGAGTTCGGGTTGAGGGCCGGACACATACTCCAAACTTAAATGAATGATCTTTAGGGTGTCACCGGGCCGAAAAAGGCGAACCCCGCCTTTGCCCACGTGTTGGCCATTGTGTTCGGTCCCGTGAGTGGATTTGAGATCTTCCACGTACCATTGGCCATCTTCATGCTTGAGGATGGCGTGGTTTCTAGAGGCGGTGGATAAGGGGATTTGAACATCGCTGGTTTCATCGCGACCAATGGTAATCATGGGCTTTTGAAATGTATACGACTCTGTCTTGGGTTCCACACCGGGAATCTCAAGTCGCATTTCTAAATGAATCGGCGATGAGGGTTCTTGCATGGACTCCGCTTACTCCACTTCCAATGCGCGAATGGTTTCTTTGCAGATGCCCAATTCGGTCGGATAACGTTCGTCGGTGTCACAGGAAACAAAAGAACGGCAATGGTGGAGCGCCCGGGCGCTGTCAAGAACTGCCTCATAATGTTTGCCCAGCTGAAAGTGGGCCAAGCAAATGGTCTCATCCAGTTTGAGTGCATTTTCGCATTCGGTGACCGCCATATCGAGCAGCCCTTTGTTGAAAAGGGCCAAACAAAACCCATAATGGCCCATCCCGTAACCTGGGTTTTCTGCCAGCTGCACCATATAGGCTTGTAGGCTTTCTTCTTTGAGTTGCGAACCTTCGTATGCGATTTGTAGTTCGTGCTGGCAGACGGGGTTATTCTTGTCTTCTGCTAAGCATTGCACGTAGTGAAAAAGGGCTTCGTCATAGCGCCCAATAACCAGCAACACGTGGGCCAAGCTCTCGTGGCAGGCCCCATTGGTGCTGTTCAAATCCAAGCAACGGACAAAATAGCGTTCGGCGTCGAGTAGGTCGTTGCGCCGATCGTTTTCACTTTTCTCCATGGCCGCACGGTAGGTCATGATCAACCCCATGTCGCGATAGGAATCGATGTGATTGGGATGTAATTCAAACATGCGCCGGTAGTGATCTTCGGCAATGCGAAAATCTTTCATCACCCGTTCGTGCCATGTGTCGCGGGGGCCCGGCGGAGCGGCGCTCCACACTTGCTCTCCCAGATTGTTTTTGCCGTCCCCAATGAGGTTAGAGAGCTCTGCTTCGGCGCGCACACGGTTTTGCTCGCCCAAACGCAAGTGGGTCAGTGCCAGATTGTAGCGCGCATCTGCGTAACGGGGATCGATTTCCACCGCTGCCATAAACATGGGGGCTGCTTCTTCAAATCGGCCGTTTTTGAATCGCAACACACCTAAGTTGTTTCGGGCTTGCGCAAAGTCATTGTTTTCACGAATGGCTTTAAAAAAGAATTCATCCGCTTTTGCATCCACCCCGCGGGCGTACCAAATCAAACCCATGCCATTGAGGCATTCTGGATTGCGCTCATCGTACTCCAAACAAATCTCGCATCGCGTTTCTGCGCGTTCAAAATCGCCCTGTTGGATGTTTTGGACACAGGCCTGTTGCTGGATGAGCATTTGGGGGTTGGCATCCGTACGCTGTCCACAGAAGGCCGCACCGGTCATGATGCATAGGCCCATCACCCCCAACAAGAGTTTTGAGCGTTTCATCCAAGAAGCCTGAGCCTGGTTCATATAGACAGTTCCTTTCTCTGCATCAGTCTGGAAATATTGCTTTTATGCCTAAAAATCAAAATCAAAACCAGTAGACTGACGCAGATTTGGGTCAGCAAGTCCATCTGGGAGGACCAAGTGACCACCACTGCGGTGACGGCCCCCGCCAAGGAGCCCAGACTGACCTTCTTTTGCAGCAGGTAAACCACTAAAAATGCTGCCAAACCCGATATTGCGGCGGTGGGCACCAGCAGCAGCATGACCCCCAGTCCAGTGGCCACCCCTTTACCGCCATTAAATTTCAGCCAAGGTGTGAAACAATGCCCCAAAAAGGCAAACAGACCCAAAACGGCGGCGGTACCTGCCGGCAAGGCCAAATGGAAAGCTGTGAGCACACAGGCGAGCCCTTTGCAAATGTCCAAAACCAGGGTGACAATGCCCAGCTTTTTACCGGCCACACGCGCCACATTGGTGGCCCCAATATTACCACTGCCTTCCTTTTTAATGTCTTTTTTGAGGATGAACCGGACCAGCAAATAGCCAAATGGAATGGCACCCACGAAGAAACTTATGGCTGCACCAACGATCATCGTCATGTCTATTGTGAAAGGGGCCACTGTGCGTCTCCTGTGATTAACTCAAATGGGGGAAGAAGGTGAGAAGAATGTAAAGACTGACCCGGTGGAGGGCGCTGGACCATAAAATCTTCAGCAGCATTCCCGTACTCAACACCGTTACCATGGCACGTGCGAAGCTGATTTGATGAAATCGGACCAATCCCCGGATGAGCAAGACGCCCGTCCAGCCGGTGGCCAACAAAAGACCCAAAGTGGGAATGGTCGCGAAAATGAAGGGCGCCTGGGCGTAAGCGACCCACCGGAGCGTTAAATCGTAGGGCGGTGATTCGGCTTCAGGCCCTTGCATGGACCGGCCCAGAAAATGACAGCTGCCCGCAATTAAATGGATGGCAAAAAAGGCGATGAGTGGGGCCAGGATAAACTCCAGGTGTGCCTGCACGGTGGCCAGGTGGATAAGGTAAGATAAATCCTCGGGGTTAGGTTGAGATTCGCCGTTGCCCAGCAAGGCCCCCAACAGCGCATTTTCTTTAGATCCCTGAAAAATGGTGTCTAGGCTTTGGCCTGCCAGGGAGATCAGCCAAAAGGCGGAGATGCTTTGCCCCAAAAAGAGCACCCAGACCCCAAAAATGAAGGCTTTATTGCTGCTTGGCGCTTTTTCCTGGTGGGCGGCCATGTGTTCGAAGAATCGGGTGGGCCTCAAGATGACCTGGGCCAGGGTACCCCAGAATCTGGCGATGGAGCCGATATTGTCGAGTTCCATCAGAGGCCCAAAATCACCTAAGTCTCTGTTTTCCTTCGGTGAAGTAGCCTTTTCAGCACTCAACAGTTCACCGCACATGGGGCAACATCCCGCCTGAACTTTGGTGGTGACATAGGTTGTTTCGCAATGTGGGCACTGATCCAGCACAATTCCCCCAAGGTGACGTTTGGTGTCTTAAGTTTAAAACAAAGGGTCAATGGGGCCCCATTTCCTTATTTTTTTATTTTTTCAGGAACTTGAAAGGGTGATAGGAAATTGTTCTGTCCGTGATTTTTGTGAGATGAATACGGATACGTAATTCATAGGGATGCTCATGAGCGACATCATTATTGGAATCGATTTAGGCACCACCAACTCATGTGGGGCCTATGTGAATGAAGAAGGTAACGTCAAATTGGTCCCCACGCCGGGAGGGGGAACCACCATTCCATCCATTTTTGCCATTGATGACAAAGGCAACGAACTATTGGGTTTTGAGGCCAAACGCCAATGGCTTTTGAATCCCACCAAGACCGTCTATGGGGCCAAGCGTTTGATGGGCCGTAATCCGAGTGGTGGCTTCGTCAGTAAAATGAAGGAATATTTTCCCTACGAAATTAATTCTAGCGAGTCCGGCAAGGTGGTGATTTCCATCGGCGACCGCGAAATGAACTTGGTGGAAATCTCTTCATGCATTTTGAATAAGGTGCGCACCTTGGCGGCCGACCACTTAGGGCAACCGGTGACACAAGCCGTGGTCACCGTACCCGCTTATTTTAACGATCGTCAGCGGCAAGCCGTCAAAGAAGCGGGCAAAATGGTGAACCTCGAAGTGACGCGCGTGGTGAATGAACCCACAGCGGCGGCCATGGCATATGGCTTGCGCAAAGATGTGAACCAAACGGTGGCCATCTATGATTTAGGTGGCGGCACTTTTGATGTATCGGTGATCGAAATTCGAGGAAAAGTCTTCGAAGTGAAGGCCACCGGTGGCGATATCTTTTTGGGTGGAATTGACTGGGACAACGCCCTTATCGATTACGTGTTGCGCGACTTTGAAACCAAAAACGGTGTGGATTTAAGCAAAGACCCCATCGCCATGCAGCGCATTAAGGATTTGGCTGAGCGTACCAAGGTGGATTTGTCATCCCGTACAGAAGCCCCTTTTTCGATTCCCTTTATTTCAATGACGCCGGAGGGTACGCCGCTGGATATCAATCTGGTCATATCGCGCCAGCTTTACGAAAATCTCACCCAGCCATTGGTGGATCGAACCATTGAGATCGCGGAGATGGTGGTTCAAGACTCTGGGCTCACCGTCCAAGATTTAGATGCTGTGTTGTTGGTGGGAGGACAAACCCGTTGGCCAGCGGTTCAAGAGGCGGTGCAAGAGTTTTTTGGGCAAGAGCCTTCTAAGGGGGTGCATCCAGATGAGGCGGTTGCTGCAGGGGCTGCCATTTATGGACACAGCCTTCAAAGCGAAGCCACCGATGAAAAGATGCAGCTGCTCGACGTTATTCCAATGCGAATTGGTATCGAGCGGGCCGATGGTACCTTGCAGGAAATCTTTGAACGTAATGCTGCTGTGCCGAACCAAAAGAGCATGAACTTTACAACCAGTTACGACAACCAAGCAGAATTGGCCATGCGTATTTATCAAGGCGACGCACAGACTGCATTGAAGAATGAGATGTTGGGGGAATTTGAATTCTCGGGCATTCGCCAAGGACCAGAGGGCGCAGTAAATGTCCAAGTGGTTTTTGATTGCAGTGTGGATGGGATCTTGACCTTGTCCGCCCATGATGCTGACACCGGCAATGAAATGACCACCACGATTAAAGTGGCCTCCTCGGAACAATAAGCATGAGCAAAGAAAAATTAGTGAGAACGGTGCGCATACGCACCAAGCGTAAAGTGGGCAATCTCGGTGTATTAACCACCGCGCTGGGTAATGCCGGTGCCTCCATCGGTGAGATTGTGACCTTCAAGTTAGGGCACAATTATACGATTCGGGATTTTTCCTTGTTTCTCAACGACAAAGACCATCTGCGTATGGTGTTGCGTTCAGTGGACTCGCTGCCTGATTCTGAAGTGATCGAGGTTCAAGACAATGTGCGGCGTCTGCACCAAGACGGCAAAGTACGTATGATGTCGCGGGTGCCCTTAACCGATATCAACTTGCTGCGAACCGTATACGTGCCAGGTGCCAAGGAAATTGTACGTCGTATTCAGCGTCACCCGGAAGAGGCCCTGACCTATACTGGCGTAGGGCGAACGGTGGGTATCGTGTCCAACGGGAGTGGACTTTTGGGGGTTGGTCGCGTGAATCCGCGTGCCATGCTGCCCATGCTCGAGGGCAAAGCCGCTTTGCTTGCGGATATGGTTGGCATATCCGGATTGCCTTTGCCCTTAGATGTCACCGACGAATCTCATTTTGTAGATACCGTTCTGCGTTTGGCGCCTGCTTGTGGTGCCTTGCTGCTCGATGCCATGCCAGCACCTCGAGGTCAGCGGGTTTGTAGTACCTTGGACAAAGAGTTGGACATTCCGATTTACCATGACGATGCAGACTCCCCTGCAGTCATCGGGCTCGCTTCGTTTGTGAATGCTTGTGCTCGGGCCGGTTTAGATCCTCTCGAAGTAAAAGTGGGCCAAGTGGGATTGGGGACGGCTGGCGGCTCCATCGCACGGCTGTTAATGCGCTACACCGAGAACCCTGTTTTGGGCGACGACATTCATCCTGAAGCCATCAACCAGCATGTGGCCGAGGGAGGCATTGCCGCCAATTTAGATGAAATCATGAAAACCTGTGATGTGGTCATTGCTAACACCGGGCATGGGCGTGTGATCAAGCCCTCACAAGTACAGCCGGGACAGGTCATCATTGCTTTGTCAGAGCCTGAACCCGAAATTGAAACCTACGATGCCACGTTGGCTGGAGCGGCACTGGCTGCCGATGGAAAGTCCGTTCATAAGGCTGTGGTGTTTCCAGGGATGTTGCTGGGTGCCATGTGGGTGCGAGCGCGAACCATCAACGATGAGATGCGGGTGGCGGCATCTTTGTCTTTGGCCAGTCAAGTGGAAGAAGGCGACTTGGTTCCATCTCCTTTGACCGATGGTGTTCACGCCAAAGTGGCCGCCTCGGTGACAGCCGCTGCCATTTCTTCTGGGGTGGCTCAAATTGATGTGGATGACGACGAAATTCGCGCCGAGCATTTTGAAAAGGTGATTCACGGTTGGCGTGATTCAGGCACGTTCGCCCTCTGATGGGGGTGCAAAGCTGGGGCTTTGGTGCCGGCTTTTTGCATTTTTTTGGCCATGGCATCAAAGTGATCCAACGATTTCACCATTCCCGATGGAACCGCTAATACCCATTTTCCTTTTTCATTGACCATTCGTACTTCTGTGAGCGATCCATCGGGTTTTTGTGCTTTGATTTGCACATGATCTTTTTTCACCATGACTTCAACGGGTTTGGGGTCCGAGCGAATGAAGCCACGCATGAATGTTTCTATGGAGAAGGCGCCCTTTATCTCGGGCCGCTGGGCCGCCATTTCTTGGTACCGTTGGATCACCAATAAAAAGTTGGCAGACAATCCATTTTTAAAAGCATCGGCGTCGTTGGTTTTGGCTGCAGCAAGGAGATTGGTGAGCGCATCAAGGGCCTGGGTTTTCGGATGGGGGGCGCTGACCCTGGGACAGGCGCTTAACAGGCAGGCCATGGCAAGGGGAAGCAGATACTTCATGGTGATTGCTGTGAACTCATACGCTCGGCCACTTGGATGCGCCGGGAGAGCTGATGGGTTTGCGCGTAGGCGGGATCTTTAGAAACCACCGTTTTCCATGATTGAACCGCTTTTTCAGGACTGCCACCCAGCAAAAAGGCCATGCCTTGATAGTGCCAAGCCGGCACATGGTTGGGAAAAAGTTCCACGGCCTTGGCAAAGGCTTCTTGCGCTTCGGGGACTTTCTGCAGGCGTACCAACGTTCGGCCCAGAGCCGTGAGAATTTCGGGCTCAGGTTTCAGATTGGTGAGCGCTTGTCGAAGAATGGGCAAAGCCGCTTGCGGTGATTTTTGTTCAAAGGCATCGAGGGCTTTTGCTCTGTTTTTTTCGGTATCACTCGCGCCTTCGCCCAGCTGTGCCAAACGGCTGTTTGGATTGACACCGTCGGGTGTATTCATGGCATTTCGCATGGCGGCCAGGCCCTTTTCAACGGTGGTTTTTTGGGGGCTTTGAGGCGCCTCTTTCAGATAGGTTTCCCAAGCATCAATGCCTTGAGAGAGGTTTTCTTTAGAGGGGGTTTGGGATTCTAAAACGGCAGCCCCCAACAGAAAAAGGGCATCTAATTTTTCTGTTTTTGGTGGGTTGCCCGTGTTCAGTACAAAGTTGAGCTCGGCAATGGTCCGGTCCTGGTTTCCCAAAAAGAAAAAACAACGGGCCAGCAGATTGCGTGCATCTGGATAATTGGGGGCTTCATCCAAAAGGCTGGAAAGCTGATGGGCTGCCTCAATGAACCGGCGTTCATCAAAGTAGAGTTTGGCCAAGATCAATTTCTGCTTGTTTGTATCAGCAAGGGGGGTTTGTTCTGAAATACCGGCGGGGAGTCGCCGGTAAAGATCGTGGACCATGATGGCTTTTTGTGCTTCCCCGTCCAGGACTTGTGTGGGTGCTTTAAGAAGCGCTTGGGCTTTCTCCACTGCTTGTTGGAGTTGCTCGGTGGGGATTTTTCCCTGCATCATGAGGCTGAGAAGTTCTACTTTTTCCTTGAGCAATGCATTGGAGGTGGCGGACCCCATGGGCGCTGGACCTTTGCTGGCTTCTGGCATGGCCGATGGGGCGTAGGCTGGGGGTTTATGACACCCCACAAGGACCAAGCAGATCAGAATGATTTTTTGAGCAAATGGCATGGTGAACTTCCTCATTGGGCAGATCCAACCACTTGTATGCTGTTTTCAGCACGAATTGACAAGGGGCTCATGTGGGGAAGGAAGGTCAAAAATAGACGTTAAAACTTAAACGACTGGCGAAGGAGTGGCGCACGGGATTGTCCAGGCTGACAAACAAAATGTAATTGACTTCACCCATGAGGCTGATTTCATCCCCGATGAACATCTCGTAGCCCGCACCCGGTCGCAGCCCTAAGAACAACGCGGTATTTCCGAGGTTGGGATTGCCCTTAATGGCCGTCCCTTCAATGTTAAAAAACTGGAGGTAATGAAAGTTAGCATTCACAAAGGGGCGGTGTTTGTGTCTCAAAAAATTATAGCGCAAGCCCGAAGATACACTGAGGCTGATCAGGGTTTTGTCCACCCCGAGTTGCAAGGGCTGTCCGAAACCCAAGTAGGTTTGATTGTCCCACCACAGTTGGTACCCGATGGCGCTGAAGTAGCCGCTGCCCAAGGTCCAATGATCGGTGGTTTCCCACTCTTGGTTACCGGCATTGTTAATGGCGTTGGTGCTGTTTCCGAAACCCATCCAACCCACGCTGGGCAAGTACATCCCGTGATTGCGAAACTGGGCTTGCGCCTGCTGACCGCCGAAGCTCACCCCAAAAATGAGGAGCATCATGATGATTTTGGACTGGTATTTCATACATAGACCCCGTTTGCTCGGATGGTTGCTCTAGTGTAAGCATTTTTGAGGACAACTGCAAAAGCAAGGCAGGAAAAACAAGGGACTTCATGAACGCATCTATTTCGTGGCGGCAACCTCAGCAGCTTTTAAAGGCTTATGGGCTTTCCCCAAAAAAGTCTTTCGGCCAAAATTTCCTCATGGACGAGGCCCATTTGGCGGGTATTGCCCAAGATGTGTTCGATTTGTTCCCTCAAGAGCAAGCAACCAAGCCCTGTGTGGAGTACGGTGGGGGGCTTGGCGCCCTCACTGAAAATCTTTTGACTGAGGCCTTGCAAGTACACTGTGTGGAGCGGGATCGTGATTTGGTGCCCGTCCTCAATAACTATTTTGCCTTGGCCATTCGTGAGAACCGACTTCAGGTTCATGAGGCCGATGCCGCGAAGTTTCATTTGCCCTTTGATGACGTGCAAGGCGTGGTCTGTGGCAACTTGCCTTACCATCTCACATCCACACTGTTGCTCAAGACATGTGAAGAAGTGGCCCAGTTGCATGGCGGGGTTTTTCTCGTGCAAAAAGAAGTGGCCGAGCGTTTTGTGGCACAGCCCGGCAGTAAAAATTATTCAGCACTTTCCGTGTGGGTTCAGTCTTTGTACGAGGCCACCATTACCCGCCACTTGCCGCCTGGTTGTTTTGTACCACCGCCTAAAGTGGATTCAGCGGTCGTGAAGTTGCGTCGCAGAGTGCCTGCCTTGTTGCAAGCACATATGTTTCCACAACTAAAAACGTTGGTGAAACAGGCCTTCGGTCAAAGAAGAAAAACTTTGCGTAACAACTTCAAAAAACAGGTCCATGTACAAGCGCATTTAGAAGCATTGGGCGTATCATTGGGGCAGCGTCCTGAAACGGTTCCAGTGGAAACCTTTGTGGCGTTGGTGAACCGGATGCAGGAAGACTAGCCGCGCGTTTTTTGACACCGAGGGCAGAAAAATGTGGAACGCCCGTGTTGGGTTCTCGATTTGATGGGGGTGTTGCATTGATGGCAGGGCTCTTCATCGCGTTGGAAAACCTGACGGTGATTGAAATTATCGCCCGCAGAGCCATCGGGCTGCTCGTAGTCTGAAAAGGTGGTTCCGCCGTGAGCCACGGCGCGTTTTAAGATGGCTTCGGTGGCATTTAACAACCTGAAGCGTTCATTGATATTTAGACTCTTGGACTGTCGGAAGGGTGAGATGTGGGCTTCGAATAAAGCTTCACACGCATAAATATTACCCACGCCAGAAAGAATGCCTTGGTCCAAGAGAGCCACTTTGATTTGTCGTTTGGTTTGACCCAGCGCACGGACCACCCGTTGTTTGTCGGGTTCGCTCCATGACAAGGGGTCGGGGCCGAGCTTTTGCAGCTCAGTTTCCAGCATTGCGAGAGAGGGGAAAGGCACCAATTCACCGAAACGTCTTGGATCCACGTACGCCAAACGTTGACCATTATCGAAATGTAGGACCACGTGGCTGTGCGGCCTCAGGGGCGCCCCCTTGTTTTGCCACAACAATTTACCAGCCATGCCCAAACGACACCAAAAACCTTGATGGGGACCGGTCAGGCAATACAGAAATTTTCCTCGGCGAAGGCATTGTTGCACCACAGCACCCTTTAAAAAATTAAAATCTTTTTGAGTGACCGGTCGACGGAGGGCTTTATCACTGACTTTGACGCGAGCGATTCGCTGATGCAGGAGGACCTCTTCAAGAGATTGGCGCACCACTTCAACTTCAGGACCTTCAGGCATTATTTTTTCACACGGTGTTTGCCCGGTCCATCGCCCTCGATGCGAATGGCGTAGACCAGCCTGCCCAAGCCTTTGAGCACACCCGGGACCCGGCGTACCAAATTGATGGGCGGCGACCGTTGTTCTTCGAGTTCAATGGGGATTTCTTGAATGTCCAACCCTGCGCGTTCAGCCCGTATGACCAGCTCGGAGGCAAACAGGTCTTTATCCACGATGCAGGCGTCGACAATGGGGAGTAGTGCGTCTCTGAGAAAGCCTTTGAGCCCATGGGTGTCACTGCCTTGAAATCCCAAAGACGCCCACAGCAGCCCGTTGATCACACGGGTGGCGGCACGGCGGGTCATGGGGCGCCGATCGCGGCTCCCTCGCATCGCTTTGGAACCCACCACCATGTGGCATTCTCCGTGATCGAGGCGCCGAAGCGCCCTGCGATAGAAATCCACGTCACAGAGGTCGATTTCATCACACAGCACCACGCGCCCGCGGGCCATTTGAATGCCCCGACGCAAGGCAAGCCCGTAGTTGGGCTCAGGCGAATCCAAAACGATGATTTCAGGGAAAAGGGTGGAAAGCTCATTGGCAATGGGAATGGTAGAATCCACACAGCCATTGGCCGCCAAAATGAGCTCGAAGGGCCGCTCCATTTCTCGAACTTTGGGAATGAGGCCTCGCAGCGCGCCCTCAAGAATGGCTTCTTCATTGTAAACTGGGATCACGATGGAGAGTTCGACCGTGGGTGTCTTTTCTTTTCCCATTATTTTTTAGACCCTTATGACTCCGGTGCCCCTTTTGCGCCACCGGCAGTTTCTGTTTGCGAAGGCAGTGTATCAAAACCGAAAGCACTTGTCCTTAGGCCTTTGAACAGACAAAGTATAGCAACGATCGCTGCTGGAAGTGATCCGGAGGTGTTGTGGCGAATTCTGACTTTACCCATCTGCATTTGCATACCCAGTACTCCTTTTTGGATGGGGCCATTCGCATCAAAGATTTGGTGAGTAAGGTGTCTGAGCTTGGCATGAAACAGGTGGCCGTGACCGATCACGGCAACATGTTTGGGGCCGTAGACTTTTATCAACAGGCCACCAAAGCAGGCATCAAACCCATCATGGGCATGGAAGCCTATGTGACGGGCAAAGCCAAGCACACAGACAAGATTCGTGAAAACTTTCACCTGGTGCTGTTAGCTGAAAATGACGTGGGCTATCACAACCTTAAAAAGCTCTCATCCGTGGCCTTTGTGGATGGGAAATACTACTACCCGCGGGTGGACAAAGCACTCCTAAAAAAGCATTCCGAAGGCCTCATCGTATCCACGGCCTGCCTGGGGGGCGAGGTTGGTAAAAAGTGTGCCAAAGGCGACCTTGATGGCGCGCGTGAAGCAGCCCGGGAGTTTAAAGAAATTTTTGGGCCAGATAATTTCTTTTTAGAAGTTCAGCCCAACGGCATTGATATTCAAAACAAAGTGAACAGTGATTTGGCCCAACTGGCAAAGGACGAGGGGCTCCGGTTGATCGCAACCAATGACTGTCACTACGTGACGCGCGATCAGCACGAAGCCCAAAATATCTTAATGGCCATCCGGCAACAAAAGGCCTTCGATGATCCAACCCTTCACAAGCATGAGACGGATGCATTTTACATCCGTTCTGGCGATGAAATGTGGGAGTTGCTGAAAGACGAATATGCCTCAGCCTTCGCCACTGCATGTGAAGTGGGGGCACGTTGCAACGTCAAACTCGATTTGGGTAATACCTATTTGCCGCCTTTTCCTTTTCCTGCTGAGCACAAAGACGAAGCGGATTACTTGGTTCACATCTCCGAAGAAGGGCTGAAGTCCAGGTTCAAAGAAATCACCTACCCGGTGGACCGCGAAGCTTATTTTGGACGGCTGCATGCTGAATTAGAAATCATCATTAAAATGGGCTTCCCTGGTTACTTCTTGATTGTGCAAGACTTCATCAACTGGTCCAAGCAAGAGAGCATACGGGTGGGGCCGGGTCGTGGTTCCGGTGCGGGCTCTTTGGTGGCCTACGCATTGCGCATCACCGACATCGACCCCATCCCATACAACTTGCTTTTTGAGCGGTTCTTAAATCCCGAACGGGTATCCATGCCCGACTTTGACGTGGACTTTATGCAAGAACGTCGAGGCGAAGTGATTAACTACGTGGCGGATAAATATGGCCGCGATCGAGTTGGTCAGATTGCAACGTATTCTGGCTTGAACCCAAAAAGTGCCATCAAAGATGTGGCCCGAACTTTGGGCGTTCCATTTGCGGAAATTAACGAACTGACCAAGCCCATGCCCTTACTGGTGGACGGAAAAAAACCAGACCTAAAATTGGCTTTGGAGTTTGCACCCAAACTCAAGACATTGGGTGAAACCGACGAAAAGTATAAGCGTATTATCAATATCGCTGGGGTCTTAGAAGGGCTGTTTCGCCAAGCTGGCATGCATGCTGGCGGTGTGGTTATCGGTGAGAAGCCGCTGGTGGATTACGTTCCTATCTTTTCCGGCGCCAATGGTGAGTTAGTTACCCAATTCGATAAAGACAAGGTCGAAAGTGCAGGGTTGGTGAAGTTCGATTTTCTCGGGTTGAAAACCCTTGATGTGATTGAGCACGCGCAAAAGATCGTCAACGAACGCATCGCTCGTGAAAATAAAGGCGATGCCCAAGAAAAAGATTTGGCGTCGCAGGGGCACCCACACGTCTTGGGCCATGACATCGATGGAAAAGCATTGCGCCAAGATGGCGAGGATATCATTCCTCTCAACATCGACCTGTTGCGCCCCGATCACCCTGAAATTTACCGGCTCATTTCATCGGGTGACACCATGGGGGTGTTCCAGGTCGAATCCACCGGTTTTCAAGATTTATGTCGCAAACTAAAACCAGACTGTTTTGAGGACATTGTGGCGGCGGTGGCGCTGTACCGGCCGGGCCCCATGCAATCAGGCATGGTGGATGACTTTATTGACCGTAAACACGGACGCAAGAAAGTAGAGTACCCACACCTCATGCTTGAAGAAGTGTTAGCGCCCACTTACGGTACTTTCGTCTATCAAGAGCAAATCATGCAATCGGCGCAAATCTTGGCCGGCTATACGTTGGGCGGCGCGGATATTTTACGTCGCGCCATGGGCAAAAAGAAGTTTGAGGAGATGCAACGCCAACGAGGACTGTTCGTTATGGGGGCAGAAGAAAAGGGCGTCGATTCGGGGCAAGCGGGTGAGATCTTCGACACCATCGAAAAATTCGCTGGGTATGGATTTAACAAAAGTCACTCGGCTGCCTACGCCATGATCACGTATCAAACCGCTTATTTAAAACGTTTTTACCCCGTGGAATTTATGGCGGCGTTACTCACCACCGAATCCGGCTCCACCGATAACGTGGTGAAGTACATCCACGAGGCCCGAACCAATGGTATCAAAGTGTTGCCCCCTGATGTGAACATCTCTGATCGCAGTTTCACGGTGGATTATAACGTTGACGAAGCAACCCGCATGCGGCGCAAACACAAGCGCACCAACTATGCCTACATTCGTTTTGGCCTCTCTGCCGTAAAGGGCTTGGGGGCGGCCGCTCTACAAGCCATTTTGGAAACCCGTGCAGAAGAGAAACATTTTTCATCAATTTACAACTTCTGTGAAAAAGTTCCTTCTCAAAAAATCAACAAAAAAGTACTCGAGGTGTTGGTGAAATCAGGTGCCATGGATGGCTTCGGGTACCCGCGGTCTCAGTTGATGGGCAGTGTTCAAAGAGCCCTCGACGCTGCGCATTCCCTTCAAAAAGATGCGCGTGTGGGGCAAACCAATATGTTTGGCATGTTCACCGCGGACGATGGTGCACAAATTGAAGAAACCTACGATAACGCTCCACCGTGGGCTGAAAAAGAACGACTGGCTTATGAACGAGAGGCATTGGGTTTTTACTTGTCGGGTCACCCTCTCGATCGATACGTGGACGATGCGAAGAAGCTAGGCGCCATCTCCACCACGCAACTCACAGAACAAAATCATAATGCCAGCGTTGTGGTGGCGGGCATTGTGGCCTCCATGAGAGAGCGCCGGTTAAAGAGTGGGGACGGTCGTTGGGCCATCGTCACCCTTGAGGACACCTTTGGACAAGCGGAGGTTCTCACTTTCCGTAAAGTCTTTGAAGAAAACGAAATGGTGTTGAAGAGTGGAGAGCCCCTTCTTATCTGGGGGGCCGCCTTATTGGACGACATTGACGACGAAGGCAAGCAGCGCACCCCGAAAATGCGCGCGACTGAGGTGATGTCGCTGGCAGACGCACAAATCGAACGTACCCGTTGGGTGGATATCGAACTGGACATGCCACAGCGTGAAAATGCCGATGACACCGTTCAAGAATGGCACCGCGGTCAACCAGTGCATCGGGTGACCAATGACAAAGCGTGTATCGCCCTCATGGAGCAAATCCAAACAGTCATGAAGCGTTTTTCGGGTAAAAAGCCGGTACGTTTACGTCTGGAGATGGCTGAGGGCTTTCGGGTGGACGTCCGTATGGGACAAGAGATCGCCGTCCATCCTTCCGAAGATTTGGTGTTGGCGCTGGAGCGGTTGCCCGGTGTGACCCGTGTGTTGCGCCGTTAGATTTACTCTAGAGCGCTCGCGATGGCATATGCGTCTAATAAGTTGGACAACCACAAGACCCCCGCCAGTCCCCCGCCCACAGCAGCAGCCGTGTAAAGCGAGTTAGCTTGTTCTCGCGAGGCGGTCAGTGCGGCTTGGGTTTCAGGGCCGGCTTCGCCATCGTCGGGCTCAAAGTTTTTGTAAGCTTGTTCTTGAGAGTAGGCGGCGCTGAACAATCCCACACCCATGAGGGCTGACCCATAGGTGCTCACTGCCCAGAGCATGCCACGCATGGGTCGTTGGTAGTAATAGTGTCCCCAACCCGGCAAGACCGCCGCGCGAAATACAGCGCCACCAGATGTGCGCGTGTCCACGAGTCCAGAGCCTAGGGTCACCACGTTGTTTCGGTTGGCTTTGATTTCTGCGGCACCCAGAACTGTTCCGTTCTGCGCATCCAGAACGCGACTCGTGATCACGAATTGGTTCCCCAGCTCGGTGACGGTGCCCAGTACCAGAATTTGCGCACCGAGCATTTGCCCCATGGCGGGTGCGTTTTCGGCACTCAGAGCTTGGGCCACGCCCATTTGCCCCACCGCCTCATTCAGTCTGGCGCGTTCCACGGTCAGATACCCTCGGTCTTTAAAAGCCATGCTCATTTCTTGTTGTAGGTACTTCCCCAAACCGAGGTTTTTTGTAGCCGTACCGATCTCTTCTAGGGTCATTACTGCCACTCGTTGGTATCGAACATTGCCTGGCAATTTGCCCATTTCTACGTAAAGTGCATCGGCCAATCGTTCTACAGCGCCTCGAATGGTTTGGGCTTCAAGGGAACTTTCTTTCAACGCAGCGCCAGCGATGGCTGTGACATTTGAGACGATCTCTCCAGTGGTGACCTTAAGCAGCCTCAACGAAACCATAATTTGCGACCCGGTGGTGGTGGCTTCGCCTAAAATCAGATGATCGGCCCAAAGAGCGTCGGCCTTGGGCATTTCGCCTGTTTGCTCTGCCTGCGATAACTGCTGTTTCACTTTTGCAGGGGTTAGAACATCGATTCCCTCTTCTTGAAGGATTTGTAACAGCTGCAATTCTAACGCGTAAGCGGTTTTTTCGTCGGGACTTTGAATGGATTGCAGACCCAGTCGTCCGATATTTGTTTGGCCATCCAAAAGCTGGCGAACCCCCAGGTGCATATCAGCCAAGGCCGGTTCTTTGGCAAAGCCGGGAAAGGCTGATAACAAAAGACAGGAAAATGCTATGACGCACGCCCCACATTTGTTCAATTTTTTCGTAAACATGCCAGATATCCCCTAATAAGGCGTTTTTAATGATTTTAGGTTACCCGTTCCTCAGTCTATTGAAAACCCTACAGGCCTCATTAATCAAAGAGCGCAGCGGTCAGGTTTTTGTCTTAATGACGGCTCTGGGGGCAATGCTGATGCCACAAGCGGTTAGGGCCGCAGAATTCCAACCATTGTCCAAAAGCGACATGCAAAAACGAATGGTTACTTTTGAGCCGGACCAAACATTGTTGGAGCGTTTGATTTATGTGAGCGATCCCTTTTTGGGGGCACCTTACGTGACCTCTCCATTGGGGGAAGGAGAAGGGGTTGACCCTGATCCGCGCATTCGTTTTGACGCCTTTGATTGCACGACGTTTGTGGAAACCACTTTGGCGTTGGCTTTTTCCCCGGACTTGGAAAGGGCCCAAGAGCGGCTGGAGCAAATTCGATATCAAGGACAAGAACGTCAATTCCTAAACCGTCGACATTTCCCCGCGGCAGAATGGATTCCAGAATTGATTCAGGCCGGCTATTTCAAAGACATCACCAAGAAGGTTGGCGGTACAAAGGTGAACCTGCAGTCTAAAATCTTAAATGCAAAAGTATGGAACAACAGACGAAAACCCCGGCATTTGGAATTGCCCGATGAACGCATTCCTTCTGGAACTTTTTCCATCGCCACCTGGCCTTTGGAACTGGCTTTGGAAAATCACAAAAAAATTCCCCCAGGAACGGTGTTAAATGTGGTCCGTGTTAATTTTAGACAAATGCCGGTGCGGGTCAGTCACCAAGGTATCGTGATTCGTAAAGGCAAAAGGTTGTATATGCGGCACGCTGCCGATCGCATGTATCATTCCGTGGTGGATGAACCTTTGGGCCGATTTTTAAATCGCATTGCTCAATACAAAAAATGGCCTGTCCACGGCATCAACCTGTTACAAATCCAGCGGCCTTACGCCACAACGCAAGGGGCGCCGGTGGGTTTGCCAGTATCTCCCATATCGACGAAATCATCTGCGCCTTAAGACGTAGACCTGTCTGATAACACCACTTCTCGACCTCGCCACCGCAACGGCTTATGCGCAAGAACGTGGTAGGCGCTTTTGACAGCTATGAGCAAAACCCCCACGGCGGTGATTGGCACAAAAATAACGGGCCACACAGGCAGGCCCATTTGCTGACGGGTCATCGTTTGCATGAGACACACCCAGACCAGCGCCAACAAGGCGGGTAGGGCATCCTGGGGGCCCATTAATGAGGCGATACTGAAGACCCAAGGAGCTGTACTTATCACAAGGCCGAACAATGCCATCCACAAGCCTTTCGCTGCACCCTGGTTCAATGCACTAAAGTTTTTTGCAAAACCATTCATGATTTCCGAGAAGTTGTTGTACATGCGGGTGGCGCAAACCTGTTGAAAATCCACTAAGCGAATTTGACTGCCGGTATCCACCAATCGTTGGGCCAAGGCCACATCCTCTAGCACTTCGTTTGCCACCGATGACCAACCACCCGCTTTTTGGAGGGCCGCAGTTCGAATGAGAATGACTTGGCCATTGAGAAAGCCTTTGCGGTCCAAGCCGCTGGGTGGGTACAAGGCGGCGGCCAAGGCGGCGATGGCTGGAACCAAGAGCGCTTCCCAAAAACTTTTGCAGATGAGTTTGGGGACGCCAGAAAGGGCATCCGCATCATGGTCACGCATGACCTTGAGCAGCCCGCCGAGAAAACCGGGCTGGACCTGCATGTCCGCATCTAAAAAAAGGATTTCTGACGGCATGTCAGCGTGACTGCTTTTTAAGGACGCCACCCAAGCGGCCATGGCCCCCGGTTTTCCGGCGCTTTCCGCCGCGTTTCTGAACAGGCCTAAGCGGGGATCTTTTTGCGCTTTTTTTAAGACCCACTGGCTCGTTTCGTCCTCCGAATTATCATCCACCACCACCACTGAAAGATGGGGGCAGGTTTCGGTGAGAAGGCTGTCCACCGTGGCCGGCAGTCTTTGCGCCTCGTTTCGTGCCGGAATGCAGACCCACAGGCGCTCATTCAAGGGGGTCGGGACTATTTTAAGTATCTGTTTTTTCTCTCTAAATGCTTTAAACAGGCCCCAGGTATACAGGGTACATCCCAAGCCCACGAGCACCGGCAGCACCCATAGTTCCAGATTGTTCCACGCGCTCGCAATCATGCGCTGATCCTACGTTTTTCTCCTTGGGCTGGCCAATGATTTCCCTATTGCAGCCCATTCGGTCCTGTGATTCCTTTCAAAACGTAAATGACGGTGATGACGGTGATGACGGCTTTGATGCGTTTTTCGGCAAGGACGGAACGATGGCAAAACGAATTTTAGTAATCGGCAGTGGCGGACGAGAACATGCGTGGGCATTGCGCTTGGCCAACGGAGCGACCTCTGCGCCCATGACAGATCGACAAGTTTTTGTATGCCCTGGTAATGGCGGTATTGCCCAATCTTTCGAATGCATCACGCCTCCCTCAAATGATGTGGCGGGTTTTGTGTCGGTGGCCCAAAAGCTTCAAGCAGATTTGGTGGTGGTGGGTCCTGAACAGCCACTGACTGAAGGCTTGGTCGAGGCGTTAGAATCTCAAAATATTTTGGCCTTTGGACCCGATACTTTTTGTGCCCAGCTTGAAGGCAGCAAAAGTTTCATGAAGACGGTGTGCACTGAAGCTCAAGTGGCCACAGCCGCATATGGTGTTTTCGATAGCATTGACGATGTTAAATCATTCTTGGCCGACAAAATGGGTGGCTGGGTGGTCAAAGCCGACGGCCTGTGTGCAGGCAAAGGGGTCACCGTTTGTACGAGTGCGCAAGAGGCGTTAGAGGTGGCCGAGCAAATGTTGGGGACCCAAGGTACACCTTTGTTTGGCGAAGCGTCGCAAAAAGTCGTGGTGGAAGCTTTTTTGCCAGGAACCGAACTCAGTCTTTTGGCGTTGTGCGACGGTGAAGAAGCCCACCTGTTCGCACCGGCCAGAGATCACAAGCAGTTGCAAGATGCCAACAAGGGACCCAACACGGGTGGGATGGGCGCGGTCGCTCCCTGCCTCATGGTCAATGAACCGAGCGAGCCGTTCCTTTTGAGAGCCAAAAACGAAGTGTTTCAGCCCGTGTTGTCTTGGTTCAAAGAACAAGGGCACCCCTACCGTGGTATTTTGTATGCGGGCCTCATGGTCGAAAATGACGCCATCCGGGTTTTGGAGTTTAATGTTCGGTTTGGCGACCCAGAGGCACAGGCCATTTTGTGGGGGACGCCTGCCGACCTTTTGCCGGACTTGATGGCGGTGGCACAAGGCAAACAGATCGATGCGCCGGCATACGAGAAAAAATGCGAGCCCACCTGTGTGGTGGTTTTGGCGGCACCTGGATATCCCCAAAAGGCGCAAAAAGGTTTGACCATTCACGGGTTAAAGGATTTTGAGTCCTCAACCCGCTCCGAGTGCTTTTTCGCAGGGGTTGCTCGAGATGAAGATGGGCTGCAGACCTCGGGCGGCCGGGTGTTGGGTATTGGTGCCAAGGGGGATTCCCTTCCTGAAGCCATTAAAAATGCATATGAAGCTATGAAGCCAGTGCATTTTGATGGTATGCAGTGGCGGACTGATATTGGGACAGCCCCTTAGCGGTAGGAGAAACAAATGCCTTCATTTGACGTGGTCAGTGAACCTGACATGCACGAAGTTCAAAATGCCTTCGATCAAGCCATTCGCGAAGTACGACAGCGTTACGATTTTCAAGGAACAGATGCCAACTTAGAACAACTGGATGATGGCTTTAAAGCCACTGCGAATTCCGAAGAAAGAACCAAGGCCATTGGAACGGTTTTGGAAGACAAATTCATTAAGCGCAAACTGTCTTTAAAATACTTAGACACCCAAGACGCCCAACCTGCGGGCGGGCAAATGTGGTTGATGAACATCAAACTGAAAAAAGGTCTCGACAGCCCCAACGCGAAAAAAATTGTGGCCATGATCAAAGACGAAAAGAAATTAAAAGTAACCCCAGCCATTCAGGGTGATTTGGTGCGCATCACCGGAAAAAAGAAAGATAACCTCCAAGATGCAATGGGGCTTCTACGTGAAGCTGACTTGGAAGTGGCACTCTCTTTCAAAAACTTTCGTGATTAGGGGTTCGATGTGGGTTGGTCACTGGTAACGGGTGCGGGCATTCGAATTGGACGAGCGGTGGCAGAGGCACTTGCAGCGAAGGGTGATAAAGTCATCCTGCATGCCAATCGATCGTTAGAAAAGGCTGAAGATTGCGCCAAAGCCATCGCGGAACAAGGTGGCACTGCGTGTGTGGTTCAAGCCGACTTGTCCGAGCCTTCGGGGCCGGCCAAACTGGTTGAAGGTGTTTTGGGCGTCACCGACGTGCTTGACACTTTGGTGAACAACGCTGCCATTTACGAAAAGGTGGCCTTTGAGAACATCACGCAACCTCAAATCAGCGAGATGTTGCGAATCAATCTGTTATCTCCCTTTTTGTTAATCCAAAATTGTTTGCCATTGTTTGATAGGGCATCGGCACCCTCTGTGGTCAACATCATCGACACCAATGTACACCGACCCGAAATCGGTTACGCCCATTACGCCATGAGTAAAGCAGGCTTGTGGGGGCTGACCAAAGCCTTGTCCTCTGAGCTGGGCGCAAGATTACGTGTGAACGGGGTTGGCCCGGGGGCCATCGCTTTTCCAGAGCGCTTTAGTGAAGCAGAGCGCGCTTCGGTGCTCGCGCGTGTGCCCATGGACCGGGTGGGCTCTGTGGACGATATTGCGGCTGCGGTGGTCTTCTTGGCCAAAGACGCACCGTATATTAGCGGTGAAATGATCCATGTGGACGGAGGGTGGAATGCCAACTCCTAAAATGAGTCAAATGGGAATTCGAATCGAAGATCTGGAGGTCCCGTGTGTCGTGGGCATTTATCAGGGTGAGCGTTGTGCCCCCCAGCCGCTTCGATTGACCATCGAAGTGACCCATGAAGGACACATTGGTGAAAGTGACGCCGCTCCATTTTTTGATTACGCCGCCCTGAGTTTAGCGATTACCTTTATGTGCCAAAGCGCCCATTTTTTGCTCCTCGAAGATGTGGCAACAGCGGTAGATGATTTGGTCTGGGCCATGTTACCTGCGAGCTGGCATTCGCGAGCCATGGTGAGCGTCGATGTGAAAAAGCCGCAAGCACTCAAGCACAGCGGCACTCCCGTGGTCTTTGCCAGAAATGACCGTCCTCGCCTTAGCGCTTTGACGCATGTGGCTCAGGGGCTGCGATGGGCACGCTTGGCGGAGTGGGCACAAGGACGTCTCTACTTCATTGATGGCGCTACCCAGGCAAATATTTCAATCACTCACGACGATACTGCATGTTTCGTGGTGTCAGGGGACGTGCTGTTATCAGAAGCTGAAAAGGGATTGCCCATTCGTAAAGCGCTCACCCTTCACAAGCTGAATGTTTTGAGGGTTCAGGCCAGCACGGAGCCATTGGGTGTGCTTTTATATCTTCCCAGCTTGGAAAAGCCGCAAGTGGTTACCGAGAACGCCCATGACCTCAAGCCCCTTAAGTGGAAAGAGGGAGAGGACTTGTTCCAGCGTTTAGGGGTACCGAATAACGAAAGGGTTCCCTTTAGCGAATTAATTTGGGGAGAAGCGCCACGTCGCCATCCTGAGGCTGAACCTCAAAACGAATGGCACGACACTGATGTTGCTCCAGCAGCGCCTTCGCCGTATCCATCAAAACGGGCACCAAATCGTTAAACTCCACTTGGGGCAAATCAAATTGCAGCCGAATGGCGTTGTACTTCGCGTGCAGGTGTTCCATTTCTTCATCAGATTGAAGTGGGGACATATCGGCTTGAGGCGGTTCGGAATCCACCGACTCCTCTTGCGCTGCGTCCGAATCTTCAGGGTCGTTTTCTTCTATTTCGTCCTCTTCCTGCACTGGGTCTTCGTCGTTAGATGAAGCGTCTTCGGCTGGTGCCTCATCAGATTCAGAGCTGGACTCTTGGACACTTTCTTCGGTATCCCCGTCGGCGGTTCCGTGATCTGTTTCTGTATTGTCATCGGCTTCTTCAGCCAGATGGGTTTCTGTCTCATCCGATCCTTCCGTTTGTTCTCCGGTATCAGAGCCGTTCGCGGATGCTTCTGGCTGGGATGTCTCAGCGCCTGAATCGGTTTGTTGTTCGCTGGTGTCCTCGCTTTGGTCTTGGACATCCTCGTTATTCTCAGGTTCGACATGAGAATTTTGATCCGAAGTGGCGGTTTCTTGCTCGGTGCTCTCTTCTGTTTCACGGTTCTCTGTGTCTTCAGTTTGCGCCTCAGGTTCTGATTCGTTTTCGTCTGTGGCCACTTGCTCTTTGTTGGCATCAATGGGGCGAACGGAACCTAATTCGGGATGATAGGAGTGATTTACATCCGCTTCGTCTCTGTTTTGTTTGGGACGATAGCGAACGACGCCCACGTGAGGATCCAGACGATCGGACATCACCCCTGCCAGTTCGTTGAAGGCATGAGCCGCTTCGGTGAGATCGCCAAAACTCTCGGCATCCAATCGTTTGTGGTAGTGACCTCGTGCCAATTCACGTAGCGCATCGGTGATTTGCGTGGCGGTGGCGCGCGGTGGTGCCACAAAGTCTCGCACCACGAAATGTATCACGCCCACGAGGAGGAGGTCCAAAACGAGACGGACCCAGGCCGCAGTGGTGTTCGCACGAAACACAATGATGAATCCAGCGATAGCTGCAATGATGACACAAAGGCTGAGGGCGCCCAAAAGGGACTTTCGCACATCTTTCAAAGCTCATTTGCTCCTTTCGTATTGGCCGCTTCCAAAAAACCGTCCAGGCTTTTTTGGACCACATGGGTCGGGGTCGTATCGCGGTCAAAACGATTTCCGGTTATTTTCTCAACCGCCTTCAGCGCTGCCTCTTGCACCAGAGGGTCGGCATCTTGAAGGCCCTGTTGAATGATTTGGTGGAGTTGATTTGGGGCCACATCGCTGCAAACGGCAGCGTTGAGGACCAGGGCCCGAATCCGTGCGTCCTTACTTTTGAGAAGGGATTTCATACCCATTTCAGTGTTGGTCTCAGGGGTTTTTCGAGCGCGGTATTCTCGAAGTTGACCGGGTATAATCAACAACAAAATGACCAGCCCGAATCCCACTTGAAAGGGCAGCCAAGCACTTTTTTGGGAGCCACTGGTGTTGTTGGCCGCACGGGTCCAAACATAGAGCAACAAAGAAATGAAGAAGACGACTGCTGGGGCCCAAAGCAGCTCAGGCGCCATTTGCTCTTCTCGGACCCATCGAATGAGGATGGGTCTCATAAACACCACCGCAACCGCACTCAACACCATCATGGCCAAGATGACTTTGGCGAATGGGCTCGCATTTTTCATATTTTTGATGGTTGAATTATCAGTCATGGGAGAACTTAGTGGGGTGGTGGCAAAACAAAGGCAGACTTTTCCGTGGTTTCGCTAACATAAACAACTAGTTGCTTGCAATCCACTGGGGACAAAAGAGCCGTAAAAACGTTTTTTTCCTGGTTCGGACCTCACAACTGCTCGTTTTCGTTGTATAACCCTAGGAAACAGGCCATGGCCGCGCGGGAGTGATGAAGGGTGTTATCGGGATACAATCACAATATTAGCCACGAGGGCAAAACGTTCCACATCCAAACTGAGGATTTTGGCCGGACCAAGTCCTTTTTTCTCGCTCAGGTCTTCTTAGGGGGGGCTTTGGTGGCCAAAGAGCGACATTCCTACGCCGAATTGACCCAACGGGACCCCTCTGACGGTCCAACGGACCCCATTCGGGTTCGTATGCAGGCTTTTCACACCAAAGTGATTCAAAACCTTAAAGCGGGAATGTACGATAAGCCACCGCCATTACAGCCGCTCGGTGCATCTCCATCAACCCCACCCGGCAGAATGTCCGCCGAGGTTTTGGAAAAAATGATTTTGAAATATTTTGAACCCCAAGTCATGATTGGCGAGTCGTAACTCTAAGCATCTGTGACCTGAGAAAGGGCGATCGTCCGTGAGACAAGATACAGCGTTAGATGGGTTAATCCACTTGGCATTACAAGAGGATTTGGGAACTGGTGACCTTACCACCGAATTGTGTGTCGAACCCCAGCGGCACATTCGCGCCCAGGTCAAGGCAAAAGCTGACTTGGTGTTGGCGGGGGTCCATGCATTCGATCGCGTGTTCGACCTGGTGGATGAAAACGTCGCTTTGAAATGGCACAGGCAAGAAGGTGATCACGCTGCCTTTGGCGACGTATTGGTTGAGCTAGAGGGCAATGCGCAATCATTGTTGATCGGCGAACGACCGGCGCTTAATTTTCTGGGTCGTTTGTGTGGTATCGCCACGCAAACGCACAAGTGGGCGGCGTTGTTGGGTGATTATCCCCATTGCCAATTGGTGGACACTCGAAAGACCACACCCGGTTGGCGGGCATTGGAGAAAGCCGCAGTGCGCGCAGGGGGGGGTGGCAACCATCGCATGGGTCTGTTCGACGGAATTTTGATCAAAGAAAACCATATTGCAGCGGCAGGTGGATTAAAACAGGCCGTGCAACGGGCACGTGCTGGTCGCCATCACCTGATCAAAATCGAAGTGGAGGTGGTCAGCTTAGCCCAACTGAAAGAAGTGCTAGATTATGGTGTCGACGCCGTCATGCTTGACAATATGGACAATGAAACCATGGCGCAAGGCGTTCAGATGGTCCGGGAGCATGAAAATAAAAACGGGGGCCACATCACCATCGAAGCGTCGGGCAACATGGTCGCAGAACGCTTGTCGTCGGTGGCTGCTTTGGGCGTCAATTTGATCAGCATGGGCGCCCTGACGCATTCGGTTGGGGTGGCAGACATGTCGATGATTTTTGATTGGAAATGACATGCCGGCCGTGAAACCCATGGGACTCATTTTTTCTCAGTGTGCTGAGACCGCTGGATTTCCTTGGGTCCGTTATGTGCCAGAGTGCGCATCCACCAGCGACCTTGCCAAAGCAGGTACAGAGGCGGAACGTCAACATGGAACCTTGGTGGTGGCGGGCCATCAAACCCAAGGACGAGGTCGTCATGGGAGAACTTGGTACACCCATGAGGGAACGTTGGCATTTTCGATGGCATTAACCCAAAACATCGCTCCGCAAAAAGCCACGGCATATACTTTTTTGGCGGGCGCCGCAGTTTTAGAGGCTTGTGAAAGAATGCCTCAGGTGGTCAGTAAATGGCCCAATGATATTTTGGTCGAACACCGAGAAGGCGCCTATAAAAAGGTGGCTGGAATTCTGGTTGAAGCCACCAGTCACTTGTCCAAGTTGTCCACTTTGGTGGTGGGCATCGGGATGAATTTACAAACCCCTCCCAATGGGTTTCCCGAGACACTGCCTTCAGCAGGGGCTTTTCCGTTGGAGACCGAGGCAGATAGGATGCGCTTTCTCGATGGCCTTTCCTCGGCGCTGCTGAAATGGGTGGTTTCACCCAGCGCCATCGAACGCCTGCCCCAGGCCTTGGCGCTGTTAACGCAACGATCAGCCATGAAAGGCAAGCAAATTGACGTAGATACCGGTTCAGAGCGCATTAAAGGTCTTTTTGATGGTTTTGGTGAAGACGGCGCGTTACTTTTACGTCAAAAAGAGGGCAACCGGCAGCAGATCACAGTGGGAGATGTTTTTTTTGATGGATATGAAAATGCTTAAACTATCGCTTTGGGTCGTGGGACTCACGTTGCTCTCTAGTCAGGGTGCCAACGCCCAAAACGCAGAGTGGAACCCTGCGCTTTTCAAGCCAGCGGACAAAGCGTTCGTTCAGCAAGAAGGCTATTACCATGTGGTGATTCCCCAAGGCTTCACTTGCGAAGAAAAAAAACGACGATTGGAATGTCGATCTGCCAAAGGGGACAGTGCGCTGTTGCACCTCGAAGTGGTGAATATCCCGGCCAACGGCACCTTGGAGTTGGTGGCTCTCAATTACGAACGTCGCTTTCAAAAGAAAAGTCACTATCAGTTATTGCAAAAAAGCAAATTAACCGTGGATGGCACGCCCGCCATTTTACACTCTCTGCGATACGATTACCTCGGCAATGTGCAAACGCCCGTGGCGGTACAAGCGTTGTATTTGGTGCGGCAAAACAAACTTTTCCTCATTCATTTCGAGTGTGCGTTACAATATTACGCGGGCTATGTTCAGGCTTTGGGCAAGCTGTATAATACTTTTAAGCCCGCCCAAATCGATCCGGGTGGACATCCGGTGTTGCCTAGGGCAAAGACAAAGAACAGGACAACCAAGGGCAAACCCCCGGTACCCAACAATTTGAAACCCTTTTTAGATGGACGCAGGTTCTAGGCACCACCAATGACGGATGAAAAATCAAAAGACGAAACGCAGCCCCAAAAACGGTCACCGTATCGTGTGGGTGGCCCGCTCAATCACTTTGGCACCCGGCGAAGGCGTCGCATTGAATGCCAGGCGTGCGGCAAAACTGATTACGTTTCCTTTGTGCCCAAAGAAGGTCAAAAAGTGTATTGCGGCACCTGTGCCCGTGAAGAGCTTTCTTTGTATGAAGAAGGCGAAGAATTCCCCACAGAGGCGAACCCCGTGGTTTGTCCCGAATGTTCCCGTACCTTCAATTGCCCCAGCCACATACCCGTTTCCGAGGATCTGCTTTGCCCCGACTGCTTCAAAGGTTTTGAGACCTGGAAGGGGGCCAAAGGGGGCTCTCAGGAGACAAAAAACTACGAAAAAGGGCCCTCAGGCACCATTTTACGCAGAAAAGCCAAATCTAAGCCCGAAACGTGATTTTGCACCTCGCAAAATTTGGCATCAATGCCGTCTTTGCCTAGTATTCTCAAGGTAAGGCAATCAGAGGTGTCAGTGGGCGACGGGGCTGGAAATATTTTTCGAATCAAGCTGGAAAGGGTGGATGGAATCACCCAATATCTGGCGTTGCGTTCGGGGCAGTCAGCCCTGTTGGGGCGTCACTTGGTGTGTGATGTCCGTCTTGAGGGCCGTAAAGTATCGCGCCGCCACGTTCGTTTACACTATCGTACGGATGGCCGGGTGCACTTAAATGACATGGGTTCTCACAACGGCACTTATGTGAATGGTGTGCGGGTTTCTGAAACCCTTCTTCACGGTGGTGAGATCATTCAAATTGGTGAATGGCGGGGTTTGGCCGAAATAGTTGCGGGTGAATTCTCTCTCCCCTCTTCAGACAACCTTTCCTCCGAAGATGACGATTCCGGGTGGGAAGAATTCACCGGAACGCAACCGGTGCCAGATTTCAGCGGTGGAAATATCACCAGCCCGCCCAACAGCAGTTCTGAAGACGTCCCAGCCGACCCAGAACCTGGCAAGGACAACAATTCAGGATGGGCCTGGAAAGAAGTGGTCGGAGACGATGTGGAAGACGAGTTCGTGCGGGAAGCACGTTTGGTGGACAACCCCCTCGTACGCCGATTTCAACAAGGACGGCATCAGACTGATATCTCTGGACTGGTGAGCTCAGCGGCCCCTTCAGGCGCCTTGGTGGAAGAGGATGACAGCGGTCAGGTCGACGCGGTGGCATTGCAGCTGATGTTTCGTTTAATGGAAACCTTGCAAGCGTCCCCCTCTTTAGATGCTTTCTTAGCGGAATTATCAGACGCGCTGGCGATGGCATTAAGAGCCAATGCAGTGGTGGTGTTGCTCAAAGACGAAGAGACCGATGAGTTTCTGCCTCGTGCGGTAAAAAACCGACGTGCTGAAGAGAAGATTCAAATTTCTAAAACGGTGTTGCACCGGGCCATTGAATCCAGGGCCGCAGTGACTGCCGAAGACGCGGGTCGTGATGCCCGCTTTTCTGAAGCGTTGAGCGTGATGAACTTTGATCTCAAGGCGGTGCTGGTGGTCCCGCTGGTTAAAGATCAAGAATGTGTGGGCGCGTTATACATCTCCCGAGAACTGCCTTTCACCAACACCGAACGTGATGCTGTGGCCGCCTTGGCGCATTTGATCGCGGTGGGTTTAGAGCGCGCAAGGTTGCATGAAAAAGTGGCCAATGAAGAGAAGCAACGACGTGCGTTAGAGCGTTTCCATGCGCCCAATGTGGTGAGGCGGCTCATGCAAGAAGCGAATACCGAGGTGACCGGTGGACTCTTCCTCGAAACGTTGCCCGCGACGGTGATGTTTTGTGACCTGTCGGGCTTTACGTCTTATTGTGAAACCCACACACCGGAAATGATCGGTAAACTGCTCAATGCTTATTTGTCGCGCATGACCGAGATTATTTTTGCGCATGGGGGCACCGTCGACAAATACATTGGCGACGCGGTGATGGCTATTTTCGGTGCGCCCTTTCCCACCGAAGAGGATGCAATGAACGCAGTTCAATGCGCCCTCAAAATGCGACAAGCTTTCAACCAAATGGTGCTGGAACCAGATGGCATCGAAGACATGGATGATATGCAGGTTCACATTGGCATCAACACCGGTAAGGTGGTGGTGGGGACTGTGGGCTCAACCTTACGGATGGAGTACACCGCTTTGGGCGATACGGTGAACATCGCGTCGCGTTTGGAGTCACTTTCTCGTCCGGGGCAAATCGTTTTGGGAGAAAGCACTGCGCTTGAAGTGAAGGCGAAGGTGCCGGTGGTGCCTTTGGGTAATGTGCGGCTCAAAGGTAAAAAAGAACCCATCAATGTCTTTGAAGTGGTGACCACGGGGCAAATGGACCAGTTGGTTTCCTCCACGCTGAACTCTTTGGGTTCTGATAGCTAACGCGATCTATAAAGATTTACCTGGGGCGCCTTGGGTGGCCGCGCGTTCGGTGGCCTCTTGGAGGTTTAAGTGCGGGCTTTCGCCTTTGCGGTGTTCTGCGGTGACGATGGTGGTGATCCCTCCTCGAACCCAGAAGTCTGCTTCTACTTTTAAATGCCTTGGATCCAGGAGTTTGACCAGATCATCACAAATTTCATTCGTGACCGCTTCATGAAAAGCACCCGTGTCTCTGAAGGACCAGAGGTACATTTTTAAGCTCTTTAACTCCACGCAAAACTGGTCGGGGGTGTAGCTGATCTTGATGGTCGCAAAATCGGGCTGACCGGTTAATGGGCATAAACAGGTGAATTCAGGGCAATCGAACCGAATTTCATAGTCCCGCTCGGGTCGAGGGTTATGGAACCGCTCCATGGTTTTGGTGGGGCGGGAAGGGGCTGGAACGGCTGGGGAATGAGACGACATAAGGCATCCTTTGTGAGAAGACCGGGTCAAAATATCGATATTTCTGAACTTGGGAAGAGGGCTGGGTGATTTTCCCCCGAAAGGGGTTGAAAAATACGGATTTTTTGCCCAAAAGAAGTGAGCAAACCCCAGTTTCGGCAGTGCCACCTGCTTTTTACGTGGATTTGAGGGGTTGAGGCGCGTCAAAGCCAAACAATAAGGAAATTGCAATGCAATTCGAACCGGTGGGATTGGAGCCGCAAGGCCCAGACAAAAAGAGACTTTTTTTGGCCGTGAGCATGATGATGCTCATGTGGTTCGGTTACGTGGAATGGGTGACCCAAAACACGCCAGCGCCCACGGCCCCGGCCGCATCCAGCCAGGCTGACGCTGCTGCGGTTGCAAACGAAGCCAAAGTGGCCCCAAAGGCCGATGTCATTGATGTGCCCAAGCAAGAAGAAGCGGTTGCATCGGCGGCCACGCCCGCCAGCGCCGAAGTCATCACCCATGCCAAAGCCCAGATTATGGACAAGGCCATGGGCAAAAAAGGTGAAATGGTGCAAGTGGGATATGATGTGAGTTTCACCAATCAGGGGGGACAAATCCTCGGTTATGAGCTCACGGGCTATAAAGCAGCCTCCACCGAGACCAGCGAAGACGATGCTGTTAAATGGGTGGATTTGGTTCATGGTTCAGTGGAAGATGTTCACCTGATGGGCTTGGCCTCTCGAGGCGGTGATGTGGTTTTGCGTCCCAAAGACACGTACCGCTTGGTTTCCAATGACAGCCACCGCGTGACGTACGAGCGCCTGACCCACGAGGGGGTGAAAATCACTCGAACCTATACCTTTGGAAAAAACGATTTTACCTACAAGCACAACATCGAGCTTGAAAACGTCGGGCAGACCGTTCGCGAGCTTCAACTGGATCTGCAATTGGCAGCAGAAAACCAAGGTGACAGCGGGGGCGGTATGATGAACCCCATGGTGGCTGGGTTTGGTGCTGCTTGCCACGGCAACGACCATGAGCACCACCGGGTAGAAACCGCGGACCTCGAGGACGGGCCGCTTGAAATAAAGACACCTCTTTTGCACGTGGCCATGGATGACCAGTACTTTTTACACGCTTTGATGCCCAACCCTGTGGACAAAGCCACCTGTAAAGTGGCCTTGAGTGAAACCAACGAAACACCCGGTTTTATCTTGTCTCTGTCTTATCCGGCGTTCAAAATTAGACCAGGAGAAAAAATCAGCTGGGGCCAAGAGGCTTTTGCGGGTCCGAAAGAATTAGACACCCTACAAGCCCTGGGAAATGACCTCGACCAGAACGTTGATTTTGGTTGGTTCGGTGCCATTGCGCGTCCCATGTTGTGGGTGCTCATGCAAAACTACAGCTACACCGGCAACTTCGGTCTTGCGATTATTTTGCTGACCTTATTGGTCAAACTCATCACCTTCCCGTTGACCCAGAAGTCTTACGTCTCCATGCAGCAGATGAAAACCATCGCGCCGGAGCTCAAGTCCCTCCAGAAGAAGTACGCGCACGACCGACAGCTCCAAGGGCAAAAGCAAATGGAGCTCTATCGGGAGAAGGGTATCAATCCCATGGCGGGGTGTCTGCCCATGTTCATTCAAATGCCCATTTGGATTGCGTTGTACCGGACCTTGTGGGGCTCCGTTGAACTGTATCAGCAACCTTTTTTCGGTTGGCTCACTGATCTCACCATGCCTGACCCACTTTACGTGTTGCCCATCGCGATGGGTGTGACCATGGCCATTCAAACCGCTTTTCAACCTGCGCCTGAAGATCAACCACAGATGAAATACATCATGTGGGGGATGCCTATATTTTTGACGGTGATCATGATTTCATTGCCTGCTGGCTTGTCGCTCTACATGCTCACCAATAACCTGCTCACCATTGTGCAGCAGTACTACATTAAGCGCAAATATACCTAAAGGAGTGTGCCCATGGCACAACATCACCGCCGTCGTAAAAAGAATCACGGAAGAGGACGCCGTCGCAATCGCGGCAAGCACACCGGCGAACCCAATGGCTTACAACCAGGCGACGATGTAGGAAACCGTAAAAAAGCTTCAGACAATCGCCTTCCACCGGATGACATTGGTAACCGAAAACCGCCTGAAGATGAAAAGGCGATTTTAGCTGATGATTACGGCAACCGAGTAGAAAGTTCACCAACGCACACATTTAGCGGAATTTTGAGTGAACTCGATGGCAAACGAAAAAAACGTCGGCGAATGGGCCCGCCCCTGGTACGCATGGGTCGGTATTACATGGGCGGGGTGAATCCCGTGGTGTCGGGAAATCCTTTTTATGTTCAGCAGGCGCTAGAGGCGGAACGTAAAGAGCGCGAAACAGAGCGCGCAGCCATGGAAGCCCAAATAGCTCAAGAGGAGCACAAACGGAAAGCAGAGCTGTGGGAGAAGAAAGCAAAACGTCTTTTCGATTTTGATGCTGAGGGCCGGTTTGAGTATCGCCTCAAAAGCGACCCTGAAGAAAAACGAGAAATGGCTGAAGATGTCATTGCTCAGGTCATGCGTTTGGGCGGTTTGAGCACTCAGGTCAAAGCTTCTTTATTGGGTAATGAGCAATTCCCACACGTGGTGGTAACCATACATGAAGAAGGCGAAACTTTATTCCACAAAGGGAGTGGGGCATTATTGTCCTTGAACTTTTTGGTGAATAAGATCGTGAACCGGTATCCCGACGATCGGATTCGCTTGGCGGTGTTGCCCGCGGATGAAGAAGAGAGTTTTCGTCAGCTGCTCGATGAAGCGCTTGAGGCTTTTGCCGCATCCAAAGCGACTGAAGATGCCGAGCAAAAAGATGCGGCTCAGACCCAAGAAGAGCCATCAACCACGGAAGAAGATCCCACGGAGCCCGAGTCTGCGGAAGAATTAAAGACCGCGGCTAAGGCGAAGAAGAAGCGCACCACCAAGAAGAAAGTAGCCAAAAAAGCCACCAAGGTTGGTACCACGGCGAAAAAGACACAAAAAAAGGCAGCAACCAAGAAAAAAGCCACCAAAAAGGCTAAGGTGACCAAGAAAGCCAAAGTGTCGAAAAAGGCCAAGGCCACCAAAAAGCCGAAGGTCACGAAAAAAGCATAGGACGCTTCAGTGGAAGAAGAGAAAATCAGAGCCATTGCTGATCTGGTCGCAGAAGGAAACGCATATACCCAAGCGGGTGAAAAGCGCGAGGCGGTGAAATCGTACGCCGCGGCCTATAAAGACATGCAAGAAGTATTGGTCGGGCTGCACGCCTTGTGGGTGAATGCCTACGAAGCCATGACCGATGGTGAGGATGCCATCGACGAGGCGCAAGAAGCCTTCGATGCCATGGTGCGAGAATCTGCTGAAAAGGAAGAGGCCAAAGCCCTCGAGATAGCGCAGTCAGAATCAGCATCACAGTCATCGGTGGTCGAAGAAACCCCAACCAAGGACCCGCCCAAAATTATTGGTTTGGCCGAGGAAGCCCAACGGGACGAAAACACGTTTTCGGTTGCCAAAGAGGACGTGGACCGAGGGCCTTTGAGCATTCAGCGTATTCGCACCAACCCGTTCGCTCAAGCAGCCCGGGATTTGGCGGCAGCGGTGGTTGAGGCGGCCAGCGATGTGGCGGCAGCGGTGGTGGATGTACGCACCAAAACCACGTCGAAGTCATCCTCATTGGACGTCACCGAAACGGCGGAGTTTGAAGACAGGGTGTCGGATGCAGGGTCTCAGGATGCAGCCGAGCAAAATGTTGGTTCGGTCGAAGACGTCAATGAGATGGAGGCTCCAGGCCCAGTCCCTAATTCAGATGCGCAGCTGGCGGTTTTACAGAACCTCCTGGAGCAGGTACGCGATCGAAAGCATCCTTAGAAGGTGTGCATGTCCGTTGAACCCGCTTGGAAAAAGTCATTACGTAAGGCGATCGCCATTAGAACCCCATTGTTTCGGGCTTCCCGTCACAATGTTTTTCGATTGGTACATGATTTAGGTGATGACCTTGAGGGTCTGTTCATCGATCATTATGCGGGACATTTACGTTTAGAGGCCCATGATGCCAAATGGGAGACTGAATGGGATGCCATGCATCAGATGCTGCAAGATGAACTTCCCCATATTCAAAGCATGGTGGCTGTTTCGCGCGATGTTCGTGGAAAAGCACGCAGCATGCGCACTTTGAGTGGAACGCCGCCATCCTTGGTGGTGGGTTTAGAGAATGGCTGTCGGTTTGCCCTACGCTTGAATGAAGCCGACGCTCTGGGAACAGGCTTATTTGCCGATATGCGATTGGTGCGAGAGCGGGTGTTGAGGGAAGCTGGTGGGAAAACGGTGCTCAACCTTTTTGCCCACGCGGGTGGTTTTGGTGCTGTGGCGGCCGTATCTGGTGCGAAGCGTGTAGACCACGTGGATGCGGCTCGTAAGTGTGCCCCTTGGGCGGCCTTAAACATGGCCCTTAATGGCATCAACCCAAGGCAGCACCGATTTATGGTGGATGACGCCATCAAAATTTTAAAAAAGGCAGCGAAGAAGACAGCCCAATACGATTTGATTTTGTGTGACCCCCCCGCCACCGCCATTGCGCCCGACGGCAAACGGTGGACTACCCGTGAGCATTTGGACTTTTATGGGTCCCACTTGGTGACGGCCCTCAAACCTGGTGGTTCATTTATGTTTTCCACCAACGATCGCTCTTTATCGGTGTCGCAAATTAAATCCGAGGTGAGCGAAAGTGTCATCTCAACAGAGCGGACCATCAAAAGCATTGAGGCGTTAACCCTGGGGATTGATTATCCTGAGAAGAAAAACGCTTTGCGTTTAAGACCCATGCGCGGTGTTTGGGTAAGACTGGACGACTAAAGACTGTTTGGATGCTTCCATGGGCGTTCCTTTGTCTTGTCGGTTTTGATGCACGGCTTGCACAATCTTTTTAGCCAAGGTCTTTTGTTCGGGGTCTACGTAGACGTGGGACATCACCGATGGGTTTTGGTATCGGTGGTACAAAGGCGTGTATTCACCTAAAGGCATCACATTGTGAGACCCCGTTACCACAAAAATAGGAATCACAGCATCGCTGTTGCCGTAGTACTTGGACAGCAAACTACGTGACCTGGTATTAATGGCGTCGACCCCTGCCGCTTGAAGCGCTGTCATGATTTCGTTTTGCGGATCTTCATCAGAGAGAGAAATGTCGGTTTCATCGATCAAGGCATAGGGACGGCGTGCCACGATACGTTCTGCCCATGGGTTTTTAGACCGTCGCAAAACATACCAAAGGTCCACGTCATCCAGTTGGATGTATTGTTCCACATCGGCAGGGAGGGCGAACTCACCATCACTCTCTTCGATATAGCGCGCGAGTAATTTTTCGAAGATGACCGGCGTGTAATGCAAATAAACGCTTGCAAACATGTGATAGCGCGACAGCAAAAAGTCTTCGAAACTAAACATGGCACGACTTTTGATGCCGAGATAAATACGACCCTCTTTCTGGACGGGTGTCACATTGTCGATGAGCCAGTGGGAATCAAACTTGCCGTAACTAACCCCGCAATAAAAAGAGTCTCGTTGCAGGTAATCCATGCGGTCAGCGTCGACTTCGGAGGACACCAGTTGTCGCAATACGGGCGCATAGTCGATACCGCCATAACGGTAACGGGTGGTCGGAACCTGACCGTGAATGAGGTCCACGATGTCCATGGGCGTGATGCCTTCATTCCCGAAGAGCTTGTTGATGGCGTCACCCAAGGCAGAGTGGAGGATGATTTTAAGGGTGTAGTCTTCGTGGCTGGCTTGACGGTTGGGCTTGTCGCCGCCCAGTTCACCGAGCTTCAATTCTCCCACCTTAGGCATGAGCATTTCGGTGGTGTGAGACAGGGGCGCGTGACCAATATCGTGGAAGAGAATGGCCAGACGAACCGCTTGTCTGAATCGATTAAGGACGGGGCCTGGGAGATCACCCGTTCTGAAAAGGCGATCAAAAAGACGTGATGCCACGTGCAGCGCGCCGAGGGAGTGCCCATACCTTGTATGGGTGGCCCCGGGGAACGCTTGGTCTGCAAACCCCAACTGCTTAATGTTCCGCAGTCTTTGAAACGCCATTTGATCCACCAGGCGAATCTCTTTGGTGTTTAAAGACAGGGTACCGTGAATGGGGTCACGTATGACGATGACATCTTTGTTTTGCATGTTTCTCAAGCTTTAAAAGTTAAAACGGCACGTCATCGTAAAAATCATCACCGCCACCGCCACCGCCACCGGTGCTGGGTGCAGCGTTGTTGCCACCAGAGAATCCATCGGGCTTGTTATTGGAGTAGTTGCTTCGGCCTTCACCACTGCCACTGCCCAAAAAGAGAACCTGATTGGCCACCACTTCAGTGGTGTATTGATCTTGGCCTTCTTTGTTGGTCCATTTGCGGGTCTGCAAACGACCTTCCACGTACACTTGGCGCCCTTTTTTGAGGTAGTTGCCAACATTGTCGGCGGTTTTGCCGAAACATACGGTTCGCACCCATTCGGTGTGATCAGCCCAGTTGCCGTCTTGGCCTTTGCGGCGCTCGCTCACGGCCAAGCGCAGGTTGGCCACGGCTGTTCCGCTTTGGCTGTATCGCACTTCTGGATCAGCCCCTAAATTACCGACTAAAATGACTTTATTAATTCCTGATGCCATCTGGATCTCCTTCGCTTAGCACGTCGATTAATTTGGTCGATCCCGGCGCAAAGGTCAACGGGGCATACTCGCTTTAGCGGTGATATCACCGTCTTTTTAGGCCGCCGCATGACGGGATTTCTGGATGGGGCGCCCATGCTGGCCGGCACGCCTCGAACAGCAGGGGAAAATTATAAATATGGATATAAAACAGGGGCTTGGGGTGGCACAAGTAGCGCTGTGGCCGCAGAAGGATGGGAAGCGACCCTTAACTTTGCCTCATGCGGCTGAAGGGACGGAGCGAGCGCGCGGCCATTTCCCAATGACTTGGTGGGGAAAGGGCGGCATCCGTCCATGCATCGATCGCGGGAAGAAGAGCAAAATCTCGCTCCAGAAAACGGGGGTGGGGCACTTGTAACCAGCTTTGTTTAGAGGTTTTTTCTGCCCACAAAATATCCAGATCCAGGCTTCGAGCGCTGTTTTTGAGTAACCGCACCCGGCCTTGTTTGCGTTCCAGTTGGTGCAGGGTTTGCCACAAGCGCTCCAAGGATAATGAGGTTTCCAGCAAAACCGCAGCATTGGCGAAAGCTGCGAGGGTCACGCCACCCACAGCAGGGTTTTCATAGACCGGACTTTGACCCAGCACTTTACTCTCAGGAACATCCAACATCCAAGACAAGGCGGCCTTCACCCGTGTGCTCACCTGGCTACCGCTGCCGCCTACGCCAACGATGACCTTCATTGTGCGCTGTCCAATAGGCTTTGGGCTGCATGACGTGCGGCATCATCAACGCGCTCATTTTCGGGATGACCATCGTGGGCTTTCACCCATCGCCATTGCAATGTGTGTGGTTTCACGGCTTCGAGGAGGGCTTGCCACAGGTCAGTATTGGCCACAGGCTTTTTTTTGGCATTTCGCCAATCGTTCCGAATCCAATTGTGAACCCATTCGGTCATGCCTTTTTTGACGTATTGGCTGTCGGTGTAAAGAGTCACGTGACAAGGTTTCTTCAGCGCTGATAACCCTTGAAGCGCGGCCATGAGTTCCATTCGATTATTGGTGGTGTCTGGCTCGCACCCGTCGATCATTTTTTCGTGGATTTGATCTTTTTGCCGAAAAAGCAAAAGGGCCGCCCAGCCTCCAGGGCCCGGGTTTCCGAGGCATGAGCCATCGGTGTAAAGTTCGACGGGTGGGAGATGGTTGGACTCACCCATGGGTCAATGCATCCAAAAAGTAGATGGCCGTGCCCATATAGATACAAATGCCAATGATGTCGTTGACGGTGGTGACAAAGGGACCAGCGGCTACGGCAGGGTCGATGCCCACTTGTTTCATGCCGGCAGGGGCAATGGCACCTAAGGCCGCAGAGACGGTCATGGCGGCGATCATAGATAAGCCCACAATGACACCCAGGTAAGCGGGGTCAACGCTATCGCCCACGGGAAAAAAGATATAAGCGAATGCCCCCACCAATAGACCGCAGGCCAAACCCATGATGGCCCCAATGCGCAGTTCTCGTGAGAATATTTCGGGGATATCGGTGACGTCCAAACGCCCAGTGGCCATTCCCCGCAAAAAGATGGTGGCGCTTTGGGTACCCACGTTACCGCACATGGCGGTGATTACGGGTACGAAGGCGGCAATGACAATGGCTTTTTCAATCACAGGTTCAAACAAATATATCATGAAGGCCGAGACCAAAGACCCCATGAGGTTGATGGCCAACCACGGCAAACGAATCTTTGCCACTGATAATACTTGAGAGCGATACAGGAGTTCTTCGGCACTGGTACCGGCCATGCGCAGGGCATCTTCGTTCGCCTCATCGGTGATAACATCCACCACATCATCGACCATGATGCGTCCGAGGAATTTCTGGTTCTCATCGACAACTGGCAAAGAAATGAGGTCATATTTACGAAAGATTTGTGCCACCGCTTCTTGATCTTCGAGTGGTTTCACGGTGGCCACCGGGGGGACCATAATATCTTGGGCGAGGGTTTGGCCCTTGTGCATGAGCAAATCCACCACCGGAATCACACCCACCAGGCGCTCTTCTGCGTCCACCACCCAAATAGATAATATTTCTAAATCGTCATCAACGAGCTGTCGAACTTTGGCGATGGTTTCACTCAGGGTACTCATTTGTGAGACTTGAGCCCGTTCCACTTGCATGATGCCGCCCGCAGAATCTTCGGGCCAAAGAAGCAGGCCCGCCACATCTTCTCGGTCGGATTGCTCCAAACCGGCCAATGCTTTTTGCTGAAGTTCTTGCGTGGGAAGATCGCCAATCCAATCCGCTGCATCATCGGTTTCCATTTCGCGCAGCAGAGGCGTTAACTTCTCTGGTGGGATAAGTTTGAGCAGCGTTTCACGGTCACCTTCATCCAAAAGGGAGATCACTTCGGCTTGCCGATCGACTTCTTCAATGAGGCCTAAAAGTCGTGGCCACTCTTCTGCATTGACCGTGAGAATGGCTTCTTTGATATCTGCGGGGTGTCTAATGAGATGAAAGAAAGTCTTCACCGTATCATCATCGTCCATCAACATGGCGCTGAGATCGTCACTGCCCATCCCGGCAGATTGTGGTGGAAGACTCTCGAAACTTTTCACTGCAGACTCCTTTCTGAGGGGTCTAATTGATCAAGTTTTCAACCAAATGTCTACGGCAAGGATCTATGAAATACAACTAACAGGACAATCTGCTGATTTTGGCCATGGAAACCCCGTTCCTGTCAGAATCTTGACCCATTAGCCCCCAGCGCTACACTGATGCCATCCAATTTTTAGCGTGGGAGTTTCTCAAACACATGGTTGCCACTTCCGCTTTTCAAGCCTCCATTGAAAAGATCATGATCGGTGATGATGAACGCTTGAGTGGCCAAGCGCGCTTCGACCAATTCTTGAATCTTTTGGTCTTTGTTTTGCTGGGGTGTTGGGTTCCCAGCCATTTGTTGATGTCCCCTGATTGGTCCGAACCCAAAGCACCCTTAACCTTGGTTTTCGTACTGGGCTCGGTGGTTTTTTACTGGGGGGCACCGGTGCGCAGACGGTTGGTATTGGGCGCCCTATTTATGGTGGGGTGTCTTCTGGCCGCCATCGAATTTCCCAATACGCCGAACCACCGGCTGCTCGAGCTGGTACCTTTGGGTTTGGCCGGTTTGACCTGCTCCCAAAGCGCAGTGGAGCGACGGGTATTTTTCTCTTTTATTCGCACATTCGCTTTGGTGGTTTTGTTTTACGCTGGCGTGCAAAAACTCTTATTGGGAACGTATTTTGAGGGGCAGTACCTGGCCTATAAAACTTACGCCACGCCCAGTTTTCAAAATGTGGCCCATTTGTGGTGCAGCCAAGCGGAACTTCAATATTTTCAATCTTTGCCCTGGCCTCCCTATGCGGGCTTGACTGGGTTCAAACTCAAAACTTGGTATGGCTTGCTCATTTCCAATCTCACTTGGGTGTTAGAATTGGTGTTGCCCTTGTTGGTTGTCTTTTCAGCCAAACGTCAAGTCTGGCTGGTGATTACCTTGTTGTTTGCCGCCAGTTTTCAATTGGCGGCACTTGAGGCAGAATTCTTTTTAATGATGCTGATTTTGTTGTCATTGTATTTTAATGATGCCCACGAAAAGAAGTTGTTCGGTGTGGTGGCTGTTATTTTAGCCGTGAACTTTATGGCTTTTTCGGGGGTGATTTCATGACGCCCCTAAAAAAACGAATCTATTTGGCCTTAGCGGTATTGTTATTGGTGTGGCCTTGGGTGCAGCACAGCATGGTACAGCAGGTTCACATCAACCCGTGGCGCTTTTTCGGCTGGGCCATGTACGCCATGCCATCTCCGGGAATTCGCATCGCGGCGGCTGATGACAAAGGCCAAAGGATCGACCTCACACAGCAACCGTTACGGGGCTTTTCTGACACTTTCTCGGCGAAACGAATGCATTACGGTGATTTATTGGAGCCTTATGATTTGGCAGATGCTATTTTGGCCGAATACCCCAAAATGCAAAGCGTGTCTTTGGATGTGTCCACCATTATGTTGGAGCCCGCCACTGGAAACATCAAAGAACGCAAGCAAACCTTTGTTTTTTCCCGTTAGTAAACTGGATTACTTTTTGAGGGCGAGCATCAATCCGTCACGCAACGGTAAGAGCATGTTGTGCACGCGCTTGTCAGCGTGTACGTGGTCGTTCATGTCAGCCAACGCTTGGTCGCTTTCTTCTTTTGGATCGAGCACCGAGCCGCTCCAAAGGGCATTGTCCAAAATGATCATGCCCCCAGGTCGTAGCATTTCCAGTAAAGCCTCGTAATAGGCGATGTAATTCACTTTGTCCGCATCAATAAAAGCGAGATCAATTGGCCCTTGAAGATGTGACAAATGGTCTAACGCCGCCCCTTGTTGAAGTGTGATTTTTTGACCCCAGTCACTTTGATCAAAAAAGGATTGGGCAAAAGCAGCGTGTTTGCTTTCATATTCCAGGGTGATGACCTCGCCATCGTCGGGGAGGGCCTGGGCCATTTTGAGACTGCTGTAACCGGTGAAGGTGCCCACTTCCACCACACGTTTCGCACCCGAAAGACGAATCATCAGTTGAAGAAAATTGCCCACCAAATTACCGGCCAGCATTTGGGGAATTTCCATTTCGGCGTAAGTCCGCTCATGCAGCTCGGCAAAAATGGGATGTTCCGGTTCGGAATGGTTCACGCAGTACTGGTCAATGGCTTCGTCGATAAAGTTCATCGTTCAATTTCCTTTGATGGCTGGCAGGGGTTAACCGTCGCTCAGTGCGGGACCCAAACGTTTTTCAATACTCTTTTTGAGTCGATCGGCATCCACGCCAGCGGCTTTCGCCATCATCCCAAGTTTGAGGGTCACCACCACTTCAGAATCGGACACATCGATGGAGCCGGAGACGCCTAAGCCTTTTAAGTCGGCGTGGTGGCCTTTCCATTTGGCTTTGACACCGTACTTGGCCATCATTTCTTGAAAGCCCGCAATTTTTGAAATGGCTTCATCGGGGCTTAGGGAATGGTTTTGTTGGACAACGACTTTTGCCATTTGGAACTCCTGCTTTGAAAAAATAGTGGGGCCACGCTACCACAGGAACGACCTGCCCAGAACCGTAATCTTACTGAGGAAAGAACGTCTTGAAATCAAAGCCTTGCATGCGGGTGATTTTCCAGCGGTCGTTTTCTTTCACCACTTCGATTTGGTAATCTGCGCTTTCGATGATGACCGCCTTTTCCGCTTTTTGCAGACACACCGCTTTGGTGATGCGCATTTCTCGGTAGTTACCTGGCCAAGACCACGTGAGTACAGCGCGGTTACCTCGCGTGACCACGTTTTCAATGCGGATTTCGTTCCAATAGGTGTCGCTGGATACGTCTAAGGAGTTGGTCCACGGGTTCGCCCCGTTCCCGTAGGGGGGCGTATAGCCGGCTTCGTAAATCATTTCTTTGGTACGCAAACGCCGGTGAATCTCGTGACCAATTTTTGTGTAGTTGTCGAGGAAAGCCTGGGTAAAAAGACCAGAGTCCTTGAGTTGCTGGACACGCAATTCAAAAGCACCTTCATCCAAACCCGTAAAAAAGTCACCACTTTCGGTGTGTGGGAAGTCAACACTGACGCCTTGGGTGTGGTACCACTTATAAAGTTGACGCACGGCACTTTTGATGTCGGCTTCGTCTTGTTGGCACTGGGGGTCGGGGGCCGGAGCCGCTGCAGGTTGTCCTTGCGTAACTTGTTTATCTTGCAGGTCAGGCTTTTTTTGCATGACGGCTTTTTGGTGGCACCCCCCAAAGCCCAGCAATAGAAAAAGAAATACGAGCGAATGTAAATGTTTCATCATATTTCCTTTATTGCCGTAGATGTCTGAGGCGGGCCCTATTCGACCGTGACGCTTTTGGCAAGGTTGCGAGGCTGGTCGATATCGGTGCCGCGCAGTTTAGCGATGTGGTAAGCGAGCATTTGCAAGGGCAATACCGAAAGAATCGGTAAGATCCAAAAGGGCGCTTGGGGCAGGGTCATCATGTCGGTGCTGACATTGGCGAGCCGCTCATCATCTTCGAGGCCCACGCTGATAATTTTTCCGCCACGGGCTTTTACCTCTTCGAGGTTGGACATGACTTTATCATAACCAGGCCCTTGGGTCGCCATGACCACCACGGGCATGTTTTCATCAATGAGCGCGATGGGACCGTGCTTCATTTCGCCGGCGGCATACCCTTCGGCGTGCACGTAAGAAATTTCCTTGAGTTTGAGTGCGCCCTCTAAAGCAATGGGAAAGAAAGGACCACGCCCCAGGTACAACATGTGGTCCATGTGTTGGTAGCGTTCGGCAATCTCTTGCACGGCGTTTTCTGATTTAAGAATCTCTTCCATCTCCCGGGGAATGCGCGCCAAGTCCACCATTTCGGCTTTGAGGTTTTCGGCGGAGATTTGTCCGCGTTGATTGGCCAGTACGAGGGCGAGCATGTGCAAGCACACCAGTTGGGTGACAAAGGCTTTGGTACTGGCCACACCGATTTCAGGGCCGGCGCGGGTATAGAGCACGCCAGCACGGGCATCGCAAAAACGTGCAATCGCCGAATCCATCACATTGCAAATGGCCAAGCAGGGTGAGCCGTGCTGGGCGGCTTCTTTTAATGCTGCGAGCGTATCTGCGGTTTCACCGGATTGGGAAATGGCGATAATCAACGTTTTTTCATCGACCACGGGGTTGCGGTAGCGGAACTCGCTGGCCAAATCCACCTCGACGTGAACCCGTGCCAATTGCTCAAATAAATATTTGGCCACCATGCCGGAATGGTATGAGGTGCCACAGCCCAAAAGCAAAATACGATCGATGTTTTGAAGCTTGTCCAAATGGACTTGCTCTAAAACCGGTTCGCCCACATCAAAATCAATACGACCACGCAAGGTGTCGGTGATGGCTCTGGGTTGTTCAAAAATCTCTTTGTGCATGAAATGTTCATGGCCGTCTTTTTCGGCCATCACTGGAGACCATTCTACGGTTTTAACCGGCCGCTGCTGTTCGGTATGGGTTTTGGTGTCCCAAATGGTCACCTTGTCTGCAGTGAGTGATGCCAAGTCGCCATCTTCTAGAAAATGAAAATCGCGGGTGTATTTTAAAACTGCTGGAATATCAGAGGCGATAAAGTTTTCACCGTCACCCAAACCAATGACCAGCGGTGATGCATTCTTGGCACAAATCAAACGTTCAGGATCGCTCTCATCTAAGACCACCAAGGCATAAGCGCCATCTACTTTTTCTAAAGCTGCTTTAACGGCCAACAAAAGATCGGGTTCATTCTTTTTGGCTTCGGCAATGAGATGGGCAAAGACTTCGGTATCGGTTTCAGAGGAGAAGGTCCGGCCAATCTTTTGCAGCACGGTTTTGAGTTCTTGGTGGTTTTCGATGATCCCATTGTGGACAACCGTGATGCCATCGGTGTGATGGGGGTGTGCGTTTTGTTCGTTGGGTTTGCCATGGGTGGCCCAGCGGGTGTGGCCAATACCGGTAGAGCCTGGACATGGTTTGGATTTCAACGCTTCTTGGAGTTGGTTGAGTTTGCCGGGGGCGCGGGTGATGGTGGTGGTATGTTGGGCATTATCCCGCGTTAGGGTGGCCAGACCGGCCGAATCATAGCCCCGGTATTCCAATCGACGCAGACCTTCGAGCAGAATGTCTTGAGCTGGTTGTTGTCCTAAATATCCAACGATGCCGCACATGGGTGAAAATCCTTTTTGCTGCCTTTGTAATTAGCTGATTTCCTTGTGGCTTTCAACTGGCTCGTTCTTAGACAGTCTGGCCTTCAGGCTGGCAAACGCGTTAAAGGCGGTTTCTTCCTCGGTTTCCTCGATGGGTTTGGGGGTATCCAAGGTTTTTGCCGGGATATTTTCAAGGAAGCGTGAGGGTTCTCGCTTGATTCTTTCATGACGACGTCTGCGCCACTGGGCGTAAGACAAGACCAATTGGGCTTTCGCCCGGGTGATGCCCACGTAGCAAAGACGTCTTTCCTCTTGAACACCTGTGTCGCCACTCTCTTCAAGGGAACGTCGATGGGGTAACAGCCCTTCTTCAAAGCCCACTAAGTATACTTTTTCAAATTCGAGACCTTTGGCTGCATGGAGGGACATGAGGGTGACTTTGCCTTTGCTGGTCTTGCTCTTGTCTTCTTCTCGGAGGTCTTCTTTGTCTTCCAGGGACAATTTTTGCAAAAAGGCGCGCAGTACGGATCGTTTGGTGTCGATGCTTTCATGGGCCCGTGGGTTGGATTTGGCCTCTTCGTATTGCTCGCAGAAGAGCGCCAGTGCATCGAAGAACCCTTGATGCGCTTCCCGGATACGATCTCGGATTTTCGGGTCTTTTTCTTCAGCAACCCATCGTTTGTACCCGGCGTCTTGAATGGCCCGTTCGCAAATGGCAACCATTTGACGTGGATGTGCTTTTTGGGCTGCCTGAGCCGCTTCAAAAAGGGGGGCAGCAAAAGAGATCAAGCTTTGTTGCGCGGTCTTTTTGAGATCGAGTCCTGGGGCACCGGCTGCAGAAAAAGCCAGAAAACTTTGTTTGGCTTGTGGCGCGTTATCTACCAGTCGTTCGAGCGTTTTGTGCCCGATTCCCCGGGCCGGGAAGTTCACCATGCGGCGAAAACTCATCTCGTTACCGGGATAGTCAATGAGAGAGAGCCAGGCCAAAAGGTTTTTTACTTCTTTGGTATCGAAGAACGAAGTCCCGCCAACGATTTTGTAGGGAATGGCTTGCTGGCGAAGAGATTCTTCGAACAATCTGCTTTGGGGGTTGGCGCGATAAAGCAGTGCAATATTGTGCGCGGGCATGCCACGCTTGTGTAAGTCGTCGTGGATGTTGAGGGCTACCGTTTCGGCTTCCTTAGAACCATCCTCGCATTCGAGAACTTTAATTTTGTTGCCTGGTCCGAGATTGGAGAAAAGCTTCTTCCCTTTGCGGTGCGGATTTTTTGAGATAACGCCGTGGGCAGCGGTGAGAATGTTTTGGTACGAGCGGTAGTTTTCTTCAAGCTTGATCACCCGGCATGGCGCGAAGTCTTGTTCAAAACGTAAAATGTTTTCAATGTTGGCCCCACGAAAAGCGTAGATGGCTTGATCGTCATCGCCCACCGCACACACTTGACATTGGGGGCTGGCGAGCAGCTGGATCAAGGACAACTGTAATGGATTGGTGTCTTGATATTCGTCGATAAGTAGGTGGTGAATGCGTTCTTGGAGCTGGTTTCTTATGTCAACATTTTGTTGCAGCAGTTCTCTCGCTAGCAATAACAAATCGTCAAAGTCCACTAACTGGAGTGCCTTGAGGTTTTCTTGGTAAAGGGGGTAGGTAAGACGTTAGCTTATGCGATGCTCCCTGCCGTTTTGCTCGCTTTTTGCTTTTATCAACTTCTGATCTTTGTTTATTGAAATCTATTTTATTAATACCTCCAAATACCAAACTTTTTAAAGTATCACGCTTGTGCAGCCACTTATCGTGATTATCTAGT
>PBLQ01000063.1 GCA_002721815.1 Myxococcales bacterium
CTAATGAGCATTTCTGGTTGTTGTGTTCTAATGTCTAGGCATGGAACTTTCATTGCAAGGAAAAACCGCGCTGGTTACAGGCGGGTCTAAAGGTATAGGAAAATCAATCGCAAAGACGTTTGCTGACGCTGGGGCCAAAGTCATGATCACCAGCCGGAAAGCAGATGTATGCGAGACCGCTGCTGCGGAAATCGGGAATGGCTGTGTGTGGGAGGCTGGAAACGTAGGTGATCCTGAGCACATGGAACATGCAATTGACCGATGTATCTCAGAGTTAGGTGGTGTGGATGTGTTGGTGAATAACGCTGCCACGAACCCGTATGCGGGGCCGATGATTGACGCTGACCTGCCACGGTGGCGCAAAACTATTGATGTAAACATGACAGCACCATTCGCGTGGACACAACTAGTCTGGCAAAAGTACCAAAGGGACAACGGTGGCGTTGTTCTCAATATCTCTTCAGTTGGCGGTCTCGAAACTAACCCCATGCTGGGCGTGTACGACGTCACTAAAGCAGCATTAATCCACATGACCAAACAACTCGCTGCGGAACTCGCACCTGGAGTTCGGGTTAACGCAATCTGCCCGGGGTTGATCAAAACTGATTTCGCCCGCATGCTATGGGAAGGGGACGCAGGAGATATGGTCGCCCAACAATACCCACTCAAACGGCTGGGCGAAGTAGAAGATATTGCCGGTGCCGCTCTGTATCTCGCAGCTGATACAGGGAGTTGGATAACAGGTCAGGCACTCGTCTTAGACGGCGGAGGACAGATCAAGTTCTAGTTGCAGAAACTTAAAATAAGGATTTAAACGTGGCCAGATTAATACCAAACATAACGGGAAGAGTGGCATTAAAAAATTACTTCACTAAAGACGACGATTCATTTCAATATGGAGAGTGGGTCTGCTACAAGGCGTTTCGAAATTTATCGGATAACTGGACCATTATCCATTCTCTGCAATTCCAACTTCCATCTGGGAACACAACAATTGATCATGAAATTGATTTTTTATTAGTTCATCCTGAACGAGGTTTATTAGTCTGCGAAACTAAAGGAGGAATCCTGAACCTAGATGACGGAATATGGTCTCAAGAAAATGCTGGGGGGTCTCAAAGAGGGTCTCGGCATGAACTTAATAGGTCGCCTTTTGAACAAGCCAAAGATAACCGCTACGGACTATGCAATTTAATTTCTAACAAGGTCCGAAACGATCGGGAGCTAAATGCTAAACGATCTAGCGGCCATATGGTTGCCCTACCATCAATGAATCTAAATCACGGTTATGGACCTGAAGGAGATAGAGCAATCATTCTTGATAAAAACGATTTAAAGTCTGATCGAATAGAACTTAGGTTAAAGAATATCGCAGATTACTGGAGAACTAAACAAATCGAAGATTCGACTTGTCTAACTATCATCTCGGCTTTAGCTCCAGAGCGAATATTTTTAACCCAGCCTATAAGTGCACTTAACACCGCTATGGAAGCGATCTCCGAGGCTATTCAAGAACTAACTGAGCAGCAGATTGAAATAATGAAAATGCTTCGAGCAAATAAAAGGCTGACTGTTAAAGGACATGCCGGTTCAGGAAAAACTGTTCTTGCTCTCGAAAGGGCGAAACAATTTAGCGACGAAGGGATTTCCACTCTCTTGGTTTGTTTTAACAGCTTGCTTGCTGATGAGCTAAAGGAGCAACTGAAAGGATACGAGAATATCACTGTTACAAATTTTCATAGGTTATGTAAATATCTGATTCGTGAAGCAGAATTAGAGTTAAATGATGAAGCAAGGAATCTCAGAAATCTTATAGATAACAACATCGCATCATGGGAAGAAAAGAATCGATTCTTTGATGAGATTCAACCTGATCTTATGTCTAAATCTGCTGAAAAACTAAACAAGCGCTTCGGGTCAATTATTATTGATGAAGCTCAAGACTTTAATGATCACTGGATTATTGCGTTACAAGAGCTTTTGGAAGATGATGGATCTCTTTACATTTTCGGTGACCCTTTACAAAGTATTTTCAATGAAAATTCGTTATGGGAAAATGTTGGTGGGGCCACAATGGTCCTCGATAAGAATGTCCGTAATGTTGGAAAGATTTCAGAAGCAGTGAGTAGCATTTTCGAAACCAACGATGACGTAAATAAAGTCAGAGGCGGGAAAGCCACTTTTACAAAGATCACGAACGACGAACAAATAAGCAAAAAGATTATAAAAAAAATCACACGACTCGTAAACGAAGGAGCTCAACCTGATCAGATGGTCATTCTTTGTAACGAAACTGATCGAGGTGTTCATCTAGAAAATGCGATAAGAGAGTCCGACTTAAATTTACAAGTCCTCAGAAAAGGAATAAATGACGAAGAGAATCAAGATGATGAGTATCCATTAATTATTGAAACTATCAATAGATTCAAAGGTTTAGAAAAAGAGATAATTTTCCTTGTTCTTCCTGAAAAGTATGTTGAAGATGAGATTCAATTAAAAAAACTCGCTTACGTAGGTTCCAGTCGTGCTACTGCTCAACTACATATTTATGGAACGTCTGAGCAGAAAGTTAACATCAACTGGCCGCATTAGTTGGATAACCGGTCAGGCACTTGTCGTAGATGGTGGAGGACAAATTAAATTCTAGTTCATTGTGGCTGTGAGTGGCCATGGATTGTGTTGCTCCCACAAATGCGCAATATCTAAAATCGCTCTATCAGAATGTTGCACCCCTATTATTTGTGCACCGACGTTTCCCCTGAACTAATTTGGGATCTAAATCTGGATAATCATCTCTTTGTTATTTCAATTACAGCAAAAATTGCAGGGATTATAACCTTCCGAGATAGCCGTCTGAGATTTCTTCGGAGCAACACGAACATCGTCTTCTAACTTCCATCGTTTCTTTGCTCTCTTAATGCCTTTTAAAAGCCATTCGCAATCCTTACTTTGGTGAAAAGCAGAACCATTACTGGTTACATAAACAATGGGTGAGAACTCATTGGGTTTACAGGCAGCACAAAATGAGAGCCCATCCTTTTCACATAAGTCACCATTCAACCAGTCTTCCTTATCCATGAGCAAAAGATAACCTTTCCGTTTCTAGCTGTAAATTTCATAGAAATGAGTTGTTCAGCTGCCAATCTAACGTTGTTGCCAGCAACACGGAAGTTTAATTACTGGGTGAGGTATCGTTTTAGATGATGGCGATGTAACAAAATTTTAATCAGAGAGCGGTGAGAGGCCACGGGTTGTGCTGCTCCCACGCATACGCGAGATCCATAACGGCTCTATCAGCGTGCTGCACACCAATAATCTGCACACCAACTGGCATTCCTTCAATGAAACCCGCTGGTACGGAAATTGCCGGATTGCCGGAGATATTTGCCGGAATGGTTAGCGCCCCATTATTTCCGGGCGGAGCTTTCTCCCCTGCTACTCGAGTATTTGATTCAATATGTGCGGGGAAAGCTATGTCAGGGTTTGATGCACAGATGATGAAGTCAGTTTGGTCAAAAATATCTGCCATTCGTTCATTGGCGGCAGTTCGCCCCTCTTCAACTCTGGCAGCAATATCAAGGTTGTAGCGTTCGATACCCATGCGAACACCAAACGCCATTGACTTTGTCATGTCCTTTTCACAAGCAGGCCACCTCTCCCCAAGCTCCTTATATAGGCCAACTTGATTGGCGACAGCCCACTCCCAATCAATAGGAGGCAACGAAACAGGAACATCAACTTGTTGCAAGCCAGCTATCGCGATGATTTCCGCTGCCGTCTCTGCAACTAACTTTCGCACTGAGTCACTAATAATCGCCGAACCCAAATCCGGTGACACAATAACCCGAGAACCAGAAAAATCAGTTAACCCCAACTGGGCTTCCCACCCAACCTCTTTCGGGAGACTGTAGGGGTCACGAGGGTCAAAACCAGCACACACATCATACCAACGAGCAGTATCACGAACAGAACGAGACAAACACCCACTCACCACCGTCAATGGACCGATACCAGTGTGAGGACCCCGCGGAATTCGGCCAGCTGTGCCCTTCATCCCAACAAGGCCACAAAAGCCTGCAGGTATCCGAATAGAGCCTCCGCCGTCACCACCAGTTCCAAGCGTCACGATCCCACCCGCAACAGCAGCAGCGCTACCACCAGACGACCCCCCGGGTGTTGAATCTTTATTCCATGGGTTGTGCGTTATGCCATTCAGTTTGGTGGTCGAGCAGTTGAGGCCACCAAATTCGCTTGCGGTGGTGAGGCCAATCAAATTAGCCCCAGCAGCTTTCAAGCGCTGAATCATCGTCCCATCAAATTGCGAAACCCCATCTTTAAAAACCAATGAAGCTCCAGTATCGGGCCAGCCGTCAACATTATGGAGTTCTTTCACTCCGATAGGAACCCCACCAAGGGGAAGTGACACATCAGCTTGTTCTGCTCGAGCAAGAGCTCCCTCTTCATCAACATACGAAAATGCATTTAGATCGCTTTCTGCTATGGCGTCTAAGGCAACACGAGTTTCCTCAACTGGTGTATGTTCGCCGGATCGATATGCATCAACGAGGCTAACCGCATCATTTACCCAAGATTGTCCCATATAGAAATCAAATGGCGAACGGCAAGAAAAGTCAAAATAGTCGGCCAAACCAAATGCGAGATGAACGATCTAATTGAAGAAATCTAAGTTTGCAATACTATCTTCCTCATCCCAAATAGATCCTTCCTGTTCAGGGCTTAATTGATCGGGGCCAAATCCGAAGGTCAAAAATCTGTCTAATAAGTCAGGTGTTTCCTGATGGACACGACTCACATGATCCCAATAACTTCCTGAAGTTGTTTTTTGAATTTGGTCAGAAAAGTTTTTGCTGGGGAATTCATGCAACGCATAAGCTACATCTGGAATTGTCGCAGCTGAGATATAATTCCCGCCAGACAAGGTCTTCGCTCTTATAACAGGCTGAACATTTGGCTTAAACTTCTTCAAATTAGATTGAGATGGCAAGGTAACGAAGGCATACTTTGTACTTCGTGTCGAACCAGTAGAAATTTCAGATTTCCCTGTTTGAATATCAGGGATACGAAAGTCTTTAACGTTATATATGAGATTCCATAACATTGGAAGTTGAACGGTATCGTTCCAATTTGTCTTCGTATGGATAATCGTAAAATCAACAGCTCCTATTCGGTCGGCAAGATGATCATTTAGATCATTGAAATCCCCATTCCAAAGAGAACTATCAGGGATCGAAAATGCAAACAGGTCGGTTGCGGGATTTACAGATTCTCCGTTGACGCTGACTTGAGTGATGTCGGAAAAGATCTGTGGTGCTTTATTGTGACTCATAACAACTACGGGGAGCTCCCAAAAAAGTAAATTGAAATACCAGACGACTATGGATTCAAATGCTTTGCCAGCTGCGGTCGCTTCACCTCTTCCTTTCCCCCCAAGCTCGCTTTTTGCGATACGTCTGATGCTTTCCCCGACTAGCTTTATTTTTGAAACTGCGTCTTTATGAGGAGGGTATTTAATCCATTCTTCTCTGTATACATAAAAGGCTTTGTAGAAAGAGGGAATCCTAGAATTATTTTCGAGAATTTGAAGTCTTAAAATGTCTACATTTGAACAGTCAGAAATTTTCATAACGAATTTCATAAAGCGTAAATTGAATCAAACTAAATTTCCAATTACCGTTCCTTAGCAACAAGCAACGGTTTAAGGGAGAATACTTCTGAAGTAAGAGTCTGCATATCGACTAATCAATAGAAATATCCAAATGTCCTATGGAAATGCTAGAAATAAACTAAGAATTATTTATTGGACGGTCCTGCAAAATGGCTAACAAACTATCTTCAATTGACTTGTTCTCAGGTTGTGGTGGTTTATCTCTTGGTCTTGAACAAGCTGGATTTGAAACCATTTTCGTCAATGAATTAAACGCTGACGCAATGGAAAGCTTCCTCATGAACCGCCAGCACAACCCATATTTGAAGGAACCTGCTAATCGGGCCTACGACCTTCTCGAGATCACACAAAAGCCTGAAGCGCTGAGAAGTCTTCGAAAACGTTTGCATAGCGAATTCGGTGACATCGATGTGGTCTGTGGCGGACCCCCCTGTCAGGGCTATAGCGGCATCGGGCACCGAAGCACCTTCAAAGAACTAAACACTAAAAAGGAAGCCATCCCCACGAACCACTTATACAAGGAAATGGCAAAATTCATACAGGAACTCGCACCTCGGGCGTTCATCTTTGAAAACGTTCGAGGACTTCTATCAGCACGCAAAACAGCTCAAGGTAGCCCAGGTGAATTCTGGGAAGATATCCAAACCGAGTTCAAAGACATTCAGGCTAAACCCCCGAAGAAAAATGAGGCTCTTGGTTACGTAGTCCAATGGAAACTTCTTCTAGCAAAGGATTACGGAGTGCCGCAGAACAGGCCTCGAGTCATCATGATCGGCATTAGAGAAGACGTCCACGCACAACTTCCCGATTCGGTGAAAGAGAATACGCAGGATTCATTCTACCCACCCAAAACAAACGGGGCCCCAGACCTCATCGACGTCTTAGGAGATCTCGTAGATGAGAACCATATCCGTTCAGGCGGTTCCACAACCACCTACCCCAAGAAAGCTGACCCTAAAAACAAATATCAAAAAGAATTGCGCCGAAAAACAAGGAACGGTGTCATACCTAAGCAAGGCGACCCGTTAACAGAGCATGATTATTCCAGGCATTCACCCCAAGTCGTTAGGAAATTCAAGCGGATTCACAAATCTGGGCAATCTCTTCTCGGACCGCAACAAGAACAACTCGCTAACGAGCGATGCCGCCGTTACATCGAATACAAAGACCCGACGTACAAAAACAAGATACTAAAGGAACGTTTCATAGCTGACTTTGCTCCTCTTCTGACTGAGACCGAACTTGAAAAGATCCGGCTAAATGAAATGAACTCTTCAGCTAAGGAACGCACACTCTTCGTAAGAATTCTCGACGAAGTAGAAAAGAAAATAGTTGCTGCCATGGAAGAAAGATCCTCAAAATGGACGAAATTGCGGGCCGAAGATAAAGATAGAATTCAATATAACCTGAAGAAGATTCATGCGAAAAAGGATTACCAGAAGAAATTCTCACAACGCCTTCTCCCTGAACGCTGGGATGAAAACGGGCCTAATATCACTGTCACAGGAAGCACCGAAGACATCATCCACTTCAGCCAACCCCGAATCCTAACCGTTCGAGAATGGGCCCGACTCCAAGGCTTTCCGGACTGGTACCAATTCGCTGGACCCCGAACAACTGGAGGTCCCCGGCGAGCTGGTGATATAGATAAAGTACAACGGACACTGTACATAGAAATCCTGCAAGAGGTAGCGAAGGAAATTCAGGAGAAAAAGACTCGTCAAGAAAACTCAGCTTGGAACAACCTATCAACTGAGGACAAAGAACGAATTGAACATAACTTGGAAAAAATTAAGTCCATGACAAATATAGAAATTAAGTCAGGAATGAAAACAACGGAAAAAAAACAACAAGAACAAAAGACCAACGACAAATGCAAAAATTACGTCAAGTGTAAAACCCCCAAGTCCAAGAACAAGATTCTCAAGGAACGTTTCTTGGCTGATTTTGATCCTCTCTTGACTGAAACTGAATTGATGAGGATCAAAAAAGATGTAGAGGAAGATTTGGAAAAGAAAGCATGGGCTCGTGACCTTCCCAAATACACCCAAATAGGTAACGCTGTACCAGTCAAGCTCGCATTCGCTATAGGAGTACACATTAAGGATTTGCTGGAGAGCTAGATCCATACACAGGTACTGTTGTTTAATGCTTTATTGATGATATTTTGCAATTTTTTGTGTTCTTGGATTAACTACAATAGGAGCGAGATTGTATGGAAACTTATGTCTGACAGAAGAGATTCTAATGCAGTATCCTGATGCCCTTAGTCTGTTGCTTCACCGTTTTGTTGGCGGCAGCGAAACGGCGGCTGCTCCCGGCGATCAGTATCAGGATTTCTGGCCTTTAGGGAAAATGTTAGGTGGAGGGGACGAAGCCTTGGAATGGTTCATGGGTTATCTGGAGAACCTGTCGGAAGACGAATCCGCACTAATGTTTCTCGTCGGTGGTCCGGGAAATGGGAAGTCAGTAATTGGTAACCTGCTAGCGCAAAGCGGAAAATATAAACCTATCCAATCAGAGCAAACAAAACCCCACCACCGAAAATACTTTTTTGAACTATCGGACCAAAGAAAACTAACAATACTCAATGATGCGACTATGCCTGCAGACTCCGGTGAATCAAAAGATGAACCGATTCTTCTTCTTGACTTTCAAAGTGCTGTCGAAAAAAATGAATGTCTTGTAGCGAATGTAAATCGGGGGGTCATATACCGTGAAATTAATGAACCCTTTGATTTTCAACCGTCGAATTGGATAGCAAAATGGCTCCAGATAAGAGATAGCGAAGTCCAAGAAACCGAAGAATGGTCATGGATTCCTGAACCTTCTGGTAATAAGCCACTTCAATATGCAACTTTGACTAACAAGATAGACAAACATACCTTCCATCTTCTAGCCGTTCATATGGATTTAAACTCTCTATTTGAAGGTGCTCCTTCTATAAAGACTAAAAAGAAACCGATACCGCACCCTGCAATAGAAGAAAGCCACCGCATAGAGTTTCTAAAGAAACGAACCCCAAAGTTCGATGAAACTACCCCCGCTGGCCAACTGTTTGACACTTTCTTCAGCAAATTTCACAAAATTTACTTAGACGACCAAGAACAAGAAATGAACGCTCCGCTCCATGACCCATTCTTTGCAAATTTGCAAAGTTTACAAAGCCCTCTAGTGCAAAACGGAGTATTGACCATCCTACGAAGCGCAGAGATAGTAAATGCATCAAGAATGTCCTATCGAAACCTTTGGGAAGTTATCAATCGACTAATTTTGGGTGACCCTTCCTACTTCACCGATAAATCAAACCCTCCCCACGTATGGCTAGCTGATGAACAACCGCCGTCGGGAGAAATTAGTGACACTCCCCATCTACATTTCCGGCAAATGTTGCGGTTAGCTAATCTTCGTTTCCATCAGGGACTTTTTGGCGATACCGCAATGACTGGCGCAATGTCGTCGTTACCACTTTCCTTTCCAGCAGTGCGAATGACTTCAGCCATTGACCCAACAATTGATTCCCTAATGGGTTCTATTCATGATGAACATTCTCAGGGATGGTCTAGCCCAGTTCTTAATGCATTTATCGGCCATGCTGAAGGTGAGTCTATCCTCGACTCAATTCTGGAGAATATAGAAAAAGATGATCCTTTCTTCGACGCAGTTACTGATTTCGACAAGTATCTAGATGCGGTATTTACTTTCGTTCTAGACAGTAGGAATAACGCTCTTAATAGCGTTGATCTAACTAGCTCTTTATCATGGTATAGCCAATATCTTCAACGGTTGTACGCTGTCGCAAATGGAATTAGTGCATACAGGCACGAAATCGATCAGTGGATCAAGTGGTGGAATATTTCAAATACATCAAGTCAAGTCCCTGATGACTTTGAGAGCTATATCCGTGCCCTTATTCTTCCTGTTGGAGATGGCGGATATATTACGTTGCCGGCTTTCGAATCTAGAACTGAACCGATTACTTCCAGTTACCTGACACGCGATCAAGTAGGAGTGCGGTTCGCACGTTCAGAAATCGAAATTACTGCAACGGTTAATGGTGATCATTTACTTGTCGGAATCATCGCTCGAAACAATAGTCTTGATACGACAATTGAACTTGACTTTCCGATGATGAGAGAACTTCTAGCAGGAACATCAGAACCTAATTCAAACGAAAATTTCTCTGGATTAACCGAAATGGCTGGATCAACGACACCACGACTTGAACGGATTAGAGCTTCTTTACTGCCGAGACAGGGCAGCGCTGACCCTGATTACCAAATTCTTTCAAAATCTGAGAACTACTCAATCGCTCTTGCGCAGAAAGAGAATTAGCATGCTAGGCAAAAACATAATTCTCCCACTTGATCGACCCGAGTATGTCGGTTTAAACGAAACATTCATAAGTGCTCTAGCATGGCGGATCGCTTCTATCGAAGTTGACGGTAAAGAATGGCCTGAACCTAAGACTGGATTAGCGTATGACAGTTCTTCACCGCGTGCTGATACTTCATATATTTTTAATAGAGAATTTAGGGAAAGCGACCTATGGGTATCAAGCCTTGAAGAAAGCGGATTAATGACCCACGGTGCGGATCTCCCCTTATCTGCGATAGCCGAATCATTTCGAGGGGCAGAGTCTAAAAAAGGCTTTAACCATTCCGTAGTCCCTCTCACACCTTCCTTAGCATTATGCCAGAACACCATTGGAGCTTTGCGAAGACCCAGACCTCACAATCTTGGGCAGATAATCGAACAGATATACGCTTTGGGTAAGCCGAATGGCGAAGCTCACGATGGCAAGTCTGCCGCTGGACAATGGTATCAGGCTATGGAATGGCTTCTTGAACGAGACGAATTTCTGCAAGTCATTGATCAAGCGGTACGAAGGTCAGTATTTCCAGAAGGGCATAAACTTGTCATCAACCCAGAGAAATCAGCTGACGACCTTCTTTCGACATGTGTTATACCTTCGGGATTTGGCGGTGATACTCCATTCGGGTGGTTCAGAGAATCATGGGATTTAATCACAAGTAAAGAATGGGTTGACCATCTACCAGTTCGAAGGTGGATTGACTGGTCTCTCACAATATTAAGAGCGGCGTATGGACTTTCATTTCTTTGGGAGATGGCGTGGTATGAAAGTATTGCAACAACTGTTCGTGATGGGTCATACTCCAAGGACTTTACTCAGGAAGATCTGATTTCAAAGGTATCTAAAAGACCACTACTCGACTGGGCCAACCGCGAGAAACCCATTAGTTATCGAAGCATCACTCAAGCAACCCGAGCATCAATATTAAGAGGAGTTAATATACGCAAAACTCTGGAAGGTCTCCTAAATTCAAATTCCGGTTTAGCAGATCTACCAATTTATGAAGTGTTGGCCCACCTTAATCAAGATGAGGATAAACGCACTGAACTAATTCGTTCAAGGGAAACGGAAGATCTGAACTTCTCAGGAGCCCCAAACAATATCTGGGAGTCAATCGGCTATGCATTACGATTACGACAAGATACAGGCCCTTACGCCGATCACTACTCTCTTCTGTCTAACCAAGAATCAAAGAACTTCACTGTCGTCGAGCCTGCAACAGAATGGATTGCGGTGATGAGCAGCCTTACGTGTAAATCACCGAAAGGTATAACGACCTTGGGTGACTTCATGGCTGATCTCAAAAAAATTGGATTATCACCAACGAAAACTGAGCTGCTCTACCACTTGGAGATTTCGGGACTTGCTAAATCATCAGCTGATGCTGATTTAGCAATAGAAATAACGAGTGCTTACTAGGAGGATGGGATGAACTGGACCTATATTCCCCAAACTTTTGCGGATTGCGTGAAAGACATCAGTGGTCAAATCTGCATCAAAATACCTGCGAATATGAGCTCTGCTGACGAGTGCTGTTACAGGATTACAGAGGAGACAAACGAGCTAAACATGGGAACCGACGCGTACCCTTATGCACTATTTGTAACCGATTCCGTTCATCCAGAGGACTATAACTCTGAATATCTAGTTTCCTTAGATGGCGCAATAAACTTCAGATCAGGAGACAGGCTATTCATTACTAATGTTGATATCAAGGCACTTGCGTCTTTGGATGCTGTCCGTCCGGTCATTGGCGATGAATTCCCTAGCGATTCAGCTCTGGGTGCAGAAATTCGCCTTGATGACTTTGCAAGATCAGCATTGAGCATCTGCCTAAGTTCAAATGATATCGAAATTGATAATGTCAAAGGCAACTCGGATTTTGATATGTGCCATGCGCGTTTACATGATGTCCTCGTACTGCTAAGAGAGTCGTTTGAAAGGATGGGAAACATAATCGAACCTTGGCCAGCTTTTTGGTTCAAAGCTGTTGAAGTTGGCCTATCACAATTGAGCCAAGCACTATCGTATGAGATACAAGAGTCGCCCAAAACAGAGATCTATAACCTACTTATGGAGATCATCTATCCAGCATTCTCTTTACCGAATCCTCAAAGAAAAAATACGTATGAGAATTCCCATAAGGTTGATTCGGCAATTACCGATTACTGGATAAATGCTGATGAAATTCGGCGATCACTCATAGCGATCAGCCTCAACCTTGAAGAAGGCGAAGAACGCCTTCAGGGCATCGATTGGCAGAGCTTTGATACAACTGCCGAAGAGACTGGGAACAAACTCCTAGCCTGGCTTTCGCACAACTCACAGGCAGATCAGCGATGGAAAAATTTTTCATCACTTACCGAAGAAGAATTTTTTAACCCATATCGGGAGTTAAAGGACCAGCTAATCATCGAGACGTCAGATCACCAAGCATGCGCTCTCCATGAGATCTCAGGTCTGGAAGAAATCAATCTATTGCCAACAATATTCGACGGGTCAGATATCAGATCACAAGAAGTCATTGTGCGGGTACCCACACACCCTTCAAGCACAATTACGGCTGAAGAAGTTCAAAGTTCAAATATCGGACTTGAAGTTGATGATCCTGCAGTTGAATTCATCGGGACTTGCCAATTGGAAAAAACCGGATCGCTAGCATTTCAGGGCTACTTCCTAACAAGAGGAGACCAGAATAAATTTAAATTCAAATACAAGAAGACTCGTTGCTCAATCTTTTTACCCGATAAAGACGCTCTTCAGAGAAAAGTGATCTTTTCAGCTTCAGCAATACTCGTCCTCACCCCTCCCAATGGTGAAGGGGCCTTAGTCTTCCACACAAATAACAAGAGAAACCCAAAACTTTACGGCTACGGCCCTACCTCCTTTAATGCAGGGTTACCTGAAGACCCTTATGAGAAACACGACCACAAAACAAAAGAGGGAACAAAAACCGCTGTAATCTGCTGGAGCGGTGAGAGCGCTTCGGTGATGATTGATGGCGAGGACATTGGACCTGATAATCGGCTCTTAAACAGGTTTAGCTGTAAGGAACTTACCGTTTGGGAAACCCATACAGTATCGATCACAGAAGATTTGTCTCAGGATAACTTCATATTGAATATTGAAAAAGAAATCGTTTCCGGACCCGAAATAGAATCTCCTATAATCGCTGCGATTCTCAAAACTCAAGTCTCAAAAAAACCACCGCAACAAGAATCTAGGGGACAATTCCTAGGGAAATTAGAAACATTTTATTCGCAGCAAATCTCTGATCGAGGTCTAGGAAACTCCAACGGACACATACAGCTAGCCGAAGGTTCAAGAGAACGGCTAGAGAATTTAACGCTCACAGAAAAAGGGGACTCCTTCAACGTTATAGGATCTAGACCAAAATTTTCAGTAGATGATGAACTACTTAATTCTGTTGAAGCAACAGAATTTAGACAAGCGTTCGATAATTTAGGTATCCCCGAATCATTGGTTTCTGAGTTTGACGGCGATGACTTTAACCAATGGCCCTCAAAAATTTCTTGGGCCTTTCTTTCCCATGATACTTACAGGGAAAAACTTCAAGAATATCTAGACTCCTATAAGCGGCTAGTTCAAAAAGCTCAATCTTCCAGCAACCCATCTGGAAGATTCTGGGCAAGTTACCCATTTAGCACCTCAATATGGAACGAAAATAATGAGGAATGTAAAGCGGTATTCGTTGGCCCATTACATCCGATTAGACTTGCGTGGCTTGCATACGTAGAAGAAGGATTACGAAGCGCTTCTAAAGCTGAATACCTTGCAGGAACAGTTGAAGGTTGGAATTTCCCCACTATCGGGCCTGGTAATAATAAAAACGGAAGAATGCTAGCTATACCTATAGATTCAGGGCCAAACCAAATATTTTTAAGCTGGTCGCTGCTCGTAAAAGTATCTATTGACGGCGCAAAGCCTTTATCTATCCCACAGTTATCTGCTTCTGAACAGCTACCAGGAGCTTCAGATACTGGATTGAACCGTGGGTCTGTTATCAGCGCTTTAACTGATTACCGTCGACTCCATCCCTACAACTCAACGATGGTGATAGATCTTACTGCGAACAATGAAACGAACAAACTCCATGAAATTGACACAGCTATTTTGGACACAATCCAAAAGTGGATAAAGGACCAATCAAATAAGCGGTCAGTGTTAAAAGGTGTTCGAGTATTCGACTCGCTGAAAAGAAAAGGCCAATTCCACGATGCGAATAAAAACAAGATTATACGTTCGTTAAATCTTCCATTCTCGTGGAAAAGATACAACGAGAAAGAAGAGACCTTTGAAGCTAACATCAGAATTCTTCAAGACTCTGGAATAGGCATGGAGGTCCAAGAAAGCGAAGGCGAGTCCTATGGAATCATGGGGATGACTCCTTTTAGAAGATTTGAAATTCCAGATAACTCTTTAGAGCATAAAGAAGCATATTTCTCTCCACTGCTCTCACCTTCTGGCCGAAGCGATCACTTTTTTGAGACTTTGGCAGTATTGGAATCATGCGGACAAGAACATCGAAAGGTCGCAATCAATATTCCTTCAGCTAGTTCGCTTGTAAGTAGAGCGCAATGGACTATTTCGGGAGATGCGATGATGTCGCCGTCAGTATTGTCGAAGCTTCTGGAACAGAACAGAAATTCTTATCAAATAGGCAGCGACAATATCGACCATATGCTGTGGGAGTGGCACCCTCCATTTCTAGGTAATAACGAAAAGCAAATTGGTGTAACAACCATTGATCAACGTTCATACTTTTCGATTGCCCGCTTCCCTTATGTATTTCAACGCCAACTAAGCGAAATCCTAGATGACCTAGTCGGCCGCGAGCAGGAACAACATACTACTGATATCCATAGTGTCCTAGGCTCACAAGGTGTTGGATTATCATCGTTAGTTGCCATAGGTGGCAGTCAAGTTCCTGGAGCACTCGGTTTCTATACCGTCTTAAAGCTTCTCCAAAACACTCCCGAAGATAAGTCTGATCGCTTCGTAATGCCGTTTGATGTTTGCAACAACTTTCTCACTGCATTAGCCGGAGGCCAAGGCGAAGGCCATGATCGACAGCGCGCTGATCTTCTACTACTTGAGCTATCAGATGATACGCTCACGCTCGCTCCAGTGGAAATAAAATTTTACGGAACCGGAGTTCAAGAACTCCGACGAGAGGATGAACTTCCCCTTATCTCATCTGGGAAATTAAAGGAAGCGATAAAACAAGCAAATTCGAGCCATAAACTCCTTAGCTACCTTAAAGAAAATTGGGACGCTGAACAGAACAAAAAGATTGATTTCAAAGATAATTTTGATCATCAACTCCAAGCGAATGCGATCACAGCATTTGTTGAAGCTTCAGCACGACTAAAACCAACTAGTAGCCTTGACCGGCAGAAGACGCTTGAACGTTTCCAAAACATCGCTGATGGTTCAGTTAACATCAAAGTGGCTTCACCAATAATTGCTTACTTCTATAGAACTGCTTCAGAAATAGATCTTGGTATTAGCCAAAAATCTGTCCTTACAGATTACGCAGACGGGGAAAATCCCATCTCTGCTTTCATCTGCGACCCTAGAACTGTCTTTAGTGAATTCAACGAAAGTGAATCTGGTTTAGCTCACCAAAAATGGTTCGAAGTGATTGAAAAAACACTTGGAAGCATAGGTACAGACATAGATCCCAAACCAGTTGAGTTACTTCCGCCGACTGGGCTCAAAATGGAACACCAAGAAGACAAGCTCACTATCAGCTGGAAAGCTCCTACAACTAGTGAACTACTGACCAACTACACAATACGAATATCTCCAGGGTTCGAACCGATCTCAACAGAAGAGACATCACATGTTCTTGATGAAATAGAAAATGGAAAAACGTATACAGCGACTATTGTCGCCAACTATGACACTGGAGAAAACATAGAATCAGCAGAAGCCACTATCGCAATACCCGAAGCAGACGGACCTGAAGGACCTCATGAAGATACAAATGGAGTTCTATTCTCGATAGGGACACTCACTGACGCAGTAGGCGGGCAAAAAGCTTCAGCAGATTTCTGGCCAAGTAACACAGCGTTGAACCAACTTAACATGGGCGTTTTAGGAGACCTCGGAACGGGAAAAACACAATTCCTGAAAGCTTTGATCTACCAACTAAGAGAAGAGACCAAACTACATCAAGAAAAACCTGTCTCATTCTTAATTCTTGATTACAAGAAAGATTACATCAAAGATGACTTTCTTGATGCTGTAGGAGGAGTTCGATTAGACCCAGAACAAATCCCTCTTGATCTCTTCCAAATCGAAGGTGAAAAAACGTCGCTGAAAGTCAATCAGAAAGCGAAAGCTTTCATAGATGTACTAGACAAAATCTATGGCGGAACTGGTCCCGTCCAGCAGGGTCGTTTACTCGAAGTCCTTACTGAGCTAATTAAGAAAAGCGATACCAGTATCACGATGAATCAGGTCTTTGAGCATTACAAAGAAGCAAACGACGGCAAATTAGATTCGGTTTCAGGAATTTTGCAAAATTTTGTCTATGGAGAAACATTTAGCGAAAACAAAAGCGAGCTTAAAACGATGAGTGAACTCATGGAGAACAACGTAGTTGTTCTTAACCTTGGAGAACTAGGCACCGATCAGGATCAAAAGAATGCCCTCGTAGCACTTTTCCTTAACCAATACTACGAGTACATGCTTAAACTCCCTAAACATCCATACCGTGGAACCGACCCACAACTAAGAACACTCAATTCTTTCCTACTCGTAGATGAAGCAGTTGGAATTATGAAATATAAGTTTGATGTTTTGATGACTTTACTTACACAAGCTCGAGAGTTCGGGGTTGGTGTCATCCTCTCATCCCAATATTTATCTCATTTCAATCAGTCTGGTAGCGTAGATTATAAGGAGCCATTGTTAACGTGGGCCATCCATAAAGTCCCAGATGTTTCGGAAAAGCAGTTGAATGGCTTGGGGATTAATGCTGCGACTAAAGAAATGGCTGAAAAGATCAGTTCGCTTCCAACACATCACGCATTCTATAAATCACTGAACTATGAGGGAAGGTTTATCGAAGGAACACCATTCTTTAAACTAGTGAATGGACAATAGGTAGACATTGCAAGGGATTTATTTCATTCGAGGTCATAACTACTCTGAGTCTTTTGATGAACTTGCTAGCGGCAGGAACTAAATAAAATGAACGAACCAACCGAATTCACCGCAACGCAACGTTGGATATGGGACTTTGTTCACGCAAACCCCGGTTCAACGGCCCGTGAAATACGACGTGCACGCAACAAAAACCACACAGTTACAAAAAGTTACGTTAATCATTATCTCTACCATTTGTTCCATTTAGGGCATATAAAGAAAGGGCAGCCAGCTACAGGATCTCGAGCGCCTCGATGGTACCCCCTAATCAGCGAGAGCGAAAAAGAACTTACAGAAATAGAAACTGAAGCCCCGCCCTCAAAAGGCACCCGATCTGATTCCCTGCTTTCTGAGGCCCAAGAGGCATACATAAAATCATCTAAAGCGTTGGACAGGGGCAACGCAAGCCGCCACTATGACCTCCTAGAACAAGCGCAACGACTATTCCAAGAAGCCAGCAAAGTAAAGGAAAATTATTTACACCACTGGGTATTAAACCACTTAAGGACGTGGGATCAGTGTCCCTACCAGAGAGGATGGGAGATAGATGACAAAAAACTTCGGGAAGTATTCAAAGTCCTCCATGGTACGGCGAATGGTTATGAAATTCAGCAAGCTCTCTACGACTTAGTCCAAATTGGATATGTAGATCTCCCTATTGACTACCCGGTTATGTATAGGTGGCATTGGAAAGTAATTGAGGATCGTGAAGTAGCACTTCTGGACTCACTATTGGATTCACATGTAAGAAGAAAGGAAGAAATCGAACACCTCGAAGATTGGGTCTTAGCGTATCTACGGGAGAATGGGGGCACGCACCAATACATGATTGGGAAACAGTTCATTCTTAGCCATCGACCGGCAAAACTTAACGCTAGTCCTGTCTATGAAACCTTGAAAGCGCTCGTCGATGAAAACGCCATACAAGAATGGGACTCGGCTTATTACCTAGGAAGTGACCGACTGATAATAGCAATGGGATTCTCTATTCGCACAACAAACTGTCTGCTGAATTCCGGAATATTTACGGCCCAAGATCTGGTGGGTAAGTCTGACGATGAGCTTTTAGCCATCAACAACTTTGGACAAAAATGCCTAGATGAAGTCCATGCGAAACTTGCAGATTA
>PBLQ01000064.1 GCA_002721815.1 Myxococcales bacterium
AGACTAATATCATCGGCTTTAGCATCTACAGAAATAGTGAAGTTCTCACTGTGGCTGTTAGTGGTAACAACACCTGTTTCAGGGTCTATATCTCGACTCTCAGCAGTAACTTGCAACACAAAGTCGTTACTATCGTAATCAACCAGTTGCATGGTTAACAAGGGAACTTCAGTGGCGCTGTCAAAGCGTTCAAGAAAGCGCTCAAAATCAGCCCATCGAACAAGATCGCAAACTATGAGATTGGAAAAGCATACAATGAGATGGGGCAATATGGGTCCGCCTTGAAGCACTTCAAAAAAGCGCTGAACGGGGGAATCCGAAATCCTGAAATCCACGTGTTCATGGGCAATGCCTACCAAGCACAGGGCCAAAAATCTCAGGCAAAAAGCGCTTACCAAAAGTACTTGGCCAAATCGCCCAACGGCAAATATGCCAAACGGGTTAAGAAAATGATGTCCCGTCTATAATTACCGTGTTAGCCCCGTTCACCGATGCGCCTGGCTGGGGTCCGATGGTCAAATCACTGCTTTGCCCCTGAAGCAAACGCTCACGAGCAGCCAGCGCAATCATCAGCGCATTGTCCGTACACAAGTTTTTTGGGGGGATATAAACAGATATCCCCTCCTCTTCCCCGCGTTTGAGTGCATTGGCTCTCAACAGAGAATTCGCTGAAACACCGCCCCCCAAAACCAAGTGCGTCGCCTTCGTTTTTTGGGCTGCCAAAAATGCTTTATTGAGGAGCGCTTGCACGATGACCTTTTGGGCCGAAGCACAAACGTCATTGATTACAATATCGTCAATGCCACTTTTTTCGAGTTCGGTCACCAGCAAACGTACCGCAGTCTTTAAACCTGAAAACGAATAATCCAAAGTGTCTTTTTGGCGGAGAGAGATGGGTAACTTATATTTTTCTGGATCTCCGAGCTTGGCCCGCTCATCAATCACACGACCTCCCGGGTAACCAAGACCCAATAACTTCGCGATTTTATCGAAGGCCTCTCCCGCTGCATCATCTCGAGTCTCGCCAAGGGTCGTAATATCTCCCAGTCCTGCGTACTGATAAAGCGCGCTGTGTCCTCCAGAAACAATTAAAGCTAGGAAAGGTGGCTTGGGGAAGGCCGCATCAATTTTCGCAGCCATCAAGTGTCCCTCGATGTGATGTATACCGATGAATCGTTTGCCCTGGGCTTGAGCGAACCCTTTCGCAAACTGCAATCCGACCATTAAGGGACCGATGAGACCCGGTCCGTAGGTGGCCGCCACCGTTCCAACATCCTCAGGGTTTAACTTGGCCTTATCGAGGGCACTTTCGGCAAGCGCGGCGATTTTTATGATATGCTCTCGTGCCGCGATCTCTGGGACCACGCCCCCAAACGCTGCATGGACCTCGTCTTGCGAGCTGACCTCATTGGCCATCACTTCGCCCGACTCGCCTAAAATAGCCACTGCCGTTTCATCACAGGAGCTTTCAACGGCTAAAATGGGAAATAAGTTCACCGCAAATCCACCTTCACTTTAACCATCTTGTTTTTACAATACCGCTCCCAAGCTAGCAAAATGGTAGCCACCAATACTGAGAGCCAGCCAGCGGGGTGACTCACCAAAGTCGAGCCATCGGTACCCTGAATCCAAAAAAGCGATTCGAACTCAAAAACACAAAGCACTAATCCAATGATCGCAAAAGCGCCAAGAAGCCATTTGATGCTTCGAAGCCGGCCACGACTTTTCATAGCCGCCCAAAAAACCATGCCGCCCACGGATAGTAAGGCGGCGGATGTGAGCACCAAAAAAGCCAGTCCCAGATGGAAACGCTCAAATACTATTTTGCCTTGGCCCACAAAGAAGCCATGAAAAAACCATCCGCCGGCGTAGCGCGTGAGCACAACCCCCAAAGGGCCTGTCAAAGTAGCTACCGGCGCTAAGGTCCATAAAGTTGGCGGTGAAAGCACCTCTCCTTCCGTCAACAATCTTTTCTCAAATACACGCCCCATGGCCAAACCAAAAACAGCGTGCGCCATAAGGTAAAAAGGCAGCGTCATTTTGTCTTTTCTTTTTGGGACCACTGTTCAATGAGCGCAGCTAATTTGGGTTTGTTAAAGCCCACCACAATGTTTCCAGCCACGTCAGTGACGGGAATGCCGCCGGAGGAGATACCAGCTTGGGCCAATTTCGCTTTAAGCTCCCTATCTGCACCTGGGTCTTTTTGCACATCGCGTTTAAGATAAGGCGTGCCATTTTCGTCAAGCCATTTTTCTAACTTACGACAAAAACCGCACCAGACCGCGGAATAAACAATAATGTCAGCATTGTTGGCGGGTAGGATTCCGGCGGGTGGCCCCTCTCCTTTAGCACTTTTATAGCGGCTCACCACCGTCACATCGTATTGCCCTTCGTCGTTTTTCTCTGACAAATCGGCAAAGAAAGCGTAACGATGTGCCATCCGCTCTTGAGGTGTTTTGGAAAGGTCTACCACCAAGACACGTTCTCGAGCTTTTTCTGGAACCTCGGCTATTTCAGCCACGGATATCATTTGCCCTGATTTACCCACGTAGGAAAAAAGAAGGTTGGGTGCGGTTTCAGACACCACAGGCAAGGGGATGTCCTCTGTTTCCCGCGCGTCTTTCGCCGCTGCAGTCCCTTTTTCACTTTTTTTTGGTTCTGACTTGCATCCTGTCACCACAAGAGTGGTGCACAACAACAAGACCACCTTTGCTCTGTTTCGTGGTCCGAACAAACGTCCAAACATTAATCCTTCAACCTTTTCTCAACCAACGCGTTGAGGACCTTTTGTGATTCAGGGGTTAAGTCCAAGAAGACCAAACCCATGCCGGGGCGATCGCTGTTTTCAGGTTTGGCCACACGCATGACTTTTCCAACGCCTTCAAGAACGTGCAGGTCGTCATCTACTACGGAAAATTTAAGTTCAACATAAGTACCAATGGGTAAGGGATTATCAGTACGGATGAACACCCCAGTCCGGGATATGTCAGTGACGTATTCTCCAATACTGTCATCCATGATCCCAAACTCACGGTTAATGCTGACACGTTTTGCGCCTCTTCTGGTATCGTCGTTCACGCGTCCCCCATTCTAGGCGCAGTCTTCTCATTACCATTATTCGTCTTCGCTTCCTGTCCAGAAACTGCCCGCTGCCCAAAAATATCATACTGCTCCTGGTGAAAAGACCCCCGAGGCTTCACGATGATTTGCTTGGCGAGTTTGTCTTCAAGTTCCGCAAGGCTCTCACCTTCTTCACCGTAGATCATGTCCACCACCACAGGGTGAGCATGCACCACCAAGACATTGAAGTGTAAACGGGTCGCCTGTCGCTCCAGTTCTCGAAAAATTTCGTATACGGTGGTTCTTTTTGATTTAAGGGTGCCTTTGCCCTCACAGTAAAAGCAGGGTTCACTCAAGAAATTACCCAAAGACTCCCGTTTGCGTTGTCGGGTCATCTCTACCAAACCCAGTTCGGAAATCTTCACCACATTACATCGGGCTTTATCTTTTTTCAGCTCGTCTTCAAGAGCAGAGAGAACTTTGGTACGATGTTCGTCCTCTTCCATATCGATGAAGTCAATAATGACCATGCCACCAATGTTTCTCAAGCGAAGTTGATAAGCGACCTCTTTAACGGCCTCAAGGTTGGTGCGTAATATTGTATCTTCTAAGTTGCGTCGGCCAACAAACTTCCCGGTGTTAACGTCAATGGCGGTAAGGGCTTCTGCTTCATCGAAAATCAAATAACCACCCGACTTAAGCCATACTTTTCGACTCATGGCTCTGGCAAGCTCTGTTTCAATGCCATAATGGTCAAATATCGCCTCGTTGCCGTCGTAATGCTCGACTTTTTCGAGCAGCTGGGTGTCCACCATTTGCACAAACTGTTTCACCCGTTCAAAGGACTCGGAACAGTCGATGATCAAAGAGTCCACGTCCTCACTCAGACGGTCTCGTGCACATTTTTTTACCAATCCTAATTCGGGTTGTACCAAAGATGCTGGCGGTAAGTTGACCATCCTCTTTTGAATGTCTCGCCAGACCGAGATTAAATAGTTCGCATCAGCACGTAATTTTTCATCGGCGACCCCCATGGATAAGGTTCGCGCGACGAACCCAGTCCCCTCAGGCCTGACGTCGTCCAGAATCGACTTTAAACGATTGCGCTCATCCTCGGCGACAATTTTACGGCTCACACCTACATGATCATAGGTTGGCATAAACACGATATGCCGACCGGGGAGCGTAATGTTGCAAGTGATTCTTGGACCTTTGGTTCCAATGGCATCCTTAATCACTTGTACCAGCAATTCCTGTCCTTGCTTGAGGACTTCTTCAATCCGTAATCTGCGCGCATCGTTTCGCTTTTTTTCAGCTGGTCGTTCCGTGCTGGCATACCCACGGTTTTTCTGGTTGTGGATGATGTCGGAAGCCTTGGGAAAGACCCCAGAATCAGAGGACCATGGCAGACTGGCTTCGACGGAATCGTCGTCTTCCCCAGCCCCATTTTCTGCGGTGTGGTTGGATTCAGCAGATTTTTGAGGGGCACCATTTTGCGACTGGGTGGGCGATTTTTCTTCAGCGCTTTTTGGAGGCACCAAATCCCCCACATACAGGAAAGCCGCTTTCTCCAGACCAATCTCCACAAAGGCGGCCTGCATCCCAGGCAAAACCCGTTGCACCCGCCCCAAATAGATGTTGCCTACGATACCCAGATCTCGGGTTCGTTCGTGCTGCACCTCGATAACTTGCCCGTTCTCCAACAAAGCCAAACGGGTTTCATAATCTGCGACATTGACGATAAGTTTCTTGGTCAACTGAACTGCTCCACGGCCCACAAGAATGCCACGGACCATGTCTTAAAACAATAGTCCGCGCATTCGAGTCAACACACCTTCGCGTATTAGCTTAAGGCATTGTTTTTTGGCGCTTTTTCAGCTGTACCCCGGTGTAGGTATGCTTGATACGGCCCATTGCTTGGATGCGACGCTCCGCCAATGTATTTGCTGCTTTTTGGCTGGTGATGCCTTCGTTTTCCGCAATACGGAAAATATCGGTGCAGATATCATAGATGCTGGATACCTGGTTGGTGGCGCGATCTTGGTTGTAGCCTTCCAACTCATTGGCCACATTGATGAGGCCGCCGGCATTAATCACGTAGTCAGGGGCATAAAGAATGCCGCGCTCTTTGAGGGCTGGCGCATGAATCTCTTCGACCGCCAAAACGTTATTGGCCGAACCGGCGACGATAGAGCATTTGAACTGTGGAATGGTGTCGTCGTTGACCACGGCTCCCAAAGCGTTCGGTGCAAATACATCGCAATCCACACCATAGATATCATCGGGGGCCACCACCTCGATACCATTGAATGCCCCGGTGACTTTCTTCAAGTTGTCTTGGTCAATGTCGCACACCGTTACTTGCGCCCCACCCTCAACCAAGTGCTTGACGAGATGAAATCCAACGTGACCTACCCCTTGAACAGCCACTTTTTTACCAGACAAACTCTCAGAGCCTGTTTGCCACTTTAGTGCAGCCTTCATCCCCATAACGACACCGAGCGCGGTGAAAGGACTGGGGTCTCCAGAACCCCCCAATGCACGGCTGATCCCAGTCACGTGATCGGTTTCATTGCGAACCCATTCCATGTCACGGACACTGGTCCCTACGTCTTCCGCGGTAATGTAACGCCCGGCCAGACTCTGAACGAACCGACCGTAAGATCTGAATAGTGCCTCACTTTTCATGGACTTGCTGTCACCGATAATTACGGCCTTACCGCCCCCCAGGTTTAAACCAGCGGCGGCACTTTTGTAGGTCATGCCTCGGGAGAGTCGTAAAACATCTCGGAGTGCATCTTCTTCTTTCTCGTATTGCCACATGCGACAACCACCAAGTGCGGGACCTAAGGTTGTGTTGTGAATGGCGATAATGGCTTTGAGACCTGTGGCCTCGTCGTGACAGAAAACAAGTTGCTCGTGATCACGTCTTCCCATTTCTTCGAATACGGTCATTTGATTCATCCTTTCAATGGCCAACTCACTAGCGCGTGGTCTGCTGGCCTCAGTCGAAACTCGTTGATACCTACAAAATCGGCGGGGTTTTCGATCCCCTTGTCGCGGATTTAGTCTATCTCATCGAACACCACAATGCCTTTAGACGCGAATGGCGCAGCGCAGAAAATGGTGTTAGACCCCTCCGATACGGTAAGTTGAAGTTTCACAGGGGGCGTCCTCCCAAGGGTCAACATGCAAGGGTCATTTAAAAGGCTAAAAAATAAGCGTTTTTCCTATGTTCTGGCGGCTTTTTTCTTGCTGTGGGTCGGCTTGTTACCCCTGCCATCTCAGGAAGACGCCATCGTTTCTTCCCAATCCTGGAACGAAAAAGGCCAAGCGCTCGCCCGACAAACCGGAACGCTCGTTCTGCCGTTGTGCCGGATGGGTTCATTTATGCTCGAAGTGCCTGAAAACACCCCATTGGGCGGCTACACCCTCCCCCGGAGCAGTCGCGAAGCGGGATCGGTCCAAATGGGCGTGCTGTTGATGGGTCGCGATGACCAACAAATTGCCATCGTGAGTGCCGAAATTCTGCTGTTTACACCTGGATTGGCCCAAAAAGTTCGTAGCGCGTTTAAGCAACGCGGATTGGCCAACACGCTTTTCACTGCCACTCATACCCATTCAGGGCCAGGAGGCTTTGGGACGACCCCATTGGAGCGCATGGTTTTGGGGCAAGATGCTGGAGCCGAAAGGGCGATCTTAAGGTCCCTCATCCGAGCATTGGACAATGCCTCATCTCAACCCCCAAGCGTCCTGCGCACCACGAGCATCCAAACAGAATTCTTGCTCAGACGCACCCAAAGTCATGAAACCCTCGATGACAAAATAAATCTGCTCACCTGCGGTCCAAAGAATATTTGGGTGATGCATCCTGCGCATCCCGTCACGGAACAGAGGATGGACGTCCTGCACGGTGATTGGCCACAACTGTTGATGACATCGCTTCGCGCCAAAGGTTTTAAGAACGCACTCTATGCATCCAGCAGTGGTGGCGAGGTCAGTTTGGACCGTCCACAAGGTCGCGAGACCACGGTCGCAAAAATGGTAGCTCTCATTGAAAAAACACTGCCCAACATGAAACCAATCAAATCGCCCATGCACCTCAAAGAAATTCAAATCCCGTTGCCGGAGCTACAGATGCCCATCCATCCCCAATGGCAATTACGTGGCTTGATTCCGCAATGGCTTTTGCCCAGCAAGGCAGCGACGTCCATTCAAGTGTTGCACCACCCAACACTGGATTGGTTTTTTATGCCCTACGAAGCCTCGGCAGTTCTTTGGGGCCCTCAGCTCGCCTCGAGACAAAAGAACAGGCTGTTGTTTCATACGCCTTTCAATGGTGACTACGTGGGATACATTGTACCTCAAGAACGGCACGGCACAGCAGGCCCAGAACAACTGCTTTCGCTCATGGGGCCGCAAGCAGCTGCCAGACACCTGGCGCTGCTCAATGGCTATTTGGCTGCATCAATGACTGTTGACCACCAAGACTCAGGGACTTCACCGGAATAGACGTGCTGCGCCGGGCCCGTCATCACCACATCGAAGCCCCCCTCACTCGCCCGCTGCAATCCGATTTCGAGCTGGCCTCCGGGGAGATTCACTTTCACCGGGCCACGCCAATCTCGGTGTTGCCACCACGCCAGTGCCGCCGCACAAGCTCCGGTCCCACATGCCATGGTGGCGCCCGCCCCTCGCTCCCAAACCTTCAACTCAATTTCGTTGGACGCCAAAACTCGGGAAAACCCCACGTTCACCCCTGCCTCAAAGTACGGGTGGGCGGCCCATACTGGTCCCCATTTGAGCATTTCTTGGGCTGAGACCGGAAAATCCAACACCAAATGGGGGTTTCCCATGTCCACCGCCCAGGCGAGGGGCGCTGGTCCTTCCCAATTGGAGGGCTGCCATGCGCTATTGCCCCCCCAAGGCGTTTCAGCCGCGGGGCTCGTTTGTGGCTTTCCCTGTCCCATGGCCACTTTGATTCCAGACCCTTGAATCTGAATGGTTTTTGGCCCCGCATCACTTTGGATGACGAAAGGGCCTCCACCGATGATTTCATCTGAATCCACCATATATTGGGCCACACATCGGATGCCATTTCCGCACATTTCTGGGGTCGAGCCGTCCGAATTGGTTATTTTCATACGCGCAACAGCATCGTTGTCATCTTCGAGAAACAGGACACCATCCGCCCCAATGCCCCCGTGACGATCGCAAAGCGCCATGTGCAAGTTTTGATTGCCCCATTGCATTTGCAGGCCTTCTTGATCCACATTGCGTAGGTCAATGATAATAAAATCGTTTTTTAGGCCTTCGTATTTTTTGAAAGGTAGACGCATTGGGGTAAACTCCGCTCAAACCCGGGTACAACGTATGTTTCGAAAACCACTTCTCATATCATCCTTCGCCGCTTTTGTGGGGATTTTCCTACTTGGCTGCCAAGGGCACACCAAACTCAAAGGAAACGAACAAGCCAGTATCAAGGCTAACCTTGAGGGTCAGGCCCTGTGGCTCCATCAATCTTTGTTTGCTGGCCAATTCTACGATGATGACCGCTACCAGCTTGTGCACCCCAGGCGATTCGACAATTTAACTTATCTCAAGAATGCCGAAGGCGAAATCATTTCGCCCCCGCCCGCCCAGTCGGTCATTCCCACGGGCACCCGAGTTCGAGTGGAGAAAATCGAGTTCCCCACCCAAAACAATATCATCAAGCGCCCCCTTTTTACTCCTCGTTACACGCCTTGGATTTATCTTCGGGTGGCAAAGGCCAGAGGCGACACACTCATGGAACGTGATCACATCCATATTTTGTTGCCACCAGGGGGCCTCACGTCGCAAAAGGCTTTTGAAATGTGGTTCACGTCCATCTTGAATTCAGAAGATCCTAATCCTTGGTTGAACAAATTAGGCAGTGCGTTTCGAGAAGCTATTTTTACCAAACGTCCTGCCATGGGAATGGATCATCGCGCTTTAACCGCTGCCATGGGAATGCCAGACAGGCTGCTCCAAAAACCGTCCCAAAAAGTCGGTGGGACCTCGACCGATGTTGCGATTTACGGGGCCATGAGCATCGTTTTAGAAAACGGCAGGGTGGTAAAGATTTCGGACCCCACGGGACAACGTTAAATTAGTCATCTCGACGGATTGTTTTGGCTTCTTTCGGTCGACCCTCGCCTTCAACTTGAACTCGGACACGCTCCATATCTGCATCGACCATCATGCCCACCAGCTCCTTGAAATTCACCTTGGGCTCCCAGCCCAACGTTTCTTTCGCCTTGGTGGCATCGCCCAAGAGCAGATCGACTTCCGCAGGCCGAAAATAACGTTGGTCGATTTCAACGTACTGGTTCCAATCCATACCCGCATATGAAAATGCTTCCTCAAGGAATTCACGGACACTGTGAGTTTCACCGGTGGCCAAAACAAAATCATCAGGTTTATCTGCCTGGAGCATTTTCCACATACCTAAAGTATAATCGCCAGCAAAACCCCAATCGCGTTTCGCATCGAGGTTCCCTAAGTATAGCTTATCATCTAGGCCATATTTAATGCGCGCCAAACCTCGCGTAATTTTACGCGTCACAAAGGTCTCTCCTCGACGGGGACTTTCGTGATTAAATAAAATGCCGTTCACTGCAAACATCCCGTAGGACTCACGGTAATTTCGAACCAAGTGAAAAGCATAGGCTTTGGCACAGGCGTAAGGCGAACGAGGATAAAATGGTGTGGTTTCTTTTTGCGGGGTTTCCACCACCTTGCCATACAATTCAGAGGAAGAGGCTTGATAAAATCTAGGGTTACAGATTCCCCCCTTGATGGCGTCGTGAATGGCTTCAAGAAGTCGGGCTGTGCCCAGAGCAACAACGTCTCCTGTGTACTCAGGCACATCAAATGAGACCCGCACGTGGCTTTGAGCGCCCAAGTTGTAAACTTCATCGGGCTTAATCTTGTGAATGAGACGCGATAAACCGGTGCCATCTGTGAGATCTCCATATTCCAAATGGAGCATGGCTGAATCGATATGAGGGTCTTGGTAGATGTGATCAATGCGCGACGTGTTGAAGGTACTCGCCCGGCGAATCACGCCATAAACTTTATAACCCTTCTCTAGAAGCTGTTCTGCGAGATAACTGCCATCTTGACCTGTAATTCCTGTGACCAGTGCTTTCTTTGCTTCTGACATTCTTTTCCTCCAAACCTCGGCATTTTCTACAAGTTTTCGCATCCCTTGTCCATAAAACACGGGCTGAAACCCATAGGATTTTAAAGGTATTTTAACTCTTAGCCATTGGAATTTATGCGAATCAAAGCTAGATACGAATATGCCCAAACTCAAACAACGAGCGTCACCCTGGTTTTTAGTGGCCTTTGTTATCGCCCTATGCAATCTGGCCGTGGCGCCATTTTTACTTGGTGGTAGTCGTGCGCCATTTGAGGCCAGTTTCGCATGCAGCCTCTGGCTTGGCTTTGGTGGACTCCTCCTCCATTTCAAAAAGCATACAGTGAAACACATCGAACTCGCCTGGGGATTGCCGATTCTGGTGGTCACTTTTCTCGGTTTGATAGGGCTGATCCCTTGGCCTGAAACCTGGTTTGCATCCATGCACCCCAACGAGCACGGCCTTCTCTCCTATTTGAATGAGTTGTTGGCGGTCCAAGGAAGCAAGCCCGTCCCTTTTCGCGCTTCAATGGCACCGGCACTTACCGCCGAAGGAGTGCTCCGTTGGATATCATCCCTATACCTCTTGGCGATTTTCTACCGCGGTTTTCAGCGCAGTGACCGGCGCGAGCTTTTCTTTCAATTTTGTGCCGTGCTCACGTTGGCGGTCTTTTCCGCAAGTTTAGTTCACGTCATTTTAGAAATTACGGATGTCATGGGAATGGTCCCCCGTGTTGATGTCAGTCTTTTCTACGCCCCACTTCGAAACCCCAATCATTTGGCCAAGCTCTACGGGCTCTTTTTCTTCATCAATCTGCTGGGCGCACGGCTGTATCAGCATGACCCCAAATGGCAGCTCACGCACCACATTGCATGCGGGCTTTCCCTGATGGGCCTGTTGTTCACCTACAGCAGAGGCGGGATTCTATTTTTGATTCTCGCCTTTTTGGTGGGGCTGTTTTTGATCAAAAACCAGCAACGTGCAGAGCCTACCCAAAAAACAAACCCACTCTTTTACATCATTTTAGCCATGGGATTTTTCTTTCTGGTATTGGGCGGCTTGCTGAGTGCTGATTACCTTTTGGGGCAAGTCTCATACACGCTCGACGAAATAGATAACAATACCACCAAGCTTCAAATGAATGCACTCGTTTGGCAATTCCTCATGGATCACCCCTTGGGAGGCGCTGGACTCAATGCGCTGTCCGGTGGCCTATCCACTTATTTTTCGAACGATGCTTCTCAGTTGTTCATGGTTGGCCAAAACCGCATTTATTATGCGGAAAATATTTTATTTGATTTATTGGGCGCGTTTGGCTTTCTCGGCGCTGCGGTGGTACTCGCGGCTTGGGGCAGCAGCGTCCAAAAATACCTCGACAAATATTCTTTATCGCAAATAGAACCCTGGGCCATGGCCGCCTTGTTCTTTGTGCTGGGCAGTGAAATGGTGGATTTCGCGCTGGTGACACCTTGTATCTTATGGTTCACCTTACTGATTCTTCCCGCGGTACAACCCAAAGGCATTCCTACACTACGCCTCAAATTTACCAATGCGACCGTGATGTGGGTTTTGAGTCTGCCAGTAATTCTTTACCTGAGTTACCAAGCCGTTTCCGGCGATCGCAAAGCACTCGACGCACAAATGTCAGAACCCGATAAAGTTGAATTGTCAACATTGTTGGCCGGCCAACATCTGCACCCGTTTGATGCGAATTTAAGTTTCTCTATCGCAGCCAAACTTCGCGAAGCAGGCAACATGCAACAAAGTTTACGATGGGCCAATTATGCCCTCTTGCTGTGGCCGACCCTTGACAGTGCACACATCGAAGCTGCGCGCGCCCTTGCTTATATGGGTAAAAAAGAACAAGCAGCGTTAGAATACCGGCTGGCCCTGGAAACGAATTCACGGTTTTTGTTAACCATCGTAGAAGATTTGAAATTCTTTCAGCTACCAGCAAAACTACAGATGAAAGTGGTACCGGAAAAGTCCCCCAACCACCTGCACTATATTTGTAATGGGATGCGCGCTCCCGAACAAACCCAAGACCGAATCCACTGCCTCAATTCACTGCTTTCCCAAAAAGGGGTCAAACCACAATACATTGAATCCGCCATACGCACGCTGTTGAATCTCAATGATGTGACGAGCGCCGCGCAGGCGCTGTCGACGCTCCCGCCTGGCACGCTTATCGACGGCACAAGGGCTGCCCAAGAAATGCGTTTGCTTTCTAAACAAACCAACATTCAAAATGCCATTAATGTGGCCAAAAACAAACTTCACCAATTGAGCCAGCCCAAGGAACTCCATTTCTGGCTCTTAGATGCCAGCATCCAAACCAAGAATTACAAATTAGGTATTGTTCAAATCAACGCCTTAAAAAAAATGTCTTTGAACAAAGACAAACGCTTCTATTTGCTGAGGCAAGAATTTAGATTGCTTCGCAGTGTCGAAAAGTGGACACAAGCCTATGAGCGCATTCTCAATTTGGATCGTCAATTCCCCGGACGCGCCAGCGTTGTTGGAACCCTATTAGATGTAGAACTGCATTTATCCTTGTACGACAAGGCAAAGAAAACCCTCGCCAAATACAGAAACATCTTCTCACCTACCGCCTTGGAGAAATACCAGAAGCGACTGGACAACCTTCAACGCCGCACAAACCAAATCAGGCTCGAGAGGTTAAAATGAAACCCGAACGGCAGCATTGTTATTTCGTTGCACCTGAATTGAAAGCTGCTTGGTCTGACCAGTCTCAGGATTTTTCAACAAGATCTTTTGCGTCCCCAATGGCAGCGCTACTTGCTTAGGCGTATCACCGAGTTTCTTGCCCTCAAACCATATTTCGGCCCACCCATCTTCTACATCGACCAAGACCCTTGCCCTGACTGGCGCCGCCACTGCTGTTGATGAGTTCTTTAGAGCTGGCGTGGCAGGTACTGGCTGCTGAGGAAACACGTGGGCTTTCTTTTTTTGTTCTTTCCTTAGATTCCGTTTAAGGGCCGCGTTCCTTTTCTTCTTTTCGACTCTGCCCATTTCAGGCTGTGCTTCGGGCCTTGGTTGCTTGACAACGGGCGATGTCTTTTGGGCTTTCGATGGAACCGCTGGGGACTCACCAGCCAGATTTGCTTCTTTCTTGGCAAGCTGAGCGCCTCCCCACAACGCAATTACAACCACCGCTAACATTAAAGTTCCTAAAGCGGCCACCCGCCCCAGGGAGACACGACGGGCCGATTGTGTGTTTTGCCAATCGTTCGCTACCAAACTGGCTTGTACCGTTTCATCCTCTAACTGCTGGGGGCTTAAAGTAAGTGTGGGCTTAGTGGTGTCTCGGTGCTCAACCTTTGGTTCTGAGATGGCGGTAGCTGCGCCGGAGAAATCATCGCGCGTGGGATCCGCCTTGGGGATCACTGCGGTGTGTCGTATTTCGTTTTGGTCATGCGCAAAAACACTTTCCACCCACGATGTGACATCGTCATCCGCCACCCCAGGCGGCAACGAATGAACAAACCGGCCCAAGGCTTGCTGAAATTCACGCATGTGCCCAAATCGCTCCTCTGGTGATTTGGCGAGCGCCTTTAGAACGATGGCATCCAACTCTTTAGGGATATCCGATCGTAATTCGGAGGGGGGGCGTACCTTTGCCTCTAAAACAGCCAACAAAGTCTTCGTCTGTACATCCCTCGCAAAGAGTCGCTCGCCAGTGAGCATCTCCCACAAAACCACACCGGTGGCGAACTGATCCACGCGGTGGTCCATTTTATCACCACCAGCTTGCTCCGGTGCCATATAAGCAACCTTGCCCTTCACCAATCCCGTCGCTGTGTGGGTGACACGCTCCGCAGCTTTTGCAATTCCAAAATCTGCCACTTTTATTTCACCACTGCGGCTCACCAGGACGTTATGAGGGGAGATATCCCGATGAATGACGCCCATGGGCGACCCCGATATATTTAAATTGTGCGCATAATGTAAACCGCGACACATTTCGATGGCGATTTGACAGCATTGACTAATGCTTGGAACCTCACCCTGCTCTCGCCCCACACGCAGCAGATGGTTGAGGTCTGCGCCATCGATCAACTCCATGGCCAAAAACAAAGTCCCATCCGCCTCTCCGAAATCAAAGACTTGCACGATATTTGCGTGCTGCAAACGTGCGGCCAATGCAGCCTCGTCTCTGAACATCACTTCAAAACCAGGTTCGTTCAAAAAATTGGGCAGGATTCTTTTGATGCAAATTTGTTTTTGGAAGCCCTCAGTGTTGGTCCGAGCCCGAAAGATTTCCGCCATACCGCCCATGGCGATCCGATCTTCCAACACGTAACGACCGTATGACTGTTCATGGGAACCCATTCCGGCAGTATACCAAAACATTTCATTTGGGCCCAATCAGACACGCCATGACTTTTCTTGTTCTTTTTATTTATTTTTCAGCGACTTATAGGTGCAGTGCCCGGTGCAATAGAGGTCGAGCTGCGCAAATCCTTTGGCCCGTGGCTCAGGTTATTTTTTGGCGCGGTCCTCATTCTCCAAATACCAGTCATAAGAAAGCGCCAAGCCCGTTTTCAGATCCGTCGGCGCGGTCCAACCCAAACTGGTGAGCCGTGAAACATCTTGAAGCTTTTTCATCACGCCATCAGGCTTGGAAGCATCAAAGGTGAGTTCACCGTCAAAACCAACCACCTCCTGGATGGCCTGGGCCAACTCTAGGATGGTGACATCCGTGCCCGTCCCTATGTTGACCATTTCCTGGAACCCTTCTTGTTCCATCACAAAGAGGCAAGCGTCTGCCATGTCATCGACGTATAAGAATTCTCTTCGTGGTTGACCCGAGCCCCAGATTTCAACTGAGGGCGCTCCATTGATTTTCGCTTCATGGAATTTACGAATCAGTGCAGGTAAAACGTGCGAATTTTCCAAATCGAAATTGTCTTCTGGTCCGTAGAGATTCGTCGGCATCACCGAAACATAATTGGTCCCGTATTGGCGATTATAGGAATCGCACATGTTAATCCCGGCGATTTTAGCGACCGCGTAAGGCTCATTGGTGGGCTCTAATGGCCCCGTCAGTAAGTACTCTTCTTTCATCGGCTGTGGGCATCCTTTGGGGTAAATGCAGGAAGACCCCAAAAACATCAGCCGTTTCACCTCGGCTCGATAAGCTGCGTCGATCACATTCGTCTGAATGAGCAGGTTGTCGCGTATGAAATCTGCACGATAGGTATTGTTGGCATGAATTCCGCCCACACGAGCCGCAGCCAAAAAAACATAATCAGGCCGTTCAGCAGCAAAGAAGTCTTCCACCTCTTTTTGACGAACTAAATTCAACTCCGGACGGGTTTTCAGCACCAAGTTTTCGTAACCACGGGCACGAAGGTTTCGCACCAAGGCAGAACCCACCAGCCCCCGATGACCCGCCACATAAATTTTGCTGTTTTTTTCCATCCGTCCAATGCCCTTCATGGCCAGAATTAAGGTGAGGCCGAACCACCCCTAAGACTCATAGTCGAATATTCAGTTGATTTCCACAAAGACCTCGGTGAACCGGTCCAATGCCAGCTCACGCGCATGGACCTCCCGGTGCATTCGCGTGGCGTTAACGGATTGCTGCTTCAGCCAAGCCGGTTCATCTAAGGCCTTAACAATTTGTTTTCTAAGGGTTTCCTTATTAGACGCGTCGAAAACCACCCCGGTCCCATGAGACAAAATCCATTGCCCCACTTCACTGCGCTTTGGACCCAGCAACCAGGTGGGCCGTCCCGCATGAAGGATGCCATAGAGCTTAGAGGGAAAAACCAATCGGTCCGCCCGAACGTCTATCGCGAGCAAATGAACCCAGCCCATAGACAACAAGACACCCAAATCCTCCTTGGGCAAGTATGGCGAAAAAGAAATTGCCCAACCGTTCTGACGTCCCGTTTCAGCCGCCATTTCTAGAGACTCTTTTTTGGCCCCATCACCGATAAGCAAAAACTCACATTCGTTTTGGGGGGCACTGCTTTCCCAGCAAGACAGAAGCGCGGAAAAATCGTGTGCACGGCCCATATTTCCGGCGTAAATAATTAATTTCTTTTCCGGTTGAATCCCCAGCTGGGCGCGCAATGCTGCTTGGGCTTCGGACAAACCACTTTGGGGCGGTGTCGAAACCGACCAATTGGGAATGGTCACCAAATCACAGGGAGACTTTTCAACCAGAACACTGCCCATACCATCACTGGGCGCAATCACTTTGTCTGCTTTCGCTAAAGTCCACTTCTTAAGACGGTTCAATTCTCGCTCAATCCAACTGTTGGACTTCAGCACCCCCAAGGCCACCGCGATATCTGGATAAATATCCTGACACCAATAAATGAACTTCGCTTTTTTGAGTCTGGCAGCCCCCAAGACAACGCTGGCCAATATGGGTGGGGTGCTCAACGACATCATCACGTCCACATTGCGCACACCCAACAACGTCGGCAACAATCCTGCGCTAAAGGACCCATAATTCAGTAACCGTCCCCAATTGGTATTCCGACCAAAAGAAAATGACGGCAGACGGAGTATCCTCACACCATTCTTATTCTCTGTCCGACGCAGTTGGGTGCCTGACACACCGTATGCACTCTGGGAACAGACCACCGTCACCTGATGGCCTTGACCAGCCAGTTGCTCACACAGATCCGTCACCAGCTGTGAAGTGGCGGCTATGGAGGGCCAATAATACTGATTGACGACCAGGAAATGTCGTTTCACGACGTCCGTTCCAACAAAGTGTTGCCCAGCGCCAACACATCCATCCGGGTTCGCAAGAAACAATTCAACGCTTCTTGAGGCGTGTTCACCACTGGCTCATTTTCATTAAAGCTGGTGTTTAAGATTACCGGGACGCCGGTTTCTTTTTCAAAAGCGCTGATCAGAGCGTGGTAACGTGGGTTCAAATGTTTCTCTACCGTTTGCACGCGGCCGGTGTTGTTGATGTGATTCACTGCTTTGATTTTGTCGCGCCACGCTTCCCGCGTCTTATAGACCAGCAACATATAAGGACTCGGCTCCGCCGTCTCGAAAACATCACCGACGCGTTCCGACAAAATACTAGGCGCGAACGGACGATAGGTTTCACGCCGCTTGATGCGTTCGTTGAGAATGTCTTTCATGTCCCCCCGACGCGGGTCCGCCACGATACTGCGATTCCCCATCGCTCGTGGGCCATATTCCATACGGCCTTGAAACCATCCCACCACTTTACCATCGGCCATGTGTTTTGCCACAGACGTCACTAAGGTGTCATCGTCCAATTGCTTGACTTGAATGCCTTCGAACAAAGCAGGGTCACTGTCACGGGTAGATACCACCGCTTGCTCAACCTCTTGCTGTTCGTAGGATGGACCGGTGTAAGCATGGTCCATGATAAAATCACGGGGCTGACCAAGAATGGCGTGTTGCACATAGAGCCCGGCACCAATGGCCGTACCATCGTCACCCGCAGCAGGTTGAATATACAATCCCTTGAATGGGGTCTGGTCGAATATCTTTCCGTTGGCACTGGAATTCAAGGCACAGCCACCCGCCATGCAAAGGTTGGTAATACCTGTGCGTTGGTGCAGTGTATTCAGGACATGAAACAACACCTCTTCATAAACCACTTGTGCACTGCGCGCGATGTCGGCCCATTTACCGTAAAAATCGTCGTCAGGGTGGCGGGTCGGTCCCAGAAGGTCTTCCCATTTAGGCGACCACAAGCGTCCCACACTTGGTGAGCCGTCGAGCCAATTCATCTCCACATTCTGTTTGTCATGGAGGAAATAATCCAAGTTGAGGCGGAAAAGACCATTGGGTTTGGTTTGCACCATTTGACGAAGCTGCTCTACGTATTTGGGCTCCCCATAGGGAGCCAGCCCCATGACTTTCCATTCCTCACCGTATCGTGTGAAGCCTAAAAATTGGGTCATGGCCTGATAGAAAATCCCCATGGAATGCGGGAAATGCACCTGGTCCAAAACCTCAATTTTATTTCCACGGCCCACCGCAATCATGGTGGATACAAAATCTCCAAAACCATCAATGGATAAACAGGCCGCCTCATCGTAAGGAGAACAGAAAAAAGCGCTGGCCATGTGGGCACGGTGATGCTCCACATAGTGAAATTTAAACGGTGCAGGCCCGTTCGCCCCTAAGGCACTCATCACTGATTGCGGTACATCTTGAATTAATGATGCGTTTTTCGCTCGAGACGTGGCTGTTTTTGCAAGCCTCGGGTTCAAGGCAACATGCTTGAGCTTGGCCGCAAAATTAGCTTTGGGGTCACGGCCAATGGCCACGTGGGCCAATTCGCCCAATGGGACATCACCCATCTCCAACACCTTGGCCACCGCCAATGATGGAAACCCGGTACAGTGTTTCACCCGGTTCAGTCGCTCTTCTTCAATGGCGCCGGACAATTGGCCATCTACCAGCAATGAAGCACTGGCATCCGCATGGTAGGCATTGATTCCCAAAATTGTGGTCATGTCTTTTCCCTGGTCTTTCGGATTCGGTATAGCACGCCCACGCCATAAGAAAACCGGCATTTTGGTGAAATTGGGTCTTCTTTTCAATAGGTTGTGCGCCGTAACAGGCCACTTAAGAATCCTGGCCCGAAATCCTGCCCCGATTCTCGGCCAAACTAACCAAAAATACGCTTCACCACTCTGCTGTAAACCTGACGCCCCATGGGTAGAACGGTTTCTAAATGCATTGCTGAGGCGTGCTCGCTCAGCAAGGCTTCCCGCACCGCGGTCACCAAACCTTGACTCGCTGCCACCTGGCGCTCTTTTCTTTTGTTTGCTTGGTGAAGTTTTTCAAACAAGTTGTCCAAATCCTCGCACAACACTGCGCTCCCCATCTTTTCGAGTGCATGGGCCAATTCCAATTGGTGATCATTGACCACCTCTCGATGGCGTAAGAGGCGGGGCACGAGTAAAGGCTGGTGCCCCGCAGCTATGGCATCATAAATGGTCCCCGCACCAGCATGGATTATCACTTTGTCCGCCCAGGCCAACCTTTCTTGAAATTCAGCTCTGGCCAAACGACTTGCACCATTGAGCTGTGAAGAAATTTCGTCCTGCGCATGCTGGAAAAAAAACGTCATGCCTTCAGGAATCGGCTTTTGCAAAAAAAACTCCGTGAGGCGCGGGAAAGACGTGGTGCCAGTGGCTATGAAGATCCGAAGATGTTGCCTGCCCATCTGCCCTCCTTAAGATGCGTGCCAATCTGTGGCCATTGTACAAACAAGGTATCGCAAAAAGGCTGCATTAAAATACCCGTCAAGGTCGGCTGGTGCACCGCCGCCACACTTTCTACAAAAACCACCCGAATGCCCAACATTTTTGCTACCACTGCGGCGGGTACTGCGGGGCCCGCACCGGTGCTCAACATCACGGTTGGCTTTTCTTTTTTGAAGATGCGGTAAAACTCGAGAAGGTTTTTGGCCACCAACAAATCCCGCTCGGCATGCGCGACGGTATACACAGAGATATTTTTGGGTGGCTGAAACGGGGCCTCGTCATTGAACACATAAAAATGTTCTAAATCTTCAAATGCACTTTTCAAGGCCAGCAACTCCGTCAGGTGCCCGCCAACGGAAGATACCAGCGCCACTTTTTGTTTCGACGTCATCGGCTTAAAACCTCTTGGTACATTTCTTCTAACCGAGCCCCCATCACCGAGACCTCAAACTCTGCCGCCACCAACGACTTGGCATTGGCGGCGCACGTCTGCCTAAAATCAGGGTCCAAACAAGTCTGCATGCCCTTCACCAGCGCTTCGGTGTCTCCAACAGGGACCACCACGCCCGCATTGTATTCAGAGACAGCGGATTCAACCCCTACTGCATCACTGACAACCACTGGCAAGCCATTGTCCATGGCTTCGACCACAGAGATGCCAAAGTTCTCCCCCCAAGAAGGGAGCAGGTAGACATCTGAATGCGCATAGACTTTTTGCTTCTCTGCGCCTGAGACATGCCCCAAAAACTCGCATTGTCCCTCGATATTCAGCTGCTCTGTCTTGTCTTTCAATTGACGCACATACTCAGGCGGTCCACCCCCTGCGATTAAGAGTTTGGAATCTTTGGCCAATGTCTGAACCTTCGCAAACGCCTCTAAGGTGCCCTCCAAATTCTTTTTGGGGTGAAGGCGTGCTAGGAAGAGAAAAGTAATTGGGCGCTGGGCCTGTCCGGTGGCCATCTCTTCGCTGGGCGCATTGTCCTGATTGATATGGAACCCAAGAGGAATCCGAAACTGTTGTGACCGAATCTGAAGGTTGTGGGCCGCGGCACCTTCCAAGTTTGATGTCACATGCAGAGCGGCGGCACCGTTCAACAAATCGGTACCGACGCCTTTTAGAAACAAACGTTTCTTCAATGACTTTTGCTCCAAAGACCAAGTGTCCAAAGCGCCACAAGGCCGGATGATATAGGGTACGCCCAGACGCTTGGCCCAATACGCACCCACGATACATGGAAAGGAAAAAAACGAGTGAATGTGAATCACATCAAATTGTCGCAAGTTTTTTTGCAGCCACAGGACCATTCCAAAAGAAATGTCCACGTACAGATTTGCCTTACAAATGATGACAGGCAACCTTGACTCCAAGGTCTCAATCTCCTGAGCGCTCAAACCACAATCCGTCGTTAAAATGGCTACTTTAAGGCCGCGCGAGAGCTGTTCTTCGACAATTGTTTTAATGGCTTTTGTGGGGCCGCCCATCCAAGGCGCGATGCCCGGAATGATGTGTAAAACCCGAGCTTCGATTGTCTGAGAGCCCCCAGTTGAAATATGTGGCGTCATTCCCAATCGCTCTGCTCCCATGATGAACCGCGCTACGGGGCCCATTTCTGCCCCGCCCAATCCCACAAAAACCGACTTATGTCGGGCGAAGGCGGCCTTCAAGGGTAATCCGCAAATCGGTCAAATAGCAAGGTCAAGACGCGCGCCAAGCCATTGCAAGCGAGCAAAAAAATGATTTTCCCCATATATTTCATATACTTGAGAGGTTCCCTGGGGAGACCCATCTGGCAGGATGGGTCCTCACCCAGCCGCCCCAAACCGACGAAAAAAATGAAACCCGGGTTTTGAATTCTAAACTTGTGTGTCAAACATGGACAGAAACCACGTATAGAAATGTCATGAACCAACTCAAACCATCGATCAGCCCTGCCGAAGGCGAACTCCTTCCCCAGCAAAACCGTGCAATTCAACTGAAACTTGTTCAGTTTTTTGGCGGCCTGTTTTTGGCGCTCACTTTCTTCAATCTCATGAGTATGGACCACTTCACCCTTCCGGTCGCAGTGGCCATCACGGGCGCCATTTTTTTTATTTGTGCCATTTGTTTCTTGGCGTTCTCCAAAATTTGGCTGGGCATGGGCGTTTATCTCACGGTTTACGGGATGCTCTATTCCGCAAAAATGGGTTCTTATTTGAGCGATGGTTACTTTGAATTTCCCCTCACCATTCATGCATCTAGTTTTCAACTGACACTCTTGTATTTCCTCATTTTTTTGGCGGTCTTATTTGTGGTGACGGCCACGTTTAGAATTTTACTTCGCCATCCCGTGGCCCGGTTAGAAAAGAGCCGCATTCTGCCGAAAAACAACGCGTTGGTGCTGCAGACCCTTCTCGTCTTTTCAACCATTGTCTTTTTGGGTGTATTCCGAGAGGGAACCTACAGCAATTATCTGGGTTCTGAATCAGATGACAAAATGATTAAGGGTGGTTTCCAATTCGGTAAACTGTATGGTTTTACCCTTGCCACCAATATCATCCTATACGGGAACATTCTTTTACAGCAGATTGTCGCCCGGCAAAGGGTCAAGAAAACAGATGCAGCTTGGTTTGCAATCGTTGTATCGCTGGTTCTCGTCTACAATTCGAGACGCCTTCTGCTCTTCGCTGGAATGGCGCTTTTTATAAAATACCTGATTGATATGGGGCAAAGGAACAGAAAGATCAGCGGCAAAGCAGTTGCCCTGTCTTTGTTCCTGGTTTTTTCCTTGGCCTTTGGTTCTACAATTCTGCGGGGGTCGCTAAAGCAGTCCTATTCGGTGACCGATCTTTTTTCTGAGGTTTCTCAAACCGCCTCCGTCACCGATGCGCAACAACTCAACGAAGCCGCCATGGGCATCACCAAACGGTTGGCTTATTTTACCACCGATGCTTGGGTCACCAGCCTTATCGAGAATGGCTTTCAAGTAAACACACCGATTCCTGAAATGCTCGTCTCGGGCTTCGCACAACAGATTCCCGCTCTGATCTTTCCGGGCAAATACAAATACTCAAACAAAAGGCAGTCCTGTGACAAGTACCTGGCTTATTTGACGGCCTACCAGGACAACTCCTGCACCATCTTCAACACCCTGCTCGTTTTCCCCTCGCTGTGGACCAAATTTACCATTTTGGCGCTCTATGCTTTGGCCATCGCTATCGGCTGCATACTTTTTTGCAGCCAAAATCTATTTTTATTCATTTTGGGCTCTATTTATTTATGGACGGTATGCATGCAAATCGAAATGTCGGTGGTTTTCCCTATCCTAGACGGGCTTCGCGCACTCGCTACATTTTCCTTTTTGCTGATATCTCTTTATTTTGTTTTACGTCTCATCAGCCAAGCCTCACGAAGACACCTATCATAAGCTCAGAAACTTTTTGAGGTCTTTCACTGTAATTCTAGTTTGAAATTCGTTCTAAAATTTTAGGCAAACGCTTTTGAAAACTATAGCCATGCTCGTGCACTTTTTGATGCCCTTTCGCCGCGATTTGTTCTCGAAGCGCTTCTTCTTTTAAATAATACTTCACCTTTTCTACCAGCTCCGCATCACCGGAAAAGAATGCAGCCTCCTCATTCTCTACGTACATCGAAAGGTGAATGGGTGTTCGCTCTGTCAGTAAAAAGCCACCAACGCCCGGAATCTCGACACTACGGCCTGTCACCTGGTCTCGATTGGCTTTTCTCAAAAACCCAAGACATATTTTGGCACCTGACAGCGCCTTGACGTATTCCGTGATGGCAAGATCTTGAAATTGTATTTGCAGATTGGGATGCTTTCTCTTCCAGTTGGGCGGCCAGAAATTGCCCCAAACTCGAACCACCACTCCAGCTCGAGCCAAGGCCAACAGACTGCTGGCCCGCTCCTCTTCAAAAGAGCCCACAAAAACAACATCTACGTCGTATAACTCTTTTTCAGATTCCGTGAGCACCTGCCTCGAATGTAAGTTTTCATCAAAAAAGAAGTTCTCCCACAGTGTATTATTTAACCCCAACCGCTTTTGGTCCTCAGTTTCGTGATTCAAAGGGTTGGTAGAAATAACCACATCAAACAATGGCCAGGTTTTCCTGAGGGTGGCGGAAGAGTGGCTCTTGTTTAACAAATCGTCCGTGGTGAAATAAACTCGTTTACACTGGGGATGCTGCGACGCCAACCGAGACAACACATCGGGGCGAAGACATGGCGATTTGGTCACCCAAAATATGTCGTATTCATGGTTTTGGATCTTGTCTAAGAGCCTTTTATTGAAGTCCCCAAAATCTGGCCAGTAATCAAAGAGCCGAGTGGCCTTGCTGTAAGCCCTGGCCCAAAGTGGAAGCGTCTTGTTGTTTTTTAAAAAATCCGCGCCATAGATATTCACCACATCCACCTGATGCCCAAGTGCTTTAAAAACATTGGCCATCATTCGGGATTTGGAATTCGCACGCATTTCACCCGCATACAAAATTCGAAGACCCTGACTCATCGGCTGCTCCCTGCGGCCCAAACGGGTTGCTGAGGATCAAACGGTTTCCAAGCCCAGTGTCTGCAGCGCCAAAGCTGATTTGGATACAGGTCCATGAATGTTAAACCATGCTGAATGCTTTGAAGACAGGTTGGCCTCATCGGTGCTTGATGCACCAAACATGGGGCAAATGATAGGCTTGGTTCATGGCTCAACACAGCTTGCGTCTCTCACCCATGACCGCTGCTTTTCATCTAAAATCGCAATGCGGCCACCAGCCGGCGACAACAAAACGAACCCAGGTAAAGCAACTTTGGCCACGCGATGGTCAAAATCCTTTAAAAATAGACACATAAGAGGTTTGAAGCCATTTTGCAATGTGTGGCGCACCTCTTTTTGGCTTCTGAATTGGGCAAAAACCCCATTTTGCTCCACCGCGATGTCTGGTAAGCCGTCAATAACGGAGTGATTTAATGATAAAAATTCTAGATTGCACTTTGCGTGATGGCGGTTTCTACACCCAATGGGACTTTGATACGTCCTTCGTTCAGGCTTACTGCAAAGCCATGGACAATGCAGGTGTCGATTATCTGGAGTTGGGATATCGATCCTTCGTAAAAAACGAATTTTCCGGGGCCTACCGCTACACAAGCGAGCACACCCTCGAGCAAATACCGACTTTAAACCACTCCAAAATAGCGGTGATGCTCGATAGCAAAGAATTTACGTCGGATCCTACATCGGTCAGGCGTTTGTTCCTGCCGGCCGCCCAGTCGCGCGTGTCCATGGTGCGGGTCGCAACCAAATTTAAAGATCTGCCCACTGCCATTGCGTTGGTTCGAGAGGCCAAAGCAATGGGTTATGAAACCACCATCAATCAAATGGCTTGGGCAACCTTAAGCCCTCAAGAACAAGATGAGGCAGTAAAACTCATTCAAACGGCAGAGATTGATGCCTTTTATATCGCCGACTCTTTTGGCGGCATGTACCCACAAGACATCCACGCAGGCGCCGACAAACTAGACGGTAAAATTCCAATGGACTGGGGCGTTCACCTTCATAACAACTTAGAACTGGCCTTCGCCAATGCCATGACCGCACTGGACCGAAATGCGGTGTACGTGGACAGCAGTGTTTTCGGAATGGGACGTGGCCCTGGCAATCTTCGGACTGAAATCATTTTGCAGTATCTAGAAAAGAAACGCGAAAACCCACAATACGCCATGGGCCCCGTGATCGATTTTATTTCGCAACACATGGTAGAGCTGAAAGACAAATATAAATGGGGGCCCGATGCACCTTACGTCCTGTCGGGCGCGCTCTCAGTTCACCCGACTTACGCACAGAAGTTAATGGGCACGGGTCGGTACAGCGTTCAAGAAGTGGCTGCCATCCTTCAAACCATCGAGCGTCAAGGTGGTGGGGCCGGGTTCAACAACGAAAAACTGGGTTTTGCGATATCAGAACGGTTCGACGATAAATCAAGCAATAACAACCTCGAGTCTCAAGACTTTGTTGGCGTTTTGAACGCCATCGATGCCCAAGAAGAGGTCCTTATTGTTGGGCGCGGACCAAGTGTCCAAAAGCATTTGGACGCCGTTAATACTTATATCCAAATGAAAAACCCAATTGTCATCGAATGCAATCACGTGCCCAATATCGCACGCACGTCACGCCATTACAGTGCCTTCGTGCTCTACACCAATGCCGTTGAGATGGTGGAGCAAGCACTGAATGATGGACGAAAAGTGATGTTGGGTTTTCACCCTGGCAATGACGTGCTTCCCTTGGTGGCATCCAATCCTGAGGCCGTTCGAGTTTGCCCCTACCGCGTGAAAGAAGGCGCCTTGGCGTATTCGAATGGGTGCGTCATTCCTCACGACGTGGTTTCCATGTATGCGATCACGCAAGCGCTCAGGGCAGGAGCCAGGACATTTAAGGTCGTGGGTTTTGATGGCTACGAAGACTCCACCGACAAACGGGGCGAGCGTTTGCAAGCAGAAATGAATGCATTCCTTCAACTCATCAGTCAATGCGATGATGATATCGCCATCCAAAGCTTGCTCGCCTCCAGTTACGACATTGACCAAACATCCGTTTATCATCAATTATTTTTTGGTGGTGATGAGCAGTAAAGCCCATGTCGTTCCCAACGCAATATAAAGCTGTAATCTTGGACTGCGACGGGGTGGTATTTGATATCAACCGAGAAAAGTCCAACGCATTTAGAGAAGCGGTCGCTGATTACCCAGAAGACAAAGTGTCTGACTTTGTGAAAATGCACCAAGCAACAGGGGGCATTTCCCGTTACGAGAAATTTCGTTATTTTTTCACGGAGCTTTGCCCCTCCGTCAATACTGAAGCATCTATTCAAAATGCGTTAGATCGATATGCCCAAATTGTTCAAGCTGCTTATGGCGCCATTCACCCGCATCCGTCCGCTTTACAATTGGTGCAGTACTGCCAAAACCAATGCCCCGTCTTTATCGCATCGGGATCTGACCAAGAAGAGCTGCGAGGCGTATTTCAGATTCATGGTATCACCTCTTTGTTTGCCGGTATTTTTGGGTCCCCGACCCCAAAGCAACACAATGTCGAAATGATTCTTCAAGAAAACAACCTTAATCCAGATGAAGTGATTTTCGTTGGCGACGGCGGTGGCGACTATCAGGTAACCCTAGAGCTGGGTTTACCATTTCTTTTTCTTGGGGAGATGGCAGAATGGGAACCCTCCCCAGAACAAATCCGGACGCACCCAAATTTAAGTATGATGCCTCTTTGGCAAGATGTATTGGAGTATTTTCATGTCCCAAAATGATGTAAAAGTATTTCTTCCTTGTCGTGCAGGCAGTGAGCGTGTCCCCCACAAAAACACCCGACCTTTTGCCGAATGGCAGCATGGGTTACTCGAGCTAAAACTCACTGCGCTTGAAAAGGCCACTGGCATTTCGCAAATCATTCTCGATTCAAACGACGAAAAGGTTTTAGAATATGGTCGGTCGAGGAAAAGTAACTGGTCAGGTACCGCCGAACTGTACGTCCAAGAACGCCCGAACCACTTAGGACTGTCCAGCACCACCACAGATGCATTGATTCAATATGCCTTGGACAATCTTCAAGAGGGTCACCTTTTATGGACCCACGTGACCTCACCGTTTTTAGGTCACGAAGAATACGAGCGAATTATCCAAGCGTTTTTTCAGCAGAAAGACCAAGGATACGATTCGCTAATGACAGTGAACCGCTTACAGACTTTTTTGTGGGACGAACAGCAACCCATGAATTATGATCGCGACCAACTCAAGTGGCCTCGTACCCAAGATGTGAAACCCGTATTTGAAGTGAACAGTGGTGCTTTTTTGGTTCCGGTAGATATTGCGAAAACGCGACAGGATCGCATTGGTCATAAACCTTATTTGTTCGAATTAAACCACATCGAAGCCTTTGATGTGGATTGGCCAGATGATTTTACGATGGCGGAGCTGTTGTGGCAAAGCAAATCACAGCAGCGGTCCCATGGGTAAGCACGGGTATTTTGAATATTTGTTTATTCAGTTTGTATTTTTTATTTTTGGGTTGAGAGGATTGCACAATGAAGTTGTTGACTGAGGTAAAAAGGCTCAAAAGCTTACGTCCTTTGGAGCTCAGAGCAGAATTAGATGACTGGTTGGTTCTTGCGTACAACTACATGTCTCGAAGAAACGAGCGAAGGCAGCTCCCAGCATCTATCAAAGACGCGTTACAAAAAAATTCAGAACTTCATCATCTTCATCAAGGAAAACGATGTTTCATTATTGGTAACGGACCTTCCGTTAACCAACAAAACCTTGTCTCATTGAAAGATGAAGTCACCTTCGTGGTGAACCGCTTTCCGCATCACAAACTCGCTCAGGATATCAATCCCACGTATTACGTATCTGTTGACCCCAAATTTGCCGATGGCTCTTGGGGAACAGATTTCATCAAACAGGTGGAAGAAAAAATGCCGAACACCACCTGTTTCTTAAGCCCTTTTGGTTTAGATTTTGTGAACGAACAAGGATTGATAAGCCAAAATAAAAAGTATGTGATTTGGCCCAATCAACAGTACTGCTTTGGTTACAAGCAAAAAATCGATTTGACCAAAGGCATTCCAGGCATGTCCAATGTAACGAAATCGGCGCTGTCCATTGCCATGTATATGGGTTTCACCGAAATAAATCTCATCGGGATCGACGGCAATGGGCTGATCAAATCGGAAAACAGTCATTTTTACGGACACGAACCACAACCCGAAGATCAATTTGTCCTGGAAAAGGACTTGGTTTCTATGTCCATGGGATTGCGTGCTTGGCGTGCCATCCACAGTTATTGCAATCGCTTCGACGTAAAACTTCAGTCCATCAATCCAGAAACAGTGCTCAGCGCGATTCCCCAGGGACACTACCCCAACCTCCAAAAGGACACGTCGAACTGATCAATGTCTCCTTCGCTCAGAGCTCAAACAACTCACGATGACTTAAGAACGAGATAATAGGTCTTTATAATACTGATGGGCTTGGGCTGCATAGTCCGACCACTTGTGCCTCATCCGTGTGCGATTCATGGCCTGTTCGCCCATGGCCTTCGTTGCCTCTTGGTTTTCATAGCACCAAAGCATTTTCTCTTTGAGCGCATCGATATCCCGCAAAGGGATGCAAAACCCTTCTTGACCATCATCAACCACATCAGAGGCACCGGAATTAAAGGTGTGAATCACCGGAAGCCCGCAAGCCATGGCTTGTAATTGCACCATGGCCAAACCTTCTTCAATGGATGGGAGTACGAATGCGTTACAGGCAGAATAGTACTGTGGCAGGTCTTCTTGGCGCTTGCTGCCATGGAAAACTATTTTAGGGTTACTTTCGTATTTTTGCACCAAATGGGTGGCGTCCACATTCTTTTCGCCGACGAACCACAACTCCGCATCGGGCAAATTCAGCTCGTCAAAGGCTTGTAATAAATACTGAGCCCCTTTACGCAGGGTCACACCGCCCGCAAAAATAAAGCGAAAGGTATCGTCAGCGTGCTCTTTTAAGGGCCGAAAAACATCGGTATCCACACCAAACGGATTCAATAAGATCTTTTCTCGGGGAAAACCACGCTCCAGAAAAGAATTCATCACAAACGTACTGGGAACCGCTAAATAATCCGCGGCTTTATAACCACCTATCTCTCGCTCGATCACCTGTTGGGGGATACCTGCGAATTTTTTACCTTGTCGCTCCCACTCTTCTTCAAGGATCTGCTTTTGGGACAAAATATGCGAGCTGCCTCTTTCTACAATGGTGACCGCCCCGTTTTTCTTGGCCGCAGCGAATGCTTTCAAACACGACTGAGACCAGCCGACAAAAACGTCCAGGTCTTTGGGCAAGATGAGGCTTAACATGTTGTCGAAAAGTTTTTTGGAGAACTGGTCCACCGCCGCTGTTTGGGCAGGTCCTAAAGGCAACTTTTTACCCAATCTGGGCAGCAATTCTGGAACGAACAAACTCTGGTAATTGTCGCGTCGGATACCGAAATCCTTGGCTCTAAAATATGGAAACCCAGAGTAAAGCTTGGTGTTGAGTCCTTGGCGATCCAGCTCTCGCGCCAAGTCGAATGCCCAAAAGCGTGCGCGAAGCGCTATTGCAACTTTGATGGGGTCGTTTTCTCTGCCGCCCATTTGCCCATTCCTTTCAATGGTGGATTCAGGCGCCATGATGCGTCCTTGGGTCCGATGAGAAAAGAGGTAACCATAAAATATGGCGTAAGAAAACCACCCCAGTGCATATTTGGCCGATGACGAAAGGTTCTCTCAGGTTTCTCTCAAACCTAAATCTCTTTTAGTGGGCGATACCTCGTTATGGCCCAAAAAAGTGCCGGAATCTTCATTTTGAGGGTACGAGAACACTCTGTGAAGGTCACTGCTGTCATGGCCACTTCGACCGCTAAAAGCAGTCCTCCAAACCACAGCAAATCGGGTCCCATCAGCCCCAACATGACGCCGAAACCCAGTGCCACACCGTTGATAATGAGAAAGCCAACACTCCAACGGTTGAAGTTATTGGTAGCAAAACAAATCATGGAAACTGGGTGATAATAATTTCGGACGGCCACCGCCCCTAACAAAGCCGCGGCCAAAGACGCATTCCAAATGTTGGGATCGGACAACCACAAGAGGAAAAGTGGCTCCCCAAAGAAATACACCACACTGCCCCCAAAAAGCGTCCCCAAGGTGGACAACCAAGTGACCAAACCACAAATGGCCAGGGCGCGCTCCCACTCGCCTTTTCCGTGGAAAAATGTAATCTCTGTGATCGAGGCTTTCAAAGGCACCTGTGCCAACTGAACCAAAATATTGGCAGCGGTTCGAATGGTCGAAAAGACCACAACCGATTCACGGCCCAGATACTTACCAATGACAATGATGAACCCTTGATTCACTAAGGCCTGTCCCAATGTATTGGCCAAATAAGCCAACGACACCTTCAGCTGTTTAAACGCTAAATCTCCTCGGTAACGCGCGAAACCAAAGGGGCGCCATTCGGTAATTTGACGCAGGCCAAACGCCAAAAACAAAATATGAAAAAGCCGCTCAGCGCAAACCACCACGGCCACCTGCACGCAACTCAGCTTGAAGAAAAGGGCCACCATCAGCCCGACACCACCCACGATCCGCGACACGCTCGATGCCATATCAGAGTAGGGATAACGGCCAGAAGAGCGAAAGATTGTATTCAGTGTCCCCGCGATTAACCCCATTAAGATGCCAGTAATGGCGAGGGAGATAATCCACATAAAATCGCTTTTGGATAAGATTTCGATGCCGATTGAGGTGAGAGGGACCCATGAGCTGGCAAATACCAATAGCGCGCCCGCTGGCACCGCAAAACGTAAAATAAACCCCAGCAATGTTTGATAGGAAACAGTGGCGCCTTCATAATCACCGTTGGACGCTTGCTTCACCATCTCGTTGCCAACAGCCGTATTCAAACCTAAGTCTGAAAGCGCTAAATAAGCGGGAATGGAGGTGACGATAAGCCATTCGCCGTAGAGCTCGGTGCCCCATGCAGCCAAAAAGAGCGGAATACTGAAGATACGAATGAGCAGATTGGAGCCCATGCCAAGGATGTGAGCCAAAGAGCTTTTCTTCAACCGCCCCAGGACACCACGAGATGATATATCCCATTTTTTGCTCATCTCAATCCTCTAATGTCGGGGGTGATTCGAAAATGCGCTACGCAATTGAAAAATAGTCGGGGCAACGTTCTTTGACGTACTTCACATTCAGAAACAGGTATTCTGAGCCGCGTTTATGGGCCAAGCGGAAGCCTTTACGATAAAGCAAAGAAATGGACTTCAGGGTTTCCCAGTTGGAATGGCCTTGCAAAAAATTATGGTACTCCACACAGATTTGCCCGATCAGCAGACCTCGTCCCAGGGCCTCTTCCAACACCTCGTACTCAAAACCTTCGATATCAATTTTAAGAAGGTCAATGTGCCCGAATCCCTGGTCGTCGCAAAATTTCGACAGCGTCACACAGTCGAATCCAAAACCATTTGCACCTTCGCTATTTCCTGGAGTGCGATATGAACCTTCCAATGGGTTGTCAGGTGGCGCGAAAGACACACGACCATTACCGCCTGTGAGCCCCAGGGGATAATAATTCAAATGCTCGCGTTGGTTCTCTGAACGTTTCATAAACTCAACGCCTGTTGGGGATGGATCGAAGAGATGGATGACACAACCGTGGATATCAAAAAGGCGATGTTCAAATGAAATATCACGCCCCACACCGCCCGACACGATAATGCTGTTTTCGTTCAACAGTTCTGGCACATAGAACCACTGCGCGTTCTTCCCCAAAGGTTTGATCTTTGGATTAAAAGTACAGAACAAAGAATCGAACCAGGTCCGAGACATTTTTCGCAACCGGTATTCCAGCAAAGATCTTCCCACGGCAGTCTCTAATTTCTCTTGTCGCGAAAATAGGCCGCGGTTCTCTGGATGCCTTCTTCGAAGGACACCTGCGGATTCCAATCCAATAGTTTTTGGGCCAAACCAATGTCGGGTTGGCGTTGCTTGGGGTCATCCATTGGAAGGTCTTTATAAACCAGTTTGGATGAGCCACCAATCTCATTGACCACATGCTCTGCCAACGCTTTAATGGACATTTCTCGGGGGTTGCCTAAATTCACTGGGCCCACCACATCATCACTGCTTTCCATGAGTGCGATCAATCCGTCGATCAGATCGTCAACATAACAAAAAGATCGGGTCTGACTTCCATCGCCGTAAATGGTAATGTCTTCGCCTTTGAGGGCCTGAATAATAAAATTGGAGACGACACGACCGTCGTTGGGATGCATGCGCGGACCAAACGTATTAAAGATTCGCGCCACTTTGATTCTCAGGTCGTTCTGCCGATGGTAATCAAAAAACAACGTTTCTGCGCATCGTTTTCCCTCGTCGTAACAAGACCTCGGGCCGATGGGGTTCACCCTTCCCCAATACGATTCGGGCTGGGGGTGCACATCTGGATCGCCATACACTTCACTGGTGGAAGCCTGAAGAATTTTGGCCTTAAGACGTTTGGCCAAACCCAACATGTTGATCGCCCCGTGAACACTCGTTTTGGTGGTTTGAACAGGATCCCATTGATAATGGATTGGAGATGCTGGACAGGCCAAGTTATAAATTTCATCCACTTCCACATAAAGAGGCCAAGTGATATCGTGACGTAGCAATTCAAAATAAGGATTGCTTAACAAGTGCGCGACGTTGTCTTTGGTACCGGTAAAAAAGTTATCTAGGCAAATAACATCGTAACCTTTATCCAAAAGTCGCTCGCAAAGGTGTGAGCCCAAAAATCCAGCGCCACCCGTGACTAATACTCTTTTTCGTAATTGGTAGGTATCTTGCAAAGCGTCACCTAAACCTTTCTTCCGATGCCTTCGTAGACAAAGCCCTGCTCTGTAAGGGCGGCGGGGTTATAAATGTTACGGCCATCGAAAATGTGGTTGCCAGCCATCCGGTCTTTCACTTCACCCCAGTTCGGCATACGGAATTCAGCCCACTCGGTCAGAAGAAGTAAAGCAGAAGCGCCGTCCAAAGCGGCGTATTCATCTTCGCAATAAATGATACGATCGCCGAAGACTTCACGCGCCGTTGCCTTCGCTGCACGATCGTAAGCACGCACCCTTCCCCCCGCGGCGAGGATTCCCTCAATCACCGGGATACTAGGTGCTTCTCGCATGTCATCGGTTCTTGGCTTAAATGACAAGCCCCACACGGCAAACGTTTTGCCCTTGAGGTCTCCGCCAAAAGCATTCAGCAGTTTTTCGAGCAAGACGCCCCGCTGCGTTAAGTTCACTTCGTCTACAGATTTTAAAATCTTCAGTTCGTTGCCATGTTCACTCGCGGTATAAATCAAAGCGCGAACGTCTTTGGGGAAGCAAGATCCACCATAGCCAACGCCCGGATAAAGAAATGACTTCCCAATGCGACGGTCGCTAGAAATCCCTTTACGGACAGCATCTACGTCAGCCCCTACTTTTTCACACAAGTTTGCCACTTCGTTCATGAACGAAATTCGAGTGGCCAACATGCCATTGGCCGCATACTTTGTGAGTTCAGCACTCTTGGTCCCCATGCGAATCACTTTATATTCACGCATCATGAACGGGCGGTAAAGACGCTCAAAAAACCCTCTTGCCTTATCGTCATCTGCACCCACCACAATGCGGTCGGGCTTCAAAAAGTCATTAACGGCATCGCCTTCTTTAAGAAATTCGGGATTTGATGCCACCGAAATGGGGTGCGTCGCATGCGCATCCACCACGGCCCTAATTTTTTCGGCAGTTCCTACAGGAACGGTGCTTTTCGTCACCAGCACCAGAGGACCTGTTGCAGCCTCGGAGACCTGCTTTGCCGCGGTCATGATGTAACTGAGATCTGCAGCTCCATTTTCAGCCATGGGCGTGCCCACTGCCAAGAATACAGCGTCAGCGCCTTTAACTGATGAACCCAAATCGGTGGAAAATTGTAATCTGCTTTTTTCGACGTTTCTCTTGAGGAGGTCCTCGAGACCGGGCTCGTAGAATGGGACTTTACCGTCAAGGAGCAACTTGATTTTCTCTTCATTAACGTCGACGCACGTCACGTCCACGCCAACATCGGCGAACCCTGCGCCGGTCACCAAGCCGACATACCCTGTTCCAACAATCGTAACTTTCATAATTACTCCCTGACGCTCACTTGATGGTAAGCGCAATACCAATCTGTAAAATTTTTCAGCCCAACCGCTAATGGGGTTGAGGGCTCAAATCCCACTTTGCCGTTCAATGCGGTGACCTCTGCGAAGGTCTCCTTCACATCTCCTGGTTGCATGGGTAATAAATTTGTTTTCGCTTTCTTGCCTAGGATCTCTTCTAGGGTTTGAATAAAGGTCAACAAGGGTACCGGGGTGTGGTTACCGATGTTGTACAATTCGTAAGGGGGCCGGGTGTCTTCGCCCTCTTGCTTGACCTCGGGTGGCACATCTAACAAACGAATGACGCTCTCCACCACATCATCAATATAGGTAAAATCACGCCGCATGTCGCCGTGGTTATAAACATCAATGGGGCGCCCGTTCATGATGGCCTCTGAAAATTTATAATAGGCCATGTCTGGTCGTCCCCACGGGCCATAAACCGTAAAGAAACGTAAACCGGTCATGGGCACCTGGTATAAGTGCGCATAGGCATGGGCCATCAATTCGTTGCTTTTTTTGGTTGCGGCATACAATGAAACGGGCTGGTCCACCTGGTCCGACTCTTCAAAGGGCACCTTTTTGTTCCCACCGTACACGGAAGAAGATGAAGCAAATATCAAATGGGCCACTTCATGATGCCGACAGCCCTCAAGAATATTGGCAAATCCAACCAAATTAGACTGAATGTAGGCTTGGGGGTTTTCGAGGGAGTATCTCACCCCTGCTTGGGCCGCTAAATGTACGACTTTGGATGGCTTTTGGGCTTCAAACAAGGCTCTGACTGCAGCTTCGTCCTCTAAACCCAACGCCTCAAAATGAAAATCAGTAGCGGATTGTAATTCTGCCAAGCGCGCTTTTTTGAGGTCCACCGAATAGTAATCATTGAGGTTGTCCACACCGCAGACCACATGGCCCATCTCAAGCAGTTTTTGGCAGGTGTGAAAACCGATAAAACCGGCCGCTCCCGTGACTAAAATTGTCTCTTTACTTGTCGACATCTGAATCCCCGCCTAAAGGCTGCAAGGCCGGGATCTAGCTTGTTTTTGTGGTGTTGCCTAGGGGCTTTCGCGACGTTTATCTGATGTGTTTGGCCAAGGCGCGGGTCAAGCCACGCATGCGCTGCAAACGGCGTAACTGACGGTTCGATAAGGAACGACGCATTTGAATGGCCTGAGAGACCACTTCAGGTTCATTTTGTACTTTAATTACAGTATCTTGAATCTGGTTTGGATTTGACGCCCAGGTTTTCATGCCCATCAAAACAGTGGCCAAGATGAACGCCACAAAGGCAAGACCGAGGATTTGGCGCGCGGCGTTTCGGGCGAGTGATTTTTTTTCCATGGTTTGCATAAGAGCTCCTGTCGCTTTGAGATGGGATATTTGCCTACATCATACGACATGCTCTCATGAGCGCCAGAAAAGGACCGTGAGCCAGCGCACACTTCATTTTTTCATCTTATATTCAGTATCTTATGGACGTTACCGGTCAAAAAGTCCGGTTGAGGCTTACATCATGACTTTGTAAAAGGCTCGTAAGGTCAACCGTAAAAGTCAAAAGGTCCTATTTCTTGGTCAGATGAACGGTCACCACAGGATCCAAGGGAATGGTTCCCCCAAAATACATGATGCTCAAGGCGCTTTGCAGTGTATCTCGCATGGCAAAAACCATTTTTTTGACCCATTTGGGCCTGCGCCCCGTGGCCAAGGGTCGGATGGCGTTGAAAGAGGCTTCTAAGTGAAAACCGCTTTCCAGACCCAACTGCTTCATGCGCTGGTCGGTGAGAAAGATTTTGTGCGTCATGTCCCCGTATTGAAAAGCGCCGGCCATGGGGCTGGCCCCATTGGGAAAAGAAGCCACCACACGCCCCTGGGGTTTGAGCAAACCATGAAGTGACTTGAGCATTTCTACCAACTCGCTCTTTTCTAAGTGCTCGAAAATGTGGAAGGCAAACACCATGTCGACACTCTCAGCCTCGAGGGGCAAATCCGTAAGGTGGGTGGTATGAAAAGCCTGGTGACCTTTGGCCTTCGCTCGGGTGACCAACTCCGGAATGATTTCTGTCCCCCAGGTCTCACAACCGATGTCTTTACAGTGGTCTAAAAACCGTCCGCCACCAAAGCCAATTTCAAGAATGCGCATGCCTTCATGAATAGACGCCCGTTGGGCCTCTCCCTGATAAATCTCAAGCCCTTGGTCTCCACCGTAGCCTTCTTTGAATTCGACGTAGTTGTCCCAATCATCAGCCATCACTTACTTCTTTCTTCACGGACTTCGGCCCCATTGCTAGCACAGGCAATTAGCGCTGAAAATACCAACTTCGTCCAAAAACCATCAAGGTCGTCGAACGAAGATGGACTAAGAAAAAAAACCGCGAATATCTGGTTGGGGATTCGGAATCAGTTCTTTGGCCAAAATGAATTCTTGTAAATATGAATGTTCCAACGCAAACACTGCAGCTTCTACATCTGCCAGGACGCCAGCCAAAATGAAAAATCCTTTGCCGCCAATGCCCTTCGCTAAATGCAGCTTTAACAGACCCACTTCTGCAGCCTTAAGGGCCAAATCCGCGGCCTCCAATGTTTGCGCCACGCGATCCATTTCGATGATGGCCACTGCCGCCGGAGAGGCTTGTGTAAATTGACCCGCCAGAGCCGCCAGTAAATCGGGATGAACCTGAGGCAACAGCATAGATGCGATCAACGACGTCCCAGCAGACTCTTGCGCCGCATCCATGGCTTCTTCAATGGAAGCGATTTCACCCGCGAAAAGAATGATAAATTTTCCAGGCGTCACGGGATGGGCCCACCGAACGGTCACGCGAGCTCTTTTGGCCAGCATGTCCATGACCGAATAGCCTCGTGCGATGGATTCTGTCTCCACCAATGCCAACGCTTCCAAGCCATTCGTCGTCATGGGGCCACCTGGGATTAGATGATCCTAAAATGATCTTTGAGAGTGCATCTGCGTTCGCGACTAAAGGACACCGCTGTGGTCAAACCTTCACCCGTAGGTGACGCGATGGTGAACGAGGTATACCCTTCACCGTCAAGGCCCAGGCCTGCATAGGTGGGTGCGTTCTTCACGAAAATCGAAACGTCCATGGCCCGCGCCATGTGATGCAGCGCGTTGATGTTCGTGGAATGCATGGCGGCGGTATGCCCAAAACCATGCTCAGCGCGAACAGCGGCAGCGATGGCTTCTTCCACACTCCCCACGCGAACCATGCCCAGGACTGGCATCAATAACTCCGCTTGGATAAAGGGATGATCTTCGCTGTCCACTTCACACAATAAGATTCTGGTGTTGGCGGGAACATCTTTTCCAATGGCTTTTGCGATTTTAGCCGCGTCTTGGCCAACCCAATCTTTCACTGCATGGCCATCATGCACCACGAGTTTTTCGAGCTTGTTAATCTCTTGTCGAGACATTTCCACCGCGCCTTGGGTGCACATTTCTTTTTTGAGTAAATCGGCAATATCGCTGACCGCGAAAATTTCTTTTTCGGCGATGCACACGATGTTGTTATCTAGACTGGCGCCCAAAACGATATCACGTCCAGCGCGTCGAATGTCTGCAGTCTCATCCACTACCACCGGGGGGTTACCCGGGCCGCCACAAATAGCGCGTTTGCCTGAATTCATGGCAGCTTTAACCACGCCAGGGCCACCGGTAACCACCACCAGACGGATGCCCTTGTGGGTCATTAAACTGTTGGCTGATTCAATGGTGGGCTCACGAATCATACAAATCAAGTTCTCAGGCCCACCCACAGAGACGATGGCATCATTGAGCCATTGAACAAAAGTACCACACACACCTTTTGCGGAAGGGTGAACATTGAAGACCACTGAATTGCCCGCGGCAATCATTCCAATGCCATTACAAATAATTGTTTCGGTGGCATTGGTGCATGGTGTGATCGCACCGATCACGCCAAAGGGTGCCCGTTCCAATAGAACCAAGCCGTCGTCCCCTGTTTGGCACCATGGTTTTAAAATTTCTGTTCCCGGTGTGGCCAACGCACACAGGCGGTTCTTGTTAATTTTATCATCGTATCGGCCCAAGCCGGTTTCCTGAACTGCCATTTGTGACAGCTCACTCAGTTTGTTCACCGTCGCCTGGCGCATGGCCTGTACGATTTCGTCACGCTTTTTGAGTGACAAAGAATGGACCAATGTTTCGTGGGCTTGCCGGGCTGCTGCAACCGCTTGGTCAACGTCATCAAAAAGACCTCGGTTACCACGGCCAGAAGTACGGTTCGGGATGTAGACAGGCGGAGACGGTGCGCAACCTTCAGCGGGCGCTGGATTGGGACGGGTCGGTCCAGCCCCAGGTGCCAAACGTTCGACCACGCGAGACACGATTTCTTCTAACTTGCGGTCATCCAGGCCACTTAAGCTCATGGACAAGCCCCTTTCAATTAACTGTCGTCATTGGAGATGGCGTGCGCATCGTACTTTTGAAACGTTGTGACCCCATCAGCATAAATCTCGTCAACAATCGCCATGATCACATGGTCGACCGGACGGTTTTGTGTCACCACCGTTTGTCGTGCCGAGGAGCCTGCAGCGTACAAGACCAATTCACCTACACCTGCACCAACGGCGTCTGCACATACCACTGTTGGCCCATTGGGCTCTCCCTTGGGGTCTGCGCCCTGAACCAGGAGAAACTTGAGGCCCTCCAGCTCTTCGTCTTTTCTTGTAGACACCACCGTGCCAAGCACTTTTCCCAACAGCATAAGAACTCCAAAACACTCACAACGGCGTGCCAACGAAATGGCACCCCGGTTGTGTGTCGTACTGCTCTTCCAGACGCGCTACTTAGCGGCTGGTTTTTTTGCGGGTCGTCCCAGAGGCAACGCGCGATCGATATTGGTGTGAGGACGTGGAATCACATGGACACTTACCAACTCACCCACACGCTCTGCTGCACGACTGCCAGCATCGGTGGCTGCTTTCACCGCGGCCACATCGCCACGCACCACTGCAGTAACGTATCCACCGCCAACTTTTTCATAGCCCACCAACTCGACCTTGGCGGCTTTCACCATGGCATCAGCAGCTTCGACCATACCCACGAAACCACGGGTTTCAATCATTCCCAAAGCGTCAGACATCTATTGCTCCTCCGACAAAAAGACAAACACCTCATGTGTCCGTCTGAAAGTTATTTTTTTGCGTTCGGATTGGGAACACCTTTGATGCCCTCAATCGCCGACACAGCCGCCTTAGCGGCCTCATCAATTTCTGCTTCTGAACCACACATGTAGAGACGACCAAAAGCCCCAAAGGGTCGTACTTCGACCAGCTTCACATTTGCGGCCTTCTCTGCCTCGTTGGCCGCCTGCATAATGTAAGCTGCAGGCTCTGTTTCAAAAATAAAGAGTGATTCACCGGGCTCAATCATAGAACCGAATCGAATCTTGTTGATGATCATCGCGTGCATGGGCTCGATACCGCGCAATACCGTGTTCGAGACAATGCGAGGCTGAATGCGATCTTCTTCTTGGATACCCAGAGAATCGAGCACCGCTTGGCCACCTTGCGTGACCTCCCCTTTATCTTCGTGGTGTAATTCCAGCATGCCGAAAGCACGCTCCACCACGATGGACGCAGGAAACGCTCGGGTGGTTTTCAGCGCTGTTTCTAGCAATGCATGAATCTGCAGGCCCGGCGCAATTTCAACGAACAATGATGCCACTTCTGGGGTGGGAAAATAGCCCTTACAGGTCGTACAAATGTGAGAAGCCAATTGAGGCTGCAGAGAATCCAAAAAGGTATAAGCTCTTAAGGTGACCATTCAAACTCCGTCTTTCGATCCGCAACACGCGGCTTGCGCTATCGTGATTAACACAAAGTTTTCATGGCGAGCAATGCTGGTGCCCCATTGAAGCAAAGAGGACTTACAATGGCTGCTTTTTTGTCAGAAGAACCGGCTTCGGCGATTCGGGAATCATTTCAGAAATTTGCAGTGGAACTTTCACAAAAACCACTTTCATGGGCATCATCTGGCCTTCCATCACTTTCGCTTGGGGCCTGACGGTCAGCCGGTAGGTTACCATGACACGGCCAGAAAGCTGATGCGCGATCAACTCTGGAAACCCCTGCGCCTCAAAGAGTGCCCGTCCCAAATCCCGACGGGAAATATGCCAAACCCCACCCTTTAAGCGTCCGCTGAATTTGTGGATGCCATTGGCTTTACGCTGCTCTCCAAAGACCCAAGGCCCCACCTGCATCAAGTCCCAGTGAGGCTCGTCTGCATTTTCCAGATGCCACTGCCCACCAATGGGCTTCAAATAGGCTTGAAAGAACCAGCCAATAGCGGCCAGCAGGGCGACCACCCAAAAGGCTTCCTGGATCCACATGAACTGGCCTCAACACTTTCTCAAGGTTTAGGCTCCCAGCATTTCCTGAACCTTGGCAGTGACGGCCTCCACCGCTTCCCCCAAAGGAATCGAAAGTGCGTCCGCGTCTAAATCGTGACGGTTTTTCAGCTCCAAAACACCGTTTTCAAGCCCTCTTTTGCCCAAAGTGAGTCTCAAGGGAATCCCCAAAAGGTCAGCATCTTTAAATTTAACGCCGGGTCTTTCGTTGCGTTCATCCCAAAGCACTTCCAAACCAGCAGCAGTCAAATCTTCGTAGACCTTTTGAGATGCTTCCAATAACGCGTCATCTTTGCCCAAAGACAAAAGGGTCACCTGAAAGGGGGCGATTGGCATGGGCCATTTGATGCCCGAATCGTCATGGTTTTGCTCAATGGCAGCCGCTGCGGTGCGACCAATGCCAATGCCATAACAGCCCATCACCAAAGGTACATTTTTCCCTGATTCATCGAGCACCTCCGCGCCCATGGCCCGTGAGTATTTCTCTCCTAAGAAGAAGACATGTCCCACTTCAATGCCTCGACGAGACTCGAAAGCCGTCCCGCAACGACCGCAAGCATCACCACCCTGCGCGGTCCTCAAGTCTGCGAACTGCGCATCAAAGTCTTTACCCACGGTCACTTGAACCAGGTGATGGTCCGTTTCATTGGCCCCACAGACCATTTCGGACAAACCGCTCAAAGCGTGGTCAGCGACGATTTTGGTGTCAGTTGGCAAACCGATAGGTCCCACAAAACCTGCGGGGGCCTTCAAATGGCTTTGTACTTCGGCGTCTTCCAACAGGCGGGCGTCGGTGGCGTTAAGGGCCCGCTTCAATTTGACCTCGTTAACGTCATGATCGCCCCGGCACAGGGCCACCACGGGTTGATCGTCCACCAAAAACAACACCGCTTTGATCACCTGTGACGGAGGCACTCCTAAGAAGTTAGAGACGTCTTCGATGGTTTTGGTATCCGGTGTGAGCACTTTTTCATGAGGGCCAGACGCCGCCATGGGCGCCCCCTCTGAAGCCTGAATTTCTGCCAATTCCACGTTGGCCGCATATCCACATCCGCCACAAGTGACGATGGCGTCCTCTCCGGTGTCCGCCAAAACCTGAAATTCATGGGACCGGTTTCCACCAATGGCCCCCGTATCGGCTTCAACGGGCCTGAAAGCCAACCCGCAACGGTTAAAAATACGCTCATAGGCCGCATACATTTTATCATAGGTCAGCTGCGCCCCAGCCTCATCAAGATCAAAGGAGTAGGCATCTTTCATGATGAATTCACGACCGCGCATCAGGCCAAAACGGGGTCGAATCTCGTCCCGAAATTTCGTTTGAATTTGATATAAGGATAAAGGCACCTGCCTGTAGCTTTTGACTTCGTCACGTACCAGTGCTGTCACCACCTCTTCGTGGGTGGGTCCGATGCAAAAATCGCCACCCTTGCGGTCTTTCAATCGTAAAAGTTCGGCCCCATATTGCTGCCACCGGCCCGACTCGGTCCAAAGCTCTGCCGGCTGAACCGCTGGCATGAGTAACTCTTGGGCTCCCGCGCGGTTCATCTCTTCTCGAACGATTTGCTCCACCTTCCGCAACACACGCCAGCCGAGCGGTAAATAGTTATATATTCCGGCGGCCACCTTGCGGATATAACCGGCCCGGACCATGAGTTTATGACTGACCACCTGGGCATCGGCAGGTTCTTGTCGCAAAGTGGGAATTAACATCTCGGAATATCGCATCTTTTTCCTCTTTTTTTCCTAGAACCATCCTCTTGAAACAGCTCGATCAAAAATGCAAGCGCCATCGATCATTTGGGATTTAAACCTAAAGTAACACTTTGACGTTTCGGTTCTGAACCCATTGAATTTCATTGACTTTTTTGGCCAAAAATTTGTTCTTCCCCCTTGATTATGAGAGTTAGCCACCGGACACAAGGGTTGAAAACCCCTATCTTTTTGAGCTTTGAATGAAACGTTTTTGGAAGTTTTTCGTATTTTTAGCGCTTTTCTCCCAAAGTGGAGAACTGCTTGCTGAGCAGCATGTTCGAATTGCTGTGGGGCGCTTCCAAGCCCAAATCCACATCCAGGGCAAAGATCTCAAAATTCAACCGATGGATTTGCCAGCGTTTACTGCGGCCAATGAACTCAAATGTACCCCTGCATCCAAAGGTTTTCGATGCGGGGGCAAGTTGCTTCTCACCAACAAGCTTCGTGTGAGCAGCGCGGGCCGTTTGAAACTCAACAACCACGAATATCGGCGGGAGTTGGAGTTGATTTCCCGCACCCACAAAAATAAAGAAGAAGTCTTGGTGGTCCATCCCATTCCCTTGGAGGAGTATCTGGTGGGCATCGTCTCCAGCGAGGTCCCATCCAGCTGGCCCCTGGAAGCGCTGAAGGCACAAGCCATCGCGGCAAGAACCTTTGCCCTGTGGAAAAAATACGAGCGCATTGATTTGCCGTACCACATGGAATCCACCGTCTTAGACCAAGTGTATTCAGGTGCCAGTCGCGAGTTCGATTCAGCCCGAAAGGCAGTCCGACAGACCTACGGCGAGATTCTCACCCACCGGCATCGGCCCATTCACGCCTACTTCCACTCCACCTGTGGGAAGCAAACCGAAAGCGCAGAAGAAGGATGGGGCATGAGCCTGAGCTATTTGCCCGGGTCCAAATGCCCCAATTGCAAAGTATCTGACCGCCATGGTTGGTCGACCCAGATTCCCCAAACCCAAATAGACCAGGCCTTTAAGAGCTTGCTCGGCGAAAAAGTCAAAGAAATCAAAATCTTAAGTCGTTCTAAGTCTGGGCGTATGAAAAAGGTGGCCCTGATTGGTCGCAACAAAAAGAAGACGGTGACCGGCGTCGATATCCGCAGAATGTTGGGCTACAGTAAGCTTCGGTCCACTTTGGTGACTGAAATGGCCAAAAACTCAAAGGGCTTCGTCTTCAAAGGGCGTGGCTCTGGTCATGGCGTAGGGATGTGCCAATGGGGCGCCAAAGGAATGGCGGATTTGGGACGCTCAGCAGAGGAAATTCTGTCCCATTACTACCCGAAAACCCGTGTTCGTCGCATGTACTAATAAAGTGCATCCAAATCCCCTTAACATGTGACAAAAGCTCCGAATTTTTGCATGCTTCATCAGTATGCATTGCTGAAAGGGATCTGCACTGCAGATTGAGCCCCACGAGTCTGCTCAAAAGCGATTTAACACCGGAGAACCAAATACATGCTCTTAGAAGCCAGCACCCTCGCATTATCCATGCTTCTGGCCACCCAAACCACACCAGCGGCCAGAAACAAAGCGCAACAACAAGAAATTCTAGACATGGTGGGCATTGGCACCGCCGATCAACTTCGGGTTGCCCCCGAAAAAGAAGCGGATGTCGCACTCCCTGAATCCGTTCCGGGAGAAGGTGGTTTTTCCACCAAACCAAAAGCACACACACTGACCTTGCTGCACAGCGCTGACCAAGAAGCCGACCTGGTAGGCCAACGATCCGTGGGCGGTATTTCTCGTTTTGTTAGCGTGCTTGGCAAACTTCGTAACTTGTCCACCAACCCGATGGTGGTGGCTTCAGGCGATACCTTTCTGCCCTCTCCCTCTTTGCGCTTGACCATGAAAAAAGAGAACGCCGTGGTGGCCGCTAACAACATGGTCGGCTTTCAAGTCTCGGCGGTGGGCAATCATGAGTTTGACTTGGGTGACGTCTTTTTTGCTGAGGTGATCAAATCTTCCAACTTCCCCTATTTGGCATCAAACATCACCATCACTGGCGGCGAGCTTTACGAAGTGTTCGAAAGTCAGCCGCTCGATCAGCCTGCCCCCTGGTTAAAGGATAAAAAAGGGAAACTCATCCAAAGGGCTAAGCATTGCGCAGGAGGCAAACTGACCACCGTACCGCCGAGCCAGCTCGACGATCCACGCCCCGTCTACCCAGGCCTTAAGATTAAAATACAGGCGGGCGACAGCCTCATGAACCTCGCTCAAAAAGCCTACGGCTCTAAGGAGCATTGGAACGCCATATACGAAAGCAATAAACTCGTCATCAAAGACCCGAACAACCTTCAGGCCGATGTGGAAATTACCATCCCCCTTCTCACCGGCATGAAGCCTCAATATTGCACCGGGACCACGGTAGGCATTGTGGGCGCCACCACCGATCGGCTTCACACCGTCTCAGGGGCTTCAGACAACGTTTTGGTCTCAGAAAACCCCACCCTGATGAGAGACCAAGTTCAAGCCCACGTCAATGCCCTTTTGACTGAGGGTGTGAACATCATTCTCCTCTTGTCCCACCTTCAGGGCATCACCAACGATATTGACCTCGTGACAAAGGGGCTGACCAACATCGATGTCATTATCGCAGGGGGCGGCGACAACCTGCTGGCCAATGTGATGCAGCACCGATTGATCGCCGGCGATTCTGCCGACCCCGTGTGCTTCCGCAGACAGGGCTCTTGTTACCCCATGCTTTTACCCGGCCGAAACGGCCAACCCGTTCTATTGGTGGCTACGGACGGCCAGTACCGTTACATCGGTCGCTTGGTGGCTCACTTCGATGAAAACGGAATCCTCACCGGTTATGACGAAGAAAAGTCAAAACCGTTTCCAGTGGACGAAGAAAACATTAAGAGCTTGCTGGTCAAACGCAATGACAAAGCGTCTTCCTTTGAGGCTCGATTGGACCGAGCGCTCAAACCATTATCGAAACCCATGTTCTTCACCAAAGTCTTTTTCAACGGGTTGAGGCACAACATTCGTAACCGCGAAACCAACCTGGGCAACTTGCACACCGATGCCATGGTGTATGCAGCACGGCAGTACGCGCCAAAGATGCTCCCCCCCATCGACTTCGGAATGGTGAATGCAGGTGGCGTGCGCTCAAGTTTTGGTCGACCCGATGCCGAGATGGTCAGCGATAAAGGCATGCCCATCACCGAGTTACAGGTTCAATCAGCCCTTCTATTTAACAACCCGCTCATGGTGGTGACCACCACTCATGCCACCATAAAAGAAACCTTCGAAGCAGCCGTCAGGGGCGCTGGAGGGGGTAAAGGTCACTTTCCGCAGGTCAGTCGAGAAGTATTCTTAGAGTATGACTCCTCCGCCCGCGAACAAGTTCCCTTAATGATTAACAATAAGGTGATGGGAATCAAAACACCTGGTGAGCGCGTCAAAACCTTACGAATTCAAACCCGCGGTCTCGACGGGAAAAAGAGTTCCATCGATATTGTCAAAAACGGGAAGCTGCTCACCCCCGAAAAGAAAATCACCTGCGCAACAACATTCTTTCTGTCACGGGGGGGTGATGGTTACTTCCCTGGCGCCCTTCAAGAGATTGCGGTGAGCCCCATCACCCGTAAACACAAAGGAAAAGTTCGAAAGCTGACCGAGCAAACCGCCGTGAAGCAATTCATTAGACGCCTCAAAAAGAAAAAACGTTGGAAAGAAGGCAAATCCTATCCAGATCCATCACCAAACAAAGCAAAAAGCTTCTCTCGCATTTTCGATTTGGGGAAAAAATCCTAAGCCCCTTTTGACGGGTTGATTTTTTATCGCTAAACAAACCTCGCCACGCGCGAGGTTTTGTTTTGAGTGAACTGCTTTCTTCCTACGATTACCATTTACCAAAGTCGCTAATTGCGGCCCACCCGCCAGAGGACCGCATTGCCTCCAGACTTTTGGTGCTCACCAGTGATGCGTCCCGTCCCATCGATGCCCAATTCGCTCGGTTAAAAGAATTCTTACAACCTGGTGATGTGCTGGTACTGAACGATACAAGGGTGTTGCCGGCGAGACTGCTGGGGCAAAAAGAGGAAACCGGAGGCAAAGTTGAAGTCCTCTTGTCGCGGCCCGTTACCCTGCACAAGTGGATCGCGCTCATCAAAGCATCAAAGAAATCAAAGCCTGGAACATCACTCGTCTTCACGGGCGACGCCGGTACGACGTTACGCGCCACCGTAGGCCCCGCCATTGGAGATGAGCCGGGTGCCTTCGAGGTCGATTTTGACCAGGATGTACGCGCCTTTGCTGAGGCCCATGGTGAAATACCATTGCCGCCCTACATGCAACGTCAAGCGGACGCCAGCGACAAAGAACGGTATCAAACCGTGTTCGCAGACCCTAACAAAAACTTTGCGGCAGCCGCCCCCACTGCTGGGCTTCACTTTGATCCAAATCATCTGGCGACGTTGGCTCAACGTGGGGTTGAACAAGTCAAGGTCACTTTACACGTGGGGCCTGGCACATTCCTGCCCGTTCGCGATGACGATATCAGCCAACACCAAATGCACGCCGAGCCATGGCACCTCAGCGAGACTGCCGCTGCAACCCTCAACCGCGCTAAAGACCAAGGACGGCGCGTGGTTTCGGTGGGCACCACCTGCGTCCGTGTTTTGGAGTCCGCTACCAATGAAGAAGGGCGGCTGCAAAGCGGCTCGGGTTTGACCAAACTCTTTTTAAGACCCGGTAAACAATTCGCAGTGGTGGATGCCTTGCTCACCAATTTTCATTTACCAAAATCCACCTTGCTCATGCTGGTTTCTGCTGCGGTGGGCCGCGATCGTCTGCTCAGGGCCTACCAACATGCCGTGGAACAAAAATACAGGTTCTTCTCCTATGGTGATGCGTGCTTTTTTGAGGTAAGCCAAGACAACAAGAAACCCTGGCCAAAACCATGACTTTTTCATTTGAACTCCAACAACAAGATCAAGCCGCTCGAACGGGTCGTTTGGTCACACCCCACGGGGCCATCGAAACCCCCATTTTCATGCCAGTGGGTACGGTGGGCTCGGTCAAATCCTTAGGGCCAGATGACCTCACCCGCGTCAAAACACAAATTTTGCTGGGGAATACTTATCATCTCATGCTCCGCCCCGGGCCAGAACACGTTCAACAAATGGGTGGCTTACACAGCTTTATGAGTTGGGACGGCCCCATCTTGACCGACTCCGGTGGTTTTCAGGTATTTTCCTTGGCTGCTGGTGAGCCGCGTGGCAAAGACAAAGCCAAGGGGCATCGTGGTCCCCTGGTAAAACTAGACGACGACGGTGTGACTTTTTCAAGCCATTTGGATGGTCGACGATTTCGCATGACGCCCGAAGAAAGCATGCGCATTCAAATGTGTTTGGGCGCCGACATCATCATGGCCTTTGATCAATGCCCGCCGGGCCAAAGCGACCGTGACACCGTACAAATCGCCATGGACCGCACCACCGCATGGCTCAAAAGATGCCAAAAAAGCATGACTCGTACCGCGTCGCGACTTTTTGGCATCATACAAGGCGGGATTCACGATGATTTGCGAGTGGCCCACGCCCAAGAAATCTGTGAAAGTGACCTGTTTGGCTATGCCATCGGTGGACTGAGCGTGGGTGAATCCAAGGAAGACATGTGGCGCATTTGCGAAGTGACCGCCAAACACATGCCCAACCAAAAACCCCGATACCTGATGGGCGTGGGCACCCCGCAAGACCTCTTAGACGGGATTCGATGCGGTGTAGACATGTTCGATTGTGTCATGCCCACCCGAAATGCCCGAAATGGGACCCTTTTCACCTCCCAAGGAAAAGTCAGTATTAAACGGGCCCAATACGCCCTAGATAAAGATCCATTGGATCCCCAATGCAGCTGCTATACGTGCCAAAATTTCACCAAATCCTACTTGCGACACCTTTTTGTGAGCGGTGAACTGCTTTTTTTCCGGCTGGCCAGCCTTCATAATGTTCATTTTTATTTGAATTTGGTCTCTCAGGCCCGAGCTGCCATCGCAGAATCCCGGTTTGAAGCCTTTTATCAGACCCATTGGGAAATTTTAGGTACCTCAGATGCAAAAACCGCCTCAATGGGACCTTGATCCATAGAAAAAACAGGGGTATCACCCGGCGGCGGTCCTAATTGTAGTGTTATGCATGCGGGCCCCTCTAACCTTTTCAAGTAGGAGAGTTTCATGGGCGAGCAGTTCTCCCCATTTTTGCTTCAAGCAGCACCGGCAGGTCCCGAAGGGGGCGGCCTGAGCTTTTTTCTCATGCTCGGCGGTATGCTCATGGTGTTATATTTCATCATGATTCGACCCGAAGCAAAAAAACAAAAGAAGCATCAATCCATGGTTTCAGCCCTCAAGCGTGGGGATGAAATCATTTTGAATTCTGGAATTTTCGGCAAAGTCGTTTCGGTGGATCAACAGACACTCACCATTGAAATTGCTGACAAAACCAAAATCAAAGTTTTAAAGAATGCAGTGACCGCATTGGCAAATCAAATGCCAAAAGAAGACGATGCTGCAGCCAATAACAAAGAATCGGCGAAAGCCTAAATCTTTTCACCCTTTTCGTCTGCAAGGCGGGGAATCATGCAAAAAACCTGGAAAATTAGATTACTGGTCGCCCTGGCGGTTGGCCTCATCGGCGGCTACTTCTGTTGGCCCACTGTCACCTACTTTAGCCTGAGCGAAGAACAGCTGAGCGAAGTGAAGAAGAGCAAAGACGCTTTTCGTCAATTCATCCCAGCCTGGGTCAGCGAAAGTCACATCGTCCCTGGATTGGATTTACAAGGCGGCATTCATATGGTGCTCGGCGTGGATTTGGATAAAGCCATCTCCGATAAAACCGGCCGTATTTCTGACCGTTTGCGCGACGAGCTGAAAGAAAAGAACATCGCCGCGGAAAAAGTACTTCACTTGGCAGAGGAAGATAAAGGCGACCGCATCGAAGTGGTGTTCGCCAATGAGGCAGGCGTTGATAAGTATAATGATGAAGTGGCTGACCTCTTCACCGATTTGTCCGTGGTAAGTGAAAACGCTAACACCATCACCTTGCGCTTGCACCCCAACTTGGCCACCATCATTCGACGAGATGCCGTGGATCAAACCATCAACACCATCCGTAATCGTGTGGACTCCATGGGTGTCACTGAGCCCAGCATCACCAAACGTGGTGATGACCAAGTACAGGTCCAGCTTCCCGGCTACAGTGACCCAGAAGAAGCCAAAAGCCTCATCGGGCGTACCGCACAACTCGAGTTCTTGATGTGTGACGATGACACCGAATTCTTAACCAAGCTTACAGATCTGCCTGAGAACGTCGAGCTTCAAAGTTCCTCCTATCAAGGGCCGGGCGGCGGTTCGGGTCGCGACATTTACTTGTCGTTTCCCAAAGACAGCCTGCCCACCGTCAAAGAGTATCTCAAAGGCAAGGTCCCCGCAGGTCGCGTCCTCAAGTATGGCTCGTTCACCGAAGGTACTGTGCGTACCTACACCTTGATTTCTAAAGTGGAACTCACGGGTGACGACTTGGTGGATGCTCAAGTGGCCATGGGATCACCCGAATCCCCTCGCCCCTTTGTGAGCATGACCTTCTCTCCTGCTGGCGCCCGTATCTTTGACGAGCTCACCGCTCGCAGCATCGGCAAACGTATGGCCATCGTTCTCGAAGAATTGGTGGACAGCGCCCCCGTGATTCAAACGCGTATCTCCGGTGGCTCCGCTTCCATCACCATGGGTGGGGCTCGCACCCGAGAAGAAATGCTCAAAGACGCCAACCAGTTGGCACTGGTATTAAAAGCGGGTGCACTGCCCGCTCCGGTAACCTTCCGGGAAGAGCGCAGCGTCGGTCCCTCTTTGGGGGCGGATTCCGTACAGCAAGGTAAAATGGCCTTCAGCCTGGGCGGCCTCTTGGTCATTCTATTTATGATTTTGTATTACAAACTGGCCGGTGTTATTTCAGTGATTGGCGTTTTGTTTAACCTCCTTTTTGTGGCAGCCACTCTGTCTTGGCTCGGTGGAACCGTGACCCTCCCCGGATTGGCAGGCTTACTGCTGACGGTGGGTATGGCGGTGGACGCAAACATCATTATTAACGAACGGATACGCGAAGAGCTGCTTGCGGGTAAAACCCCCCGGTCGGCCGTGTCATCCGGTTATGACGCTGCTTTCTCGGCCATTATTGATGCCAACTTCACCACCTTTATTGCGGGTATGGTGTTGTGGCAGTACGGCTCCGGACCGGTGCAAAACTTTGCGACGACTTTGCTGATTGGTACGGTCTCCTCGGTGATCACCGCTATTTTTATCACTCGTATTTTCTTCGACATGGTCACAGCTAAAGGGCCACAAGAACTGTCCATTTAAGAAGGGTTGGGAATCACCATGAAATTCATTCGTTTGTTTGACCCCAAAAGCCCCATTGATTTTGTGGGCAAGTTTAATCTAACCAATAAAGTCGCCATGGCCATTCCGACCTTGAGCGTTATCGGTTTGTTCGTACTGGGAATTAACTGGGGCATCGACTTCTCTGGGGGGACCGAGATGCAAGTCCAGTTCAAAAAAGCCGTTCCTGCCCAAGACATTCGTTCGGTCTTGGGCGACTTGGGCTTTGCGAAGAACCAAGTTCAAAGTTACGGCGAATCCGATAACTTCGAAATGTTGATTCGCGTGGAGCGCGTCACCACTTTGACCGATAAAGACGTGGGCCAAGTGGCCACTCTGGTAAAAACCAAAATGGCATCCACCTGGCAAAACGCCAAAGACAATGACCGGGTCAAAGCCATCTTTGAAAAAACCGCCGGTGATCGCATTTCCCTGTACTTACCGCTTCCCAAAGTAGAGAAAAAAGCAGAGAAGAACAAAGACGCAGAGGCCATTCAAACGGCACTCAAGGCACTCGGGGGCACCGAACCCACATCGCTCCCCGCCCTTGATGACACCACCCTGGACGCCTTCTCGACCCAAGGCTTCCACCGTGGCTCCGTGGTAGAACAAGCCAAAACGTTGGGCATGGATGTCACCGCCGCCCCAGAAAAGCAGGTGGAGACAGAAACCAATGATCTATTGGCTCTCGACAAAGCCTTACAGGCACAGGAGCAACAGCTGGTCGCACTGATCGATAACGATAGTGGTTTCAAATTGCGACGCACCAAACGCAAAGGCCAAGAGAAAGCAGACACCAGCGATTCGGTGATTCGAGCTGAACCATACGACGGCATGGTAAAATACATGATTCACTTCCAAGGCATCACCGATAAAATCGGCAAGGCGCTCAATGAAACTTTTGGTGGCGCTGAAATCCGTCGCGTAGAATTCGTGGACAGCCAAGTCTCTCAACAACTGCGAACCGATGGTGCATTGGCACTCATCTACGCACTCCTGGCTATTTTGGCGTACGTGGCCTTTCGCTTCGACGTTTTCTTTTCACCGGGTGCGGTGGTCGCTCTGGTTCATGACTCCTTGGGTGCGTTGGCTTTGTTCGCCTTTGCCCGTATCGAGTTCGACCTGCCTTCAGTGGCAGCGTTGCTAACGGTGGTGGGGTATTCGATTAACAACACCATTGTTATCTACGACCGCGTGCGCGAAATTCTACCCACCCAAACCAAGGACCCACTCACAGATGCACAGGTTGAGGGCTACGTGAATGAGGCCGTGAACAACCCCCTCAGCCGTACCATCAACACCACGCTGACCACCTTGGCGGCATCGGTGGCCTTACTATTGCTCACCAAAGGGGCCGTGCAAAACTTTGCGGCGGTGTTGTCATTGGGCATTTTGCTCGGTGCCTTCTCCTCCACCTTTGTGGCTCCGGCAACCTACTTGGGTCTGCGCAAACGCTTTTTCGACCCAGAAGCAGGTACCAAGCAAAAAGGCAAAGGGCACTCTCGCGAAGACCGCGAGCGAGGGATTGTATAAACCTCGAATAAATAGAGACTTACGATTCAAAAAGGCAGCTGGACGGCTGCCTTTTTTTATGCCCAATCCCCATGTGGCAATATGTGGTTTTCAAACCCGTTTCATTGGTTATGCTTCCCGCAACTTCGGCACTTTGTGCCTCAAACCGGGGAACTCGCATGTTCAACTCCAAGTCTCTTATCATCGCCTTCGTTCTGGGTCTCATGGGTTGCACCAGTGAAACCATCCAAAACGATGCACCTGCTAACAACTTTCTTAGACTACCAGGTGCGCTGCAGTCCTTGAGTACCTGCGCAGGGGCCGAAAGTCTCGAACAACTCGAAGTACGAACCGCCATTAGTGGTGGCATTTTAGACCCTCGCTCCCTGGGTTTAGAAGAACAAAAAGATGGCACCATCGTGGCCAAAGCCAATTTCGAACTGGATGGTGTCACCCAAAAACGCACCGAAACTTTTGCCATTGGCATTTATGGACGCATGACCGATGCGGACGAGTGGGTCCAACTGGCCACTTTAGAAGAGGACATTGCCCTCAAGCCCAACCAAGAAAACAACCCAAAACTGGAAGCATTTTTCTCAGACGGCTGCGGCGCTAACTACGACGCCAAAACAGGTACGCTCGATAACACACAGACCGATGCGGCCTGTGACCTGAAAGCTGATTTAAACCGAAACAATCGGTCTAACCTCGATGATTTTTGTGCTGGCGCCCTGCCTTCTGCACCGTCACCTTTCCTCAATATCAGCCCCAGCTCCATCCAATTTCAATCGGACATACAATTGGGTTCATTTTCACGCCACGTCTTGTTGATTGAAAATCTCTCTGAAGAATCCATCACCCTTAGCGCGGACGTGATCGGCATGCCGGGTCTTACCATCGCCCGGTTGGATCCCGAATCCCCTTCAGACGTTACGGCGCGGCGCTCATTGCAGCACAGCGAAGATGAACCTTTTGTATTGGCACCCCTCTCCGATACCTTGGTCACCGTTTCATATGCGCCAGTGAATGAATATTTGGCCACCGGCCACCTGCAAATTGGTGCCACCAATTCGATTGAGGTCACCCAAGCTTTCGACATCAGCGTCATTGGGAACACCAACGGTGAGTTGCAGCCTCCTTTATCTGACTACGATCCAGATCAAACTGCTTCAACCTTGGCGGAACAACTGGGATTGCCCCTAACACCCTTCCCTGAGTCCTATTTGTTCTCAGGCCTCCCGCAACCCGCACAAGACATTGAAGTCCAAGCCGGGCAAACCTTAGAAGGCTTTACGTTCGATACCGCCTATTACTTCACTGTTCCTGCTGCCTATCGTTTTTCTTTGTCACTCACCGGCTTGGCCACCGACGTAGATATGGGATTGTTTCTCTTCGATGACGCGTATGAAATCACCCAAAGCTTTTTATCACAAAACACCGGCGAAAGTTCTGAATCCATTGAGTGGCGCAATACAACCGGCGAAGCAGTTCATGCCGTATTGGCCTTAAGCAAGGTGACGGCCAACCGAAGTGAAGCGGATAACGCAGATGCACTCACCGTCTTTCAAGGTTTGGAATCAGACTTACTGAGCACTGCCGACGCCAGTTCTGATAGCAACGAGAACAACGCTTATTCCCTCACTGCACATTTATTTTCTGGTCCCGAGTTTACAGAAGCACTTCCCATGTCGCCCACCACTGGCGCCTATGAAGGAGGCAGCACCATCACGTTGTACGGCTCCGGGTTCCAAGAGGGTGCCGAAGTGTATGTGGGCGGCATCAAAGCCTTTGATGTTCAAATTATCGACGGCACCAAGGTGCGCTTCACCCTGCCAGCACTCACTGGCGGCGCACAAACCTCCCCGGTCACTGTGGTATTGGTAAACCCCTCTGCCTCCGACGGCTTCCCTGAAGGTGACGGTCAAGCTTGCACCCTGCCCGAAAGTTTCACCTACTTACCCCCCAAACCAACCCTCAACACCGTTAGCCCCAACAGCATGAGCACTTCGGGTGGCGCCCCGCTCACATTGTCGGGTTCATTTTTCTCAAACACCCACGGCAGTCCAGTGGTTTGCCTCAACGAAACACGTGTCAACAACGTCGTGTATGCCAACAGCACCCAAGTTTCTGTGAACAGTCCTGTTTGGTCTGGCCTGGATCCAGGTACAAGTATTCAAGCTGCATTGAAAATTCGCAATTGGCTGTCTGCTTCCGAAACACTGGCCAACGCACCCACCGATGCTGCATTGTGTGACACCAACACTTTGGAAGGCGTCTCCGAATTCTCTAACCAGGTGGCCGTCACCATTTCTGAACCCGAAGCGGACAGCCCTGCACCTGCCATTACCACCCTATCCCCACAAACCGGCAGCATCGATGGCGGCACCGACGTGGTGATCACAGGTACTGATTTTAGAGATGGCGCTTTGGTCTACTTTGGCACCCAACTTGGGGGCTCGGCCGTTCGGTTGAGTGACACCCAAATACAAGTGCAAACCCCAGCCACCTCTGAGGCGGGCAACACTGACGTGGTGGTGATGAACATCGATGACAGTCAAACGAGCAACGCCTTAACGTTCGCGTATGAAATACCGGCCCCACAAATATTGAGCGTCCTCCCACGAAATGCTACCACCGCAACCACCAACATCATCGCCATCGAAGGCTCCGGTTTCCGTGCCAACAGTTCTGGGTCTTTCCCTCAAGTTATATTTGCCGATGGGACCAACACCTACACTGCAGTGGGCGTCCAATGGTTGTCAGGCAGTCGCGTGCTGGCCACCACTCCAGAAAGCATGGCAGTCGGTACGTACCAGGTCACCCTCCAAAATGAAGACGGGCAAATGGCTGAAGGCGGCGATGTGCAAGTGATTCATCTTCAAGATCCTGTGGGACCGGCGCCCATGCTGTTGGCCATCAGCCCCAGTGAAGGCGCTGTCACAGGCGGTGGCACAGTTACCATCTCCGCTGCGCACTTAGATCCAAGCACGGGGTTCTTGGTCTTGGTCAACAATGGGGCGGTAGATTCCAATGACATTGTGGCCGACGAAGACGAACTCAACCTGTCCATGCCCGCCTCCGATTCGGTGGGCACCATCAGCATTCGCGTGATCAACCCCGATGGCCAAAGCGATACCATTGCTTATACCTACGTGACGGCCGGCCCATCGGTCAGCGCTATCAACCAAACCGAATGGGTCACCGGTGACAACGGAAGTTTGTCCGTGGATTTTGCACATGTTCACGAAGGGGCGCACATTTCCATTCGCCCAGATATCCTCGACCAAGTGACCATTGTTCCCAATGCCGATGGCACCTACAACCTCACCCAAGCCGCCCCCTGTCCCACAGCCGGGCCTTACGTGGTTGAACTGGTGAACCCCGATTACCAAAGCGCGGTGGTGGCCTACTATTGCCATACGCCCGAAGTGATTGCCTTGACCACTTCTTCACCACGACTGGCCGTCAATGCACCTTTACGAAGTGAAGCGCTTACCCTGATGGGCTCTGGCGTGGGAGATTTGGTTTCAAACAACCCGGACCTTCAGGCAAAAATTGCTGTGGCCAACAGTGACTCAGCCGTTGCGCTCACAACAGTTCGAAACCGCACGCAAGCCGCCGTGTATTTTGAGTTAGACGCCACCCACACGCCCTGGAGTCCTTACCGCTTCGTACGCTCAGACCATGCGGACTTCCATTACGACCCCGACCAAGATCACGCCCTGCCCCTGTCGCTCACCAGCGGTGCCGTCTCAGGGGACCTGGTACGAGCAAACGAAGAAGGCTCGCAAACCGCAACCGGTTATTTTTACGTCATGCAAATAGTCGCAACCGCTGCAGGTAACAACGGCGATGAAACCGGATTTTTGTGGCATGCGTTCTTTAGCACCACCGATATCGCCAATACCATTTCGGCCATTTCTCTCATCGAGGCCAGCAACTTCTATAGTTGTAACACCATTACGTCTTTTGATTCTCGTGGTGTTGATGCATCTGAAGGCACCTATGAGGTAGATGCTACTTATAACAAAGAACTTCGCTACGGGGACTTTGAGGGGATTGAGAGCTGCACTGGAACCATGGCGAACAATGACTTCAGTTGCGCTGTCACCCTTTCGCCTTTAACTTGCAGTAACGCCGATGGAGATACCATCAGCAATGTTGATGTGACCACGCTCACCCCAATCACCCTTCAAGCCGATAATCCTTTCGAAGCAATCCTCAGTGCGGATTCCAACGTGGGCGATTTCGCCAGCATCCAATTTGGAGAGTTGAGTTTTGTCAGCACCGCAGGCACAGCAGTCGAATTGGACGAAACCGTTACCTTAAGCTTGACCCTGAAAGGCTCTGAAGAGGACAACACTACGGCATTGGCAATGACGTACCTCATGGGGCATGAAACGCTCATTGACGACTACCGCCTCTTTTTCGATGCATACAATTACGAATGGCATCATTTTTTCAGCCTTTCCAGTTACGACATCGGCGATACCATGTGCTCTTTGGCTCCCGTGGAAGATGCTTACACCGTCGAAACGGTCACCATTCAAAATACAGATGACGCTGTTCGAGATGGTGTCTATGTGCGAACCACCAACGTTGATGGTCTCAACGGCGATTTTTACATCGATGGAGATGGGACCTACATTTACGTCGCAAAAGATGCCGATGTACCATCGCCCTACCGGTCGTACTTTAAAGGTGGTGAAGGGAGTCTTCTGTTTTTCGATGTACAACAAGGAGGCTGGCGCTACATCGATGAGACCTCTACTGGTGATGTTGGGTTAGATTCCCATTATTGGGAAACCGGCGAGTTCACTACTTTTGCACCAGAAACCGGGCATGCCGGATTTACATCGGCCGGAGACCTCAGCACGGGTTTGTACCCCACAAGCGAATCTCCGGAATTAGGTCTCTATGGAAGCATTATTTACGACTTCGAAAGTATCCCGGCGGATCACAGCACTGGCGATCTCAGTTTTGGGGTTTCTTTTGAAACAGACGCGGAAGTAAACGCCTTTCGTCTCGATCTGAGCGACTCTGTAATTACAGAATTCCCAGATATTGGTGGTTTTTGCTTCAAGCCACGCAACCAGGCATCATGTGACTCTAATTCTTGTGAAAATCGCACCAAGGTGCACTACATCGATGTGGAAAATCGGACGATTTTAATCGCTCCAGGTGGGGCTCAATAACCCCCTTCGCCAGGTTTGTACGGACGGTGTTAGAAATGAACGGCAGCTGCGGCCCTACCCCTCGCGCGCATCGGCCGTAAACATCTGTTTAAAAAGCGCTTTTTGTCTGGCTTTCATTTGTCCTGATGCGCCAAATCTTTTTGGTAACAGATCTGTGAAACCGGTCATTTTGCGGTTCCCAAACCGAATTCATCGGCTATGCTTTCCCGGTCTTTCTACAACTTTACCCATTTTAAGGGGGCCATCGTGAACCTTCGAATTTCACTCCTTTCAACCTTTATCGCTCTTTTCATCTTCCAGGCTGCGCCAGGCCAAGCTCAAGATGCCGTTCCATTTTCGATCAGCGGGAAAGCCATCGATCCCACGGGCAAAAAAGAAAAGGAAATGACCAAAAAGAAAGTGAAGAGAAAAGGCCCGAAAACCCACATGCAGGTGGCCGTGCTCGATATCAAAAGCAGTGAGAGCAACGAAGATCTCGCCCGCGCCCTCACCGCAGTGCTTTCTGCCCAAATCTCCATGCTCGATGGTTTTAAAGCCATTTCACGAAACGACCTGCACGCCCTGCTCTCCCAAATGGAAACCGCACAACTGCTCGGCTGTGATGATGTGAAGTGTGCGGTGAGCATCGCCAAAGCCGCCGAAGCTGATTTTGTGGTGTACGGCAGCGTTGAAAAGATTGACGATGCCCATACCTTTAGCATCACCCTCACCGACCCCTCAGTGCCACAAGTACTCAACCGCCAAAATGTGATTTGGCGCTCAGAAGCATCAGGCATGGTGGACTTGGTTGCCCCGTACACCAAAAAGCTCATGCTCGGAGAAAAAGCAACCGACTACAAAGGCGACTTAGACCTCCTGGCCATGGACGGCGCAAAAGTATTCCTCAATGGAAAAGAGATTGGCGAAACCCCGCTGGCAGGACCTGTCCGTGATTTGCCCATTGGGCAACACAGTCTTGAACTCACCAAAGAAGGGTTCGTCACCGACAAACGCGACGTGGTGGTGGCTTACGGTCAAACCACTGCAGTCCGGGTTGAATTGGTCGATGTGGACAGCCTGAAAAAGATTTGGCAACGATGGGATTTTTGGACCTACGTGGGTCTTGGAACCGCTGCCATTGCGGGTGGCAGTGTTTATCTCGCTTGTGGGGTTTACGATGCGTGTTCTGAGCCGGCCCCTGACCCCACCACATTATCCTTTGAAGCCGCAGTTCCCGTACAAAATAACTAAACAGGACAGTCAAAATGAACTTTATCCCTCGCATATTTCTTTTTGCTTTGCTCCTTATCACTGCCTGCGCCGGCCAGGAAGATGACGTGGCTGGTCATGGTCACCATCTCAGGTTGCCCGGTGCGCTCCAGAGTCTGAGCACTTGCCAAGGCATTCAAAGCCTCGATCAGCTGGAAGTTCGAACGGCCATTACGGGCGGCATTTTAGACCCACGTACCCTGAAGCTCTCAGAGCAAAAAGATGGGACCATCGTGGCCAACGCCGACTTTGAATTAGACGGCGTCACCTCCAAGCGCACGGAGTCTTTCGCATTGGGCATTTACGGGCGCATGTCCACAGAGGACGAATGGGTTCTTTTGGCAACGCTAGAAGAAGACATCACGCTCAAGCCAAACGAAGTAAACTCACCAAGCTTGGACGCTCCATTTCAGGATGGCTGTGGCAACACCTACAACGCCAAAACCGGTGCCATCGATACCGAAGTCGATACCACAGCGTGTGTTCTCAGTGCCGACTTGAATCGAAACAACCGCTCCAACCTTGATGATTTTTGCAGTGGCGCCCTACCCACCGCCCCCGGGGCATTCCTCAATATCAACCCCAGCACCGTTCAATTTCAATCGGGGATTGAGCTGGGCCAATTCGCACGACAAGTGGTGCTGCTTGAAAACCTCAGCGATAGAGCCATTACCCTCAATGCAGAAGTGGTGGGCATGCCCGGTTTGACCATCGCGCGTTTGGACCCCGAGTTCTTCGAAATCGATGGCACCGCCCGTCGCGAGATAGAAAACAGTGAAGACGCGCCGTTTCAACTGGAGCCACTCTCTGAAATGCTCGTGGCGCTGTCTTATGCCCCAGTGAACGGTTTCTTGGCCACCGGCAACCTTCAGGTAAGCGCTGCCAACGCCATCAACGTGAGCCAAGCGCTCGACATCACCGTGATCGGTAACACCGATGGCACGGTTCAAGGCGTCAACCCTGACTACGAAGTGACCTCGGCCACCGCTTCTTTGGCAGAACAATTGGGCCTTCCACTCACCCCCTACCCTGCAGAGTACCTTTTCTCTGGGCTTAGTTTTTCAGGTGGCAACGTAGACGTTCAACCTGACGCGAAGATCGAAGATTTCCCTGTAGATGCCGCTTACCTCTTTGAAGTCCCCCCCGAGTATCGGTTCTCACTGTCGCTCACCGGTCTGGCCTCCGATATGGATCTGGGCTTGTTTATTTTGAACAGCGATAATGAAGTCACCGAAAGCATTTTCTCACAAAACGCCGGCACCAGCTCAGAGGCCGTCGAATGGCGCAATGAAGGGGAAGAAGCTGTCAATGCCGTGTTGGCCATCTCAAAGGTCGTCGAAAACCGTGAGACGGAAAGCAACGATGGCGCCTTGACCGTATTTCAAGCCTTTTTTGGTGACGATGCCACTTCGGGCAACGATGGAGACGCCACGAGTAATCAGTCCAATAACGACACCGATAACTCCGAAAACATCAACCTGACCGCCCAACTTTTCGCAGGCCCCGAATTTGCCGAAGAGACTCCTCTTTCCCCAGTGACCGGCCCCTACGAAGGCGGTGCCACCATCACCTTGCAAGGCCGTGGGTTCCAACAAGGCGCTTCGGTCACCGTGAACGACTCCTACGCATTTGACGTTCAAGTGCTGAATGAAGGCACTGAAGTTCGTTTCACCTTGCCGCCTGCCACCGGGGGCGCATCCACCGAACCGGTCACCGTGGTTCTCATCAACCCCCCTGCGTCCGAAACGTTCCCTGATGGTGATGGGCAAGCGGCCACCTTGGCGGAAAGTTTTACTTACCTCCCACCGCGTCCCGTCTTGCTCAGCGTGTCGCCCAATAAAGCCAGTGTCGATGGCGGCACGTCGGTCACACTATCCGGTTCTTATATGTCCTCTACCCACGGTGTGCCTGCCGTCTGCTTTGGAACGCAACTGGTGAGCGAAGAAAACATCTCCTTTACCAACAGTGCTGAAATCTTAGTCACATCGCCCGAATGGGAAGGCGTGTCCCCTGGTGAAGAAGAAACCGTGAATCTCACTGTTCGCAATTGGTTGGTGAACGCGGTCTTACTGGAGACCACCCCCACCAGTCTTGAGATTTGCTCTGACGATGCGCTCACTTCGCTGTCAGGCTTCAGCAACCAATTGGCTTTCACTTTTAAAGCCGCCGAAGCAGAAGCACCCGTTCCTTTTATCGATGAAGTGACCCCCAGCGACGGCTCCATCGACGGCGATGAGCCCATTACCATCCGAGGCAGCAACTTTGCCAACGATGCCATCGTTTATTTCGGAACCAAACCCGCCACTTCCATCACACGCATCAATGCTGAAGAGCTCAGCGTTCGCAGCCCTGCCGGTGATGAAGACGGCATTGTTGATGTTTCAGTGGTCAATGTTGATGATGCCACCACCAGCAACAGCAAGGACTTTCTGTACGAAACCCCCGAACCCCTGATTTTAAGTGTCTTGCCCAACACCGGGACCACCGTGGCAGAAAACACCATCGCCATTGAAGGTTCTAATTTCCGAACCAGCGAAGATGGCAACTATCCGGCTGTCACTTTTTCCAGTTCTGAAAACACCTATGCGGCAGTGAGCACACAGTTTCTCAACAGCGGCCGGGTTTTGGCCACAGCACCTGCAAACATGGAAACCGGCTTTTACGCCGTTCAACTGGAAAACCCCAATGGTGACACGGCCAATGGAGGCACCAACAACACCTTGGAGATTCAAGCGCCGGTGGCCCCTGCACCCGTCATCGATTTGATCACACCTTCCTCCGGCTCTGTGGTGGGCGGCAATACCGTGGAGATTCGCGGTGCCAATTTTGATGTCAGCGAAACCCCCACCATCTTGGTCAATGGTAAAGCCGTTGTGGAAATCATCGAAAACGATGCGGACAGCATTCAATTTGTGATGCCCACCTCCGAAGACGCTGGCTTGGTGACGCTGCGATTGGTGAATTCCGATGGCCAAAGCGATACGGTCACCTATACCTACCTTCAAGATGTGGCCGATCCACCACTGCTCGACAGTGTGAGCAGCACCATGTTCGTGGTGGGTGATGCCGATGCCACCCTTACAGCTGAGTTCACCCAAATCCAAATTGGGTATCGTTTGACCGTGTCCCCCAATCTTTCTCAAGGTGGGTTTTCCAGCCTGGTGGACGGGCGCTTGACCTACGTGCACAGTGACCCGTGTGTGGATGGCGAAGGCCCTTATGTCTTACAAGTCAGCAACCCAGACTTTCAATCCGTCGCGGTGGGTTACTATTGTGCTCAAGAAAACTTACCAGCGCCCTCTTTAGGAACGATCAATGAAACACTTTTCGAAGAAGGCGAAACCCAAGAATTAAGCATCGATTTTTACGATGTGCTCAACGGTGCGGTTTTAGATGTGCGCTACGGGAGTGACTCAGCGGCCTTTGTTAACATATCAAACAACGATTTATCGGACGACAGATTTAACTACAGCACGAACAACCCCTGTAGCCTCGGTGCGGGTCTTTATCAGGCCCATCTTCAGAACCCAGACGGAAAGAGCGTTTCCGTTCCCTACCTTTGTGAGCCCTGGGCCCACCCTGAAGTCACCAGTCAGAGCAAATACTGGGTGTACACGCACAGTGGTGGTGATAAAATACGGCTTACGGGTTTTGATTTAGACCGTGTTGAACTTATTGGCATTCAAGAAGCGGGGAACCCAGCGAGCACCAACACCCTTTGCGGTGGCAGCCAACAAAGCGCTTGTGACAACGACTCCGACGTTCTCTCCATCACGACCAGTGATTCGCTCACGCCAAACCAAGAATATCAAATCGTCTTGAGTTGGACCATGCCCGGCGATAATAACGAGGTGGAACAATGGCTTTCCGAGCCCATCATTGCCCAAGCCCCAACCATCGATGCGACCATGGACAGCAGTGGGGGGACGCTCCGCGGCCTAGATCTGGTGGTCACTGGTGCTCACTTAAACGCTGAGAGCCTGCCGAACTCGTCCTGCCAGCTGTATTGGTTCGATTCGCAAGAACTTCAAATGCAGCAAATGATGGCCATGACGGGCGAAGGAAATGAAGAAGGCGATAGCGATGAAGGCGGAAGTGTAGGCAATGATGCTGACGATGGCGATGAAGGCGACAGTGCAGGTGATGCTGGCCCGGTCACATCCGAAAACGAGAGTGACGGTGGCGTAGGCTCAGAAGAAAATGGCAACAGTTCAGCAGACGCGGGTGTTTCCGAGGATGCGTCAGAAGAATTCGTATTGTCAAACGAAGATTTTCACTCGTACTGTGGTTGCTCTGTTCAGGGTTCGAATGACAATGTATTAACCCTCACCACAGTCAAAGAAGAGTGTCGTCTGGTGCCCGGCATGTATTACGCCACCCTGAGCTATCCCAATGGCCACTCCATCTCTACAAACCATTTCAGCAACGGAGAAAGCCTGTCGATGATGATGTTCCTGATGGCTAGTGAATCCAACTCTGACTCCCAGTTAGAGGTTGAGTACCCCTTAGAATACACCCACCCTGTTTCCGGAGAAAGGAAGCAAGAGACCCTGACCACGGAAGCACTGAGTACAATACCTGAAGACATCACTTTCTGTGGCGCAGACCAGCGCGCCATCGCTGTGGGCATGGACGGTGGGGATGATTTCTTCGCGTTTCTCTTAATGAATCATATTAATACGTTTGAAATCCAAGGACTTTACTCCACCATTGAAGATGACTCAGGGAACCGGGTTGCTCTTATGGCATCTACAAATGGTGATTTTTCGTGCGACTCCGCTGAAACGTCCTTTACCGCCGGAAATGCCACAGGCCAAGTGGGCTACATTTTCGAAGGTATTCCCGCCGTTGAGGGGTACATGGATGCCGGCCAATGGGCTTTGCAAAAAACGCCCAACCTGACCGTGTCAGGCAGCCCAGAGTTCAACATTGCCACCTTTGCGCAAAATGGGTGGGAGGGTGAAGACGTCATCCACCTAAGCGGTGACAGTGTGGTTCCTGCTGCTGTCTGCGGCACAGATGATTTGTGCGATATTTATGAGCTGGATGAAACAGGCCAAGAGCCACAATGGGTTCTTTCTGCCATTCAAGCTTTCGTCACCGATATGATTACTCAGCATGACGAATTTGGCTCAGAGGAAGACCGGCTCGTTCTAGAGCTCACCGCTGCACCGAAGGACGGGACCATTTACCGTCTGAGTTTAGATTCTGATCCTTTTGACCCCCGGGAAATTGATTTGGGCACATTTAGCTCGAAGGGCGGAGGAGAGCCCACCTTCTGCGGGGATGGTCATCTAGAGTACGGCGAAGATTGTGACCACGGGGAACAAAACGGACAAGGGTGCTATGCTCAGTCCCCTGCACAATCTTGTGACGCCTGCGCAATAAACTGTACTTACGAATGGGTTCAAGCAACAGAGTATTGTGGTGATGGAATAAGATATCACGAAGAAGAAGAATGCGACCGCGGGACAGCGACCAATGGAGCCCTCTACTACCCGAGCGATGAGGGGCATGATGATTATGACGGGCAACAATGCGATGACACCTGCTCATTAAGGCCCAAGTTAGGGCAACCTTACCCGCACATTATCTCCGAACAAGACCACCTCTTGATTTACGGTCTGCAAATGGACCGCATCTACGATCACGCGATGGTTATTTGTGACAAATATGACGAGACCGCCTGTGAAGATAAATCCGTTTGGGTCACCAGCGAGCACGAATTGATTCTGTACAGCGCCGGCTTGGCAGAGGGCGACTACGTCACCTGTTTGAGAGAAATGCTGCCTGAGGGTGTCGCTTGCGACACGAACCTACCACCCGGGGTATTCCTCGAATTCACGGTGCAAGCTGGCGCCAGCAATGATGAAGACCACCAACCTAACCTGTCCGGTGTGACCACTCACTTTATGCCCGAAGGTACCGTCTGGGGTGAAGTAGATGTGGTCATCGAAACCACCGGCGAACACCTCAGCCATTTCAATATCGACGACGAGAACGCCGAAACTTTCCACATCTTTGAGATTCAAAAACACGATTGTGATGCAGAAAGTGGAGATATGGTTTTTTCATCACGTCCCAACGAAAGTCCTCGCATGGAACTGGCCCCCTATAACAATGACACCCAATTAGAAGTTCGGCTCCCAGTGGCAGACCAGGCGACTTGGTCGGTGAGCCCCGACGACCATTTGTACCTGTGCGTGTTTGAGCAAACCAATGATGGGACAGAAACAATATTCTATTATGAGTTTCAAACGCTCTACCCACGCATCGACACCCTCATGCCCAGTCGCGCCAACTATGGGGACACCATTCTTATTCACACCCAGGGTACCTTTGATTTCGACCTGGACCAACTGATGCTCTGCCCGAACAATGGTCCTGCGGCAATGGTTATATCCAGTGAAGATCCCTTTGCCGTCAATATCCTTACAGAGTCTGTGTGTCATACCGAGTTCCCAACCCCCGCCACCATTGGCGATAACCTTTACACCTTACAGTTGCCAGACCAAGAGTCATGGGATGCAGGGCAAACCGAGGTGGCACTCTGCTTTCGACGAAACGGTGGCGCGATCCAAGACGACTGCCGCCTCTTCGAACTGGGCGATGAGCCCACCGGCGCCCTCTTATTGTCGCTGGATGTTGACTCATTCCCCATTAACACCCCTTTGGCAAACTCGAGTTTCCATTTGACAGCCATCGGACTGGGCGACTTGTTCGATGCAAGCCAACACGAGGTACAAATCCAAGAGGCCACCGGAGAGTTCGTGCCCGTCGAAAACCGTGTTTTTGCCAAGGGCAACCCTGCAGACATACCCTCCTATTACCGCTTGGAAACGCATGGAGAATCAGACAACAACGAAGTAATCTCTTCGGAGCACGTTCGGTTTGATCACCAGCGGACCAGCGATGCGCTGCCCCTCATGTTGTATGCTGATATCGACGAAGACCTGCCGGGCACGGATTCCTGCTCCAGCCTGCAGTTCGATGGTAACGACACCAGAGTCACTGTTCCGCAGAACGCAGACTTGCAGCCCACCGCTGGCAGTTACTCATTCTCGGTGACCTTCAAAGCAGGCAATACGGATGGCAACCATATATTGGCTGACTTCCACAACAACGTTCGGGCGCAACTCACCAGCGGCGGAATGATGCACATGGAGTTTGGTTCGCCTGTCCAAGAGGGGGGCGACTGTGACATCACCATCAACACCCCCATCGCCCTCAATACTTGGACCACCCTCACCGCCGTTTGGGACGCAGGAAATCCAACAAGCCCCGGTCAACTGTACGTTGACGGTGTGCCTTTTACCAATGAAGTCGTATCAGACGCCTGTGAACCCGACACCTCCTGGGGTGGCATCACCTTCGGTGACGATAGCACCTCAGACAACAGCAATAACTTCTCGGGACACATCGACGAGATTTCCTTTTGGGATGACGCCTTGTCCGCGGCCGAAACTTTTGATCTTCCGTACGACGGGGGCAAACTGGTGGCCCGCTGGGAATTCAGCGAAGATGGAGACGACAGCAGTATTGCTGTGGCGGCCCCTGACGACTACAATGGGAGCGTGAGCGGCTCAACGAACTGGAAAGCCGATACCTGCCGCTGTAATGATGAGCCTTCCAATTGCTTTGAGGAAGGTGGCAATGCATCGCTCACTGGGCGTTTGTACACCATGCAAACCCGTGTCATCACCTCCGGTGGAGACGGTGGTTCCAGCACTTCAGAAGACCAATGGAAGATTATTTTTGTGGATGAGAGCAACGGGTTTGACATTGAACAACTCACCCATCCCCATACTTTTTCACTTGAGAATGGCTTCTTTTTTGGCGACGAAACCTTTGCGGATGCATTGCTGCAAACAGATACCGACGGTGACAGTATAATTGAAGCGGACGAATATGACACCGACATCAACTACGGGTTTAATCGCAGCTATCCTGATTTCTTGAGTTGCGGTGTGGAAGGTTATGACGATATCACCTCCTGCGCGCTGGCCGCAGCAACCACCGACACCATCAACGGCAATGAGATCGACCTCCCAGCCCAATGGACCCTTCACAAACCGGTTTCCTCCAACCCATTCGTGGGCTGGGTGGATTACCGAAATCAGGACCAATTAGAAGTAATTCTGGGCAGCCGGCAACAACTCACCACCACCGAATCCATCGAGCGAACCGGTCTTTCAGTGCGGCTGTGTGGTGACACTGACTGTGGGTTCAGCGAATCCAGTACCAGCCGCTTGGGCCAAGGTTATGTGGAAGGCATCGAAGCGGTTTTCGGCGCTTTCATCACCCTATACACTGATATGGGCACACCCATGCCGGTGGGCGATGTAGAAGGTTACCTCCCCGGTGTCGACCAAGTCTGTGCCACCAGCCCGGTGACCACCGTAACGGTAGGTCCCGAATTGGGTGACGTCACTTGGGACGTGGCAGATGGAGGAACCCTGGGATATGACGGCACCTGGCAAAAACTCTCTGGGTCTTTTGACTACGAACAGGTTTACGATGAAGTTGAAGGTCGGCCGATCTATCAATCCACGTACCGCCCGGAAGCCGACATTGGCAGCGAAGGAGCGCCGGATTACTATTATTCTTATGCAAAGTTTTTCAGTGGCGAGGGGGCCCTATGTACGGACTGCTGGTTGGTACTTTACTACAGCAGCCATGCCTTAATGTGGAAATTCACCCCAGTGACGGCAGCGACTGATGAAATGTTGGCTCCAACCAGTACAGACTGGATGGGCGTCACAGATTCCGATTTCACCACAATCTCAGTAGATGTCTTCAATGCGCAGTCCATAGAGGGTCACGATTCTGGTTACGGTTTACACACCCCACAACAAGACGCACAATTCACCATACCCGGCGAACAAGCCCCCTCTTTCACGAACATCACAATCACCGAAAATGAGGCGGGTTATGACATTCATACTTACGCCGTCCCGGTGAACCAATCCATCCCCGGTCTTTTTAACGTGAACATCGAGGATGAGGCTTACAGCTATATCTCCGGTTACAGTGGTGCGGTTGACGGGTTCTGTTTCCGCGCCAGACAGGACTCAGACCCTTGCTCCGAAACCTCTTGTGACGGCCGAACGGTGGTCACGCCTCCTGCAGACGGAAATGGTTACGGCGATGAAGGCAGCCAAGGCGGATTTGTCATTGGGGGATAACACAGGGCGGGTGGGCCTTTAGAGGCCCACCAACTCTAAACGCAAACGCATGCGCACATCAGCGTCGGTGTAAAGCGCGCCGTGTTGTTGTTGGACGGGGTGGATCTCAGAGTCGGGCAAAATGGCGCTGTCTTGCAAAACGGTACCATCGCCTTGGTCGGTGTATTGAATACGACAAGAAACCACTTTGCCTTCATCGTCGCGCTTAACAAACAACTTCTCGGCCGTTTTTTGCCCATAACCAAAGATGCTCACCACCGGGACACGGGATTTGTTTGGCAGGTCTTCTTGAAACTCCCGCGCATCGTCTAAGACGGGATGCACTTCTTCGGGGAGCCAGCTTTTGTCTTCCCAGATATTAAAAGGCGTGCCGTCCTCGTGAAAAATACATTCGCTCCGAGGCAGCAATTGGTACAACCCTGGAAAAGACCCCAACACCTTAGAGACCCTGTCTTTGTTCCAACCGAAAAATCCAGCCGAATTCCAGACAGAGGTTAATGGTTTTAAAGAGCCTTGCATGGGGCCACCCATTAAAATGAGTCGGTCCACATAATGCCGTCCACCCATGCGTTCCACATAGTACCGAGCCACCTGACAACCGGCAGAATGCCCCATGAGAATCACTTTCTCATCAATGATATTTTCGTCACGGAGCTTGTGGATTAACTCGCCCAGCCCAGAAGCGGCGCGGCGCAAATCTCTTCGCCAATCCCACGCAAAAGGAAACAGGTTTTTCCCCTCTTCATATTCAAGATTTTCTTGGAGGTAGCGAGTCAGACGTTGGTAAGCGTCCAGCCGCAAGAGCCCCGGAAAAACCACCACTTCATCGACCAAAGCCGTGGCTTCAACGCCCTCAATGACTTCAGGCAGTTTGAGCGTTTCGGGATTTTTCAGAAAATCCTTCACTTTGGGCCAAATCACTTTGCCGTTTAAGGTCAATTCAGAGCCTAAAAACCCGGGAATAATGATCACCGGTCGTTTGCTGCCCTTTTGGGCCAGCTTCGCCCCTCTCCGTGCAGCCTTTAGTTGAGGCAATGCTTGGACACTGCCGGAATCCACGGTGACCGTGAATTCTTCTAATAAGGCCATTGCTGCGGGCTTAAATACGATTTTGGCATCTCCAACGCTAAAGCTTTGATTGGGCTTGAGCTCGATGCGTTCAACGTTGTCGCCCTTAAAGAAGGTCCCATTGGTGGAACCCAAGTCTTCAATGAGCAAATTGCCATCCTCTTGCAATGTGATTTGACAATGCAGTCGAGAGACTTTTTCGTGGTCAATGGATAAGTCCGCTTTGGATGAGCGCCCCAGCGTGAGTTTGTCTTTTTGTATTTTGACTTCACGAATTTCGGACGGTCGCACCACCACCAGCCGCGCCTTGCTGTGGTCGCTCACCGTCATTTCATAGGGTTCATCTAACTCTCCAAAGGCCGTTTGTGCCGTGGCTTCCCCATCATCAGCACTGAATTCGCTGGCCTCAGAGGTCAGGAAGAAGAGCCGCGTTCCCCCCACGGTCAAGGTTTGGCCATGGGACAAAGTGGCTTTTTTTACTTCTTGTCCGCCGAAGATGAACTGCGACGAACGACTCACATTCGAAAAGTGCGCTTGGTTATTGACAATGGTCATTTCCAAATGAAGCCTGGAGACTTTGGGGTCGCTCAACACCAAATCACAAGATTCACTGCGCCCAATGCGTAAATAGGGTGAATTGAGCGCCACCCGCATGGTCGTTCCACCGGGTTCAATAACGATTAATGTACCGAAATTGCTTGGCTCCATCGGCTTTTTTAACCCCTAAGCACGACGGCGGCGGTTGCCCCCTTGGCGGCGACCACCCCGACCCCGATTTCCAGGAGGTCGGCGACGGCGAGAACGGCGAAAGCGAGGACGCTCACCTTCGCGGTATTGTGTAAAATCGCGGCCCTGCTCTTCAGCAATCACTTTCCAAGCGCCAATGTCAGAAAGGTCTTGGTCTTCGGCCTGCATGGATACGATTTGGAGCAACAGCAAATCTCTGAACCAACTGCGGCGAGTGAGCTGGCGCGCGTCTTTGCCAAATCGAAATTGGGGCTGCATGCGGGTCAGCGCCGGCAACAAGATGGACACTCTTTCTCGATCGCGCCGGGTCATCCGCAAACGTCTTCCCCACACATATGAAATTTTATCCCACCACTGGACCGCATTAAGATCCTGGGTGGCCAAAGCTTCCCAAGCCGGCAAGATGAAGGCCGCCAAAGCCACCTCTGAAGGCACGTCAGCGCCACGCTCTTTCACTTGGTCGATGGCGGTCATCAATCGAATCAAACGCTCTTTTCGTTCTTGAGGCGAACGAAAAGGGGGTGGCGTGGGGCGAACCTCATCGTCTTCAGATGTTTTGGCATCTTCTTGGTTTTCTTCAGATTGGGCGACCGCTGCCTCCGTTTCGGGATCGGTCTCTGAATCATCCTCCACTGCTTCTGCTACAGCTTCGACCTGTTCCCCATCCACGTCGTCTTCTTCATCGTCGTCTTCTTCATCACCTTCGCCGCTGCTTTCAATCACGCCTTCTTCCGCTAAAGAAACCACCATCATGCCTTCTTCAATTTCGATGGTGGGATCATCTGCATCAAAATCCTCGTCGTCCCCATCGTCACGCTCTGCAGCTTCGGCAGCTTCAGATACAACCGCTTCTACATCCTCTTCGGAGGCCTCTTCTTCTTCATCGGAATTGCGAGAGTCGTCATTGGCGAATGGTGCAATCAATAATTCTTCACGGGCAATCACCGCATCATCCAGTTGATGATTCATGACGTTCGCATATTCAGGCATGAGGGCCTCCAGGACGCCTAAATCAGCGCACAGCTGAAATGCTTGTGCAGCGTAGCCCGATTGTAACAAACGGAAAAACTCTTCTAACAGGCGCGCGGGGGCACACTTTTCTAAGTCGGCGGCATGAGCCCGCATGGCCATCATTGTGTTTTCTTCAATTTCAAAACCCAATCGGGTGGCAAATTTAATGGCCCTAACAATCCGAACCGGATCTTCTTGAAAGCGTACAAAAGGATCGCCAATGGTGCGTACCAACTTGGCGTCAAGATCGGCCCGGGCATCAACGTGGTCAATCACCTTGCCAATCACTGGGTCGTAGAACAGCCCGTTGATGGTCAAATCTCTGCGATACGCATCCTTTTCTTCGTCCCCGAAAACATTGTCTCGTTTAAGCAACAAATCTTCCGGTTCTTCATCCATTTCGTCCAACGGATTGGCTCGAAAAGTCGCCGTTTCGATCACCTTTCCACCGGGGAAGAACACGTGGGCTAACAAAAATCGGCGCCCCACCAACCGGCAATTGCGGAAAATGGATTTCACTTCTTGAGGTGTGGCAGAAGTGGCCACATCAAAATCTTTTGGCGTGCGTGCTAAGAGCAAATCACGAACGCAGCCACCCGCTAAATAAGCCTTGTACCCTTTGGCATGTAAACGCTTGATCACCCAGATCGCGTGGTTGTCGATTTTATCAATTTAGATTTCTTGCTCTTCGGCCAATGCCACCAGATTGGCTTCGTTCTCGTCATCTTTATTCGACCTTCTGCGGTTGCGGCGGGGCCTGCGAGATTTCTCTTCGGGCACCGCTTCCCCTTCGCCACTTACCTCCGGGATAGGCGCAGGGACACTACTGTTTTCAGCATCGCTTTCATCAGCCAATTCCACGGGTGCGACCGACACACCTGCGGCTTCTTCACTACCTGCTGTGATATCATCTGGCGTCCCAAGGTCCACCTCGGCTGGTGCAGCAGCGCCGTTGGTACTGGTCGAATCGTTTTCTTCTTCGTGGGATGTGATTTCTTCTTTTTGTTCTTCAGACATTCGTTGTTTTTCTATTCTTTTACAGGGACGTTCTTCGTCGCTCTTGGTTTTTTTCATAAATAAGCCTCAAGCCCTCAAGGGTGAGGTGAGGCTCTACATCGGTTAATGTTTCGCTCGCGCCTGCGAAAAGCTTGGCAAGTCCACCCGTGGCCACCACTTTCGTGGTTTCGCCACACTCTTCTTGCAACCGCGTCACCAAACCATCGATCAGCCCAACATAGCCCCAAAACAAACCCGACCGGATGGCATGGGGGGTGTTTTTCCCAATGGCTGTTTTTGGGTTAGAAACGTCGACACGTGGTAACTTGGCCGCTTTGAAAAACAAAGCGTCACTGGCCAACTCCATTCCGGGCGCAATGGCACCGCCAAGATAGGCACCTTCAGAGGATACCACGTCAAACGTGGTTGCTGTCCCAAAGTCCACCAAAATCATGGCCGTTTGGTATCTGTGCCAAGCGGCGTAAGCGTTCACCAGACGGTCCGCACCCACCTCGGCCGGGCTGTCTACATTGATGGACATATCAGGCAAACACGTATGGTCCACGCACAAAGCTTTTTGCCCGAGGTATCGCTCAAAAGCGTTTTGCATGGCCCATTCGAGCTGCGGAACAACGGAAGCGTAGGCAATACCGTGGATGGATGAAACATCTACTTTTTGACGCTCTAGCAGTTGTAAAACGGTGAGCCCCCATTCATCGGAGGTGGCTTTACGATTGGTGGCCATTCGCAGTTCGAAAACCAACGAATCCCCCTCATATCCGCCCAGCACCGTGTGGGTATTTCCCATGTCTACAACTAAAATCATCGTTTCCTTCTTTTCGCAGCCAATCTTATAAGCGGAACGGCGGGGATTTCCAATGGGGCAATACGCATTTTTTACCTGTTATTTTCAGTGGCTTGTGACTCTATCGGGCCATCGGTCACAACCGAGGCATTGCACGCCGCAATTGGGCGCTGGGCGTGACCGAATTGGTCGCTTTTTTGGCGAAAATCACAGTGGTCCCTTCTGAAAAAATCAAAGTCCATGCAGGATCTTTGTACAGCCGACGAACCCAACGTTTCACGTGCTTTTTTGAATGGGGCCAACTGCCTTCAGTGGGGTTGAGAATCACATGGTCCGCTTTGGCAAAAAATTGGTTTTGAGGCTGCCAAATGTGCTGGCGAAAGGCCAAAAATGGCAGAAAATGATTTTGCGCCACCACTTTGGCATCCGGAGGAATCATCTCAATCGCTTTTTCATTAATGGGGATTTGTGCCGGTTTTGAAAAATAAGATTTTTGCAGTGTTTTGAACTCGGGCACTTTCGGCCCGTGAAGCATGGTCCCAACCCAACAAAAGAACAACCACAGCCCCAGTGTCATTTGGAAAATAGGCTGGGCATCCTTAAGATCAAACTTTTTCTGTAAGCGTGAAGCCCAGTTGTTCAAACGGGTAGCGGCCACCAACGCGGCGTAGGTACACAAAGACACCCAAACCACCGAGTAATGAAACGACAGCCCCCACATCTCTTGCTTGTTGGATAAGAATCGTTCCATTAAATTAGGCAACATCACCACGAACAATTCAGGCGCCAGCAAAGGTAAAAAGGCGAACGTGCCCAAGGTCACCAGCCAAGTCTTGGCCTTCACTGCCGGTGCCATCAACATGAAAAATGCTTTACCGGGGGTCATCACCATATTGAGCAGTGCCTCAGGAGCGGTATCGCCAAAAGCCTTGAAGCGCGCCAAGTGAATCATGCCCTGAGGGCCTCCCTCTAGCAACGTGGGCTGTAAAAAGCCGACGACAAGAAAAAAGGAAGGTACGCAAATCACAAAAACCAACAAACCCGCTCGGCGCATGCCCGGTGAAAACAGGAATGCATAAAAACCCAACGCCCCGGCGTAAACAATGGCAGATTCCTTAGATAAAAATATTAAAAGCGCTGCGACCAAAAACACACGCTTGTTTTGAATTTCGAGGGCCCAAAACGCGAACAGTAATGCTGACGGAACCAAGGCGATTTCATGAAAGTCAAAATTGATCATGCTCTGAGTGCCTACTGCAAACAGGTAGCCCACACAAATGGCCAACGCCACCTGAGGCGGCATCGCTCGTCTTTTCGCAATGGCAAAAATTGGCATCACTCCCATGGCCACCGCGGCACCTTGTAAAACCAGCAAGGCACCCGTAGAACCCAAATAAGCCAGTGGTGCAAACAGCACCAACACGGGGACAAAATGGTCTCCCATGAAATTCACTTCACCCAAAACAGTGGAAATAAGAGGTTTGAAATGAGCGATTAACCAAATGTTATGGTTGTAACAGCCCATGTCCCAAGACCCCGACCCAAATGAATAATGACGGGTTAATGAGAACAAACAGTAGGTCCCAAACGCGGCCCCCGCTAACACGGTAAATGCTTGTTTCGGGAAAGGCGTGTCCCCGTCACTTGCCGTCCGGGTGACGGAAGAACGGAGTTTAGACGTTGCCACACGCGCCGCGAACCAAGAAAGCGGTAAGGTGAAGAATATCCAACGCCACAAGGTGTTTTGGAATAAATCGAGTTTCCAAAACAATAACAACCAGCCGGTGAGCCATACCCCAAAAATTTTCATTTGCCTTTGGGGCATTTCTTCTTTCTGTAAACGTAAATAAAACCAAATGGCATGCAACAGACCCCCGCCAAAAAAAGCGAGGTTTAAAGAAAAAGCGAAAGCATGTAGCTTTTTTGGGTTTTTAAGAGAAACAAAATTAAGGTCGCTGCCGATCACCAGCGCCCATAGCCCTAATCCCAGTAGTGCACCGGGTGAAAATGCCCACAGCGCATCTGCCAACAGACGCGCACTGCGGTTAAAAAGGTCGTCGTGCTGGCCTTTTTCTTGAGATGCCATCAATCATAACCGATGGCAGAGTCATCAGCTGCAACGATTTGGGAACCGCCCATTTTTTTTGCGTGTGACAATGCACGATCGGCGCGCTCCAAAACGTCTAGAGGTTCTTCATCGGATTCTTGCCAAGCGGAAAGTCCAATCGACAGACTCAATGGGTAGGCATCGGGTCCCAATAGAATGGGGTCGTCAATCAGTGAATTTTTGAGGCGTAGCAAACACTCCTCTGCCCCAGACAAATCGGTCATGGGGAACAACACCGCGAATTCGTCTTCGCCAAACCGCACCAAAAGGTCGGTTTCACGGATTCCAGCATGGAGTCGTGCTGCAAGCGCCACTAAAATATGGTCTCCCAACGCACGCCCTTTAGCAGCATTATACTGTGCCAATCCATCTAGATCGATCAGTGCAAAAGACATGGCTGCTTGATAACGCCGAATACGAAACAGTTCTTGTCGCAATTGCTCTAACAAGAAAAAACGGTTTTTCAGGCCCGTCAAGCTATCGGTCACTGCGTTCTTATAATAGTTGCCCTGGGACAAATCCTGAGCCAAAGACGTTGCCACCTTAGCCAGCGTTTCTTTATCGGTATCGTAAAACGCGCGTACTTCTTTTCGAGAGGCGCATACCACGCCCAAACAAACGTCTTCGTGAAGCAAAGGTACAAGGAGCATAGAGCCCAAAGATGTTTCTTGTCCATACAGAGGGGTGAACCGATCGTCTTTATGGACATCGTTGACCATAGCAGCCTCTTTAGATTCCCAAACTTGGCCCGCCAGCCCTTCCCCTAATTGGAACCGTATCAGCGAAACATCGACGGGAGCCAATCCGTAATTACCGCGCAATACCAACTGGGGTACTTGGTTTTCCTCATCCACCAAAAGCACGCTCAAGGCATCGGCCTGCACAATAAATGCAATCGCCGAGGCCAAATCGTCGAGGCCATGCACATCGTCATCATCGCGCCGCCAAGTACGCATCATACTGGTGAGTTTAAACAAAGATCCTGCCAGACTCATGGTGGTGAACGAGCCTGAGGACGATGGATTAAAATCTTCTAGGCGAATAACCTTGGTAACCACTGCAAATATCCTTCACTGCCACTATGTATTTAGGCGTCGCCTTGATTGACGCCCACAAAAGGCAGATTGCGAAAACGTCCCGCTAAGTCCAGCCCATAACCCAAGACGAATTTATCAGGGATGGAAAAGCCCACGTAATCCATTTGCACCGTCACTTGTCTGCGTTCGGGTTTTTCGAGCAAGGTGCACACTTTCACTGAAGCAGGCTTGGACTCTTCAAAGAGTTCTAAGAGCGCCTTCATGGTTAATCCGGTATCTACAATGTCTTCGACCACAATGATGTCTTTGCCTGTGATGGGTTTGCTCAACGGATGGGTAATGGTGATCTTGCCTGAGCTTTCGGTCCCGTCGCCGTACGAAGACACACCGATAAAGTCGATATTGAGGGGTAAATCAATGGCACGAACCAAGTCCGCCAAAAATATAAAGCTCCCTTTCAACACACCAATCACAGTCAACTCTTCTGTGCGGTCACCGTAATCCTTCGCGATTTGCGCACCCAACTCTTTAGCTTTATTTTGGAGGTCTTCGGCGCTGTAAAGGGTTTCTATATTCTTGTTCTCAAATGATCGCATGTGGCGTCCTATTAGCAGTAAGCGTTGTTGATGATTTCACCGAAACCACCCCCACCTGGTAAAATATATTGTTTGTCGTTGAGCCCGGACTCTTGGTCCCAGTGCTCACCGAGTTCCGAAGATAAGATTTCGGGAGACGAAGCCCCTCTGTCCACCCGCAGCACATGGATATCTACGTCAGGGTGATCTTGGGTTAAGCGGTTTAAATACTCTGGTGTGACGATCAGGTTCATGGCCACGATACGGGCCGGCGTCCCCTCCACATCACTTTTATAATGGGCGATGGCTTTGGATAATGAAGACCCGGTGGCCCCCATGGGGTCCGGAAATAAAACGATGGCATTATCGATATCGCCACCTATTTTGCTTTCACCGAAATGCGCACCCGTAACACGCTCGTTTTCATCTGTGGTTCGAGCCATGATCACGTGGTCTTGCCGAATACCCTCGGGCTGTAAAACTGTATTCAGTACGTCGAAACAAATTTGGCTTGGCAACATACCTGCTCTCGCCACGTCGACGGTCACCACTTTTTGAGTTCGGTTCAGTAAGGCGCCTGTCCACGATGCACGTTCGGGCTGCGAATCGAATTGGGCCATACGCGTGGTAATGCTTCTTTCAATGGTGGGAAAATGAGCGGCCACCACCCGTTGAATCAGTGCTGTATACAGGGACCGCACCAAATGATTGACTTCGGGCTGAATGGTCTCGGTTTCACACAACCGCGCGAGTTGTGACCACAGAAACGCATCCGCAGCGATGTGCACCCGCTCACCGTAGTGATGCTTTAACTCCGACTGTCCAGATTGAATTTGTTGATAGGCCGCGTCTTTTCTCACAACCAGCTCTCCTTGAATCAGACCACCCGAGGCGGTTCTAAAAAGTGAGGGATATCTACAGTTTTCACGTGACATCGCCGACATCTCGCTTCGTAAGCATCGCCGGCACCCACTAAAATTTGGTCTTTCGTCTCGCCGTTGGCGGTGGTCTGGTCAGGGTTCACCGGCGCACGAGGATGCACACGCTGACTCTTGGTGGCCGAGGCGCCACATACCACGCAGACGGCTTGTTGCTTGGTGACATAATCTGCCACCGCTAGCAGTTCTGGCATGATGGTAAAGGGTTTGCCCAAATAATCTTGGTCTAAGCCGGCCGCCACCACGCGCAAACCACTGTTGGCCAAGCGCTCCAGCAGTGGAATGAGTGATTTGTCGAAGAACTGGGCTTCATCCACCCCAATAACCTGGGGCGGCTGCTCAAGTTTGCGAAGATAATCGTCAATCTGGCTGGAATTTTCCACCGGCACCGATACCAGTCGTTGCTCGGTATGGGACACGATATCTGCCTCCGCGTATCGGTTATCGATTTGAGGCTTGAACACAATGACCCGCTGGCGTCCAAACATGGCTCGGCGCAGGCGACGAATTAACTCCTCCGTCTTGCCCGAAAACATTGGGCCACAAACCACTTCGATTTGGCCTACACCATTGCCCACTGCGGAGCCTCCTGTATCGAATGCGTTCAAACCTACCTCCCAACTGCTGTGCGCCGGCCCAAATACTGGTTTTTTTGGCCAATAAACTTGCTTGCCGATCCCTTTACAGCCCATTTTCTTACGAAGGCGTAATTTGGTCCACCTGGGCCCTGCCGTCAACACTGTATTGAAAAAGAGCGGACCATTATGAAAGCCACCGCCCAAATGGGCCAATATGAAATTTACGAGATCATTGGCAAGGGCGGACTGGCCACCATCTTTTTGGCACGAGACACGAATCAAGGCCCCGAAAGCCCCCTTTTAGCGCTCAAATGCATGAACCCTGAAGCAGCCAATCACGAGATGGCGGTTCAGGGATTCTTCCAAGAAATTAAGCTCTTAAGGTCTTTTAAACATCAAAATCTACTCACCGGTGAAGATTCAGGGAAGCAGCGAGGCGTGCATTACGTGGTCACGCAGTTTATTGACGGCCAGAATCTCCGCTCCATTAACAACAAGCTGCGGTCAACGGGTAACATCATGAGTCTGTTGCCCTTTCTTATTTCCGAGGTCTTGGCCGGACTCGACTACTTACATGAATTTAAAGACGAAAAAGGCAAAGCGCTTAAAATCACTCACAATGATCTCACCCCCGGCAACATCCTGGTGGGCTACGAAGGCGAAGTAAAAATCGCCGATTTTGGAGCGGCCACATTCGAAGGACACCCCTTGGCATCGAGCGCCGAGCCGGAGGTCATGGGGACCCTCTCCTACCTGGCCCCAGAGAAACTGTTGGGGAAGAAATTCGATAACCGGGCAGATATCTACGCCGTGGGGGTGATGCTCTATGAATTGGCTCTGGGCAGCCCAATCTACCAGCACCGGGAAGGCGAATCCGATATGGACGTTTTGGAGCGCATCACCAAAGGGCAATACGACCCCATCGAGAGCATCAAAACCGATTTGCCCGAGCACGTGAGCACCACAATCACCCAGGCCATGGCACTCAAACCGAAAAAACGCTTTAAAAATGCCAAGGAAATGGCGTTGCAACTGGGCATCGACTTGGACAGTGAAGCGGCATTCTCGGCCCGTGAGAGGCGGCAGTTTTTACTGGGCACCGCCATGAAGAGCCTTTTCTATAAAGAATATCAAAAAAGCGCCCGCCAGCGTTGAATCGATCCCCGCCACCAATTCCCGTTGTCATCCCCGGAAATCTCGCCTAAAGATCGAAGCCTGAAATCACAGGAGCGACCATGACGGCCAACAACGATCTTCCCACCGTTCGCATCGAAAACATTCACCAATACGTAGGGCAAAAAGTCCGACTGCAAGGATGGCTGTTCAGCCGCCGGGGCTCCGGCAAAGTGCAATTTATCCATGCCAGAGACGGCTCCGGTTTCATTCAGTGCGTGATGGGCAAGGCCGATGTGAGTGAAGAAATGTTTGCTACCGCTCGCAGCTTGTCCCAAGAAACCGCCATTGAAATCACTGGCCTGGTCCAAGCCGAAGAGCGCGCGCCCTACTGCGGTCATGAAATTCACGCGGAAACCGTTGCCATCGTGTCCCCCAGTGAAAACTACCCCATCACCCGTAAACCTCACGGGGACGCCTTTTTGATGGATCACCGTCACCTGTGGCTTCGAACCCGCAAACAAAATCTTATTTTACGCGTGCGCGCCACCTTGGTGAAAGCCATCCGCGACTATTTTGATAACAATGGTTTTGTTCTGATGGACAGTCCCATTTTTACGCCAAACGCGTGCGAAGGCACCTCCACCCTTTTTGAAACGGATTGGTTTGATGACCGCAAGGCCTACCTTTCTCAGTCGGGGCAACTCTATCAAGAAGCCACCGCCATGGCTTTTGGTAAAACCTATTGTTTCGGTCCCACTTTTCGCGCAGAAAAAAGTAAAACGCGACGGCACCTCAACGAATTTTGGATGGTTGAGCCCGAGGTGGCATTCATGGACCTCGAGGGCAACATGGCCTTGGCTGAAGATTTTCTTCGCACAGTGGTTCAAACTGCGCTCGACAAGCATGGTGATGAACTCGAAAAAACCCTGGAACGAGATTTAAGCACGCTCAAAAATATTACCCAACCCTTCGTTCGCCTCAGCTATGACGAGGCCGTTCAAAAGATTCAAGAACTGCAAGCGCAGTGCGAAGACGAAGAAGAACGAAAAATGATGGAAATTGAGTGGGGCATGGACTTTGGTGGACGTCACGAAACCTTACTCACCCAACAATACGATACGCCCATTATTATTTATAACTTCCCCTCCCAGGTGAAAGCCTTCTACATGAAGAAAAATCCAGAGCGTCCCGAAGTGGCCTTATGTTTGGACGTTTTAGCCCCAGAAGGATGTGGCGAAATCATCGGCGGTGGTCAGCGCGAGGATAACCTCGAACTCTTACTGAGTGAAATCGACCGGCACGGTTTAGATAAAAAAGATTTCGAATGGTATTTGGACCTGCGCCGTTTTGGATCAGTCCCTCACGGTGGTTTTGGTTTGGGCCTTGAACGCTTGGTGGGATGGGTCTGCGGTGTTCACCACGTTCGAGAAACGATTCCCTTTGCCCGCACATTAGATCGGTTGTCGCCGTAAATCAGCTGGCCTCAGCTCTGGCATTGTCCTGAATCATTTGACGCATTTGCGAAACACCGTGAGAGCGGTGCAATAGCAGTGCCTTTTGAATGGAATAGGCGATGGCCACGTCATCAGAATTACCGTGAGCAATAAAGGCGGGGTGGTTCACACCCAACAATGGGGCGGCCCCGACTTTCCTTGGGTCTACCTGGTCAAGCGCATGGGCAAACGCAGGCTTCGATAAAAGACCGCCAAGCTTTGCCAGCCATCCTTTGGCGGCATAGCCTCTTTTGATTTGCCCCATCACCATTTTCGCTGAACCTTCGGCAGCTTTTAACGCGACATTTCCTGTGAAACCATCACACACAGCGACGTCGACAGTCCCTTTAAAAAGATCACCGCCTTCACAATAGCCGATGACCTTTAATGGACTCTCTTGTAGCAACGCCAAAGTGTTCTGAGTCAGTTCATTGCCTTTGGATTCTTCTTCGCCATTGGAAAGAACCCCAATTCGCGGTGTATCAATATTAAAAACACATTTGAGGTAGGCATGACCCATGAGGGCGAATTGCTGAAGATACGATGGTTCACATTCGGTGTTGGCACCAGCGTCCACCAAAATGCCCGTTCCCCATTCACTAAGGGTCGGCACCACTGCGCCGATGGCAGGTCTCATCACGCCATCGATACGACCGAAGACAAAAAGGGCAATGGCCATCATGGCGCCGGAGTTTCCAGCGCTGAGCACACTATCGGCCTCGCCATTCTTTACGAGCTCGCAAGCGATTCGCATAGAAGACGCTTTCTTCTTACGAACGGCATTCGCTGGCTTTTCGTCCATGGTCACCACTTCGGGTGCATGACGAATACGGAGTCTTTTTTCTGCAAGTTTTCCGTCGGCTTTTAACGCTGTGCAACGTGCGCGGATGAGATCTTCATCGCCGACCAGTATGACATCCACGCCGAATTGATCGATGGCGGCAATGGCACCCTTAATGTTGCAATCAGGCGCAAAATCCCCGCCCATGGCATCAAGGGCCACACGACATAGAGGTGAGGAATTGTCATTCATTTTTAAATCAACAAATGTGGGTACGGTGATTTAGTCTTGTTCTACAGACTCAAGGACTGGCTTGTTTTTGTAATACCCACAGACGGAACAGACCCGATGAGTGAGTTTTGGCTCACCACAATTGGCACAGGTGGTGTTACCCACGGGTTGATATTTCATCGTTGCAGCACGGTGCATGCGGGAACGTGAACGAGATTTTCTTCTATAGGGCACTGCCATTTTAAAGCTCCTGTGGCGCGAATGCGCTTTCGACCGGTGGGATCTAACGCAATAATTCCATCTTGTCGATACCCAACCAAAAAGCAGGGATTTTCGACGTAACTAACTATTTTTAAAGGGCTTACTGCTCCTCTTCGGGGCCTGGCTCCAGTTGGTCGCGCAGATTTGCCAATCCTGCCCATCGGGGATCAACCCATTTCTCCTGGTTTTTCGGGGTCCAAGCCTCTTTGTCGCTCATGGATTGGCATTCGCTGGCATCTTCCACCACCAGGGGATCACCACATCTCAGATAAGAAGGGAGACTCAAGAAGATTTCTTCGCACAGGGCAGACTCCAGATCCAGCACATCACCGTCGTAGAAAAACACATCGGGGCCCGAATCTTCTAAATCGTCACTGAGCGGCAAATGGGCGTGAGCCTCGCCCATATCGCCAAGGCCCAAGTTTACATCCAGTTCAGGGGCCAATGGGGCCGGCAAAAAGTGCAGCTGCCAACGCTGGTCAATCCCCATTTCAATACCGCTCAAGCAACGGTCGCAGTCCCGCCCAAGCTGGGCCTTCAAATGGCCGTCCATGCGTACCAAATTGGTTTCGCGTACTAATTTCAGCTCAATGTTCGCATCTTGGGTCAGTCGCCATCCGGGCAAATCATCGTTTTCCTGCCGCTGTCCCAGTTGGTGCTCCAGCCATGACTGAGGAATTTTTTCTATAATATTCAGTCCATTAGGAGGTATTTCATCCAGCCCAACCCGCAGCAGGACCTCATGGCCACCCGGTGAGCGTTTGTCTTCCCTGACCCGACCGGTGTAGCCCCCAAACCGAGCTCTTTCCCGAGACTCAAAACGCTCTCTGGCGGCCTTGGTGGCACTGGTGGATTTATCAACCGTCATGATTTGCTCCATTCCCCCTTGGGATTCGGGGAAAAATGGTGCACAAGCCCAAAGGTGTCAACGCGGTAGCGAAAAAAAGAGGGGTTTCGCCAGAATGGAACGACCTATGAGACAACAAAAAAAGATCACGCTCAGTGGAACGATGCCGATCTTCCTCATTTTAATGATGGCTTGTGGTCCCAGACCCGACATTGCTTTTAACGCCTCCGTGCTCAAAAGCCCCCTCACCGGTCGGTGCGATCCCGCCACCAACTTGCAAAGCCCCTTTACCAACGAAGTTCAAACCTTGCGACTTGTGGCCTATCCACACACAGAAGGGGATGTCGTCGCAATGGAAGGTCCCGTGGGAGAAAGCATCACGCTGGACAATCTTTCTATTGGCGAGACATACGGCCTGAGTCTTTTTGGAAAAAATGCATCTGGCGACGATATTTGGCGAGGAAGTACGAACAATATTGTCACCCAGGAATCGCAGACCACCAATGTCAAGATATTGCTCGGCCGGATTCGTGACCTGTCTTGTGCCCGCACGGTTGAGCAAGAGGCCCGCGCCTTTCACACCGCTACTACATTAAATGATGGGAGCGTGTTGATCGTGGGCGGCGCCACAACCATGGCAGCAACCAACAGCTGCTCAGGCTGTAAATCGCTCACCGCCACCGCGACCGTTTCATTGTTCGATCCTGGAACTGGTGCCTTTTCAACGGTGGCACAAATGGCGCAAGGTCGCATGTTTCACGCCGCCACACGCCTGTCGAATGGCTCAGTCCTCATCACAGGTGGTGCGTCCTCGGCCACCATTAACCCTAACGAACCCTTTCCTTTGGTTCCTGAGAATGGCGCCATGCTGAGCGCCATCGAGCTTTACGACCCTGCCACCGGGACCATTACCAATCTCGGAGAAGACCCGGGCGGCCCCCGTGTCTTTCATGCTGCAACCACACTGAGTTCTGGACGGGTGATTATCAGCGGCGGTGTCCAAAGCGTCGTCAGCCCTTTCAATCTTTCAAACGCCACTTCATCTACAACGTTATGTGACGAGGTGTCTTTGGTTTGCCAAACCGGCCCCGTGATGCAGCAAGCACGAGCGGGTCACAGCACCTTCGAACTCGCGTCGGGACTCACCTTCGTTTGGGGCGGTGCCGTGGGGACCTCTTACCAAATGGAACGCTTGGACCAGAACGCCTCCGCATTTTCCTTGCTCACCGTTGCAGCCATGTCCGCTTCTCGCAATCTGTTTTTTGCAGCCACAGCCGCATACAATGACAACCGCCTACTCGCCGCTGGAGGCCTGGTTCGAAATAACGACGGCAGCTTTGAGCTGGCGACCGCTGATTACTACAGCACTGCTCGCGGCCCCCTGTACGTTTATGTGCCAGAGCATGGTACCGCGGGCGGCATTTCGGTGGGCAACACCCAAACAGCCGACCCACCTCCCTTCGCGATTTTGGGCCCCGTCTTCATGGGACAAGCGACCCCGATTGGAGATGGATCTCGTGTGATGATCACAGGTGGGTTCGGAAGCCTCGACCTGACCCCGGTCGCACACATGGCCCTTTTTGACGAAAGCCAACTGTCCGTATTTGAACCCGCCAATGATGTGGGGGCCTTGATGCTAAGCCAAGAACGTGGCGGGCACACCGCCGTCAACCTGGGTACAGGACAGTTATTGTTCACGGGTGGGGTAAGTACCCTCGCTGGTGGTAATGGCATCGAACTCACAGCGACCTCTACCATCTACACCGATGAAAAGGAGGTGCTGCCATGAAAACAACCCTCCACATCTTCGGTTTGAGCATCGCCGTCTTACTCAGCGCCCCCCTGCAGGCCCAACAAACAAGCTTGGGAGGCACCCACAACTTTGCCACCGTGTCCGATGATGACGATATGCCGGATGGCGACTTTGATATGCCAGAGGGAGATGCGGAGGAGGCCCCCATTGTGGAGCCAAAACCAAAACCAAAACCAAAACCAAAACCAAAACCAAAACCCAAGCCCAAACCAAGGCCGAAACGAAAGCCCAAACCCAAACCAGCGCCTGAACCCCCGCCTTCCTCACCTCTGTGGGATGCAGAGGTGGATGATGAACCCGCTACCGTGGCTCCTTCGCGCCCAGAAAACCCACCCGCTACGCCGCCAGGAAAAAGTAACTCGCTGTGGGATGGTGATGGGGCCAACATGGATGAAGCGGAACCTGCACCCGCAAAAACACGTCGCCGTCCCAGTCTGTTTGATGAGGATTACCCCGATGAAACAGACCCCGGCCCTACGGAAGAAACCCGCGTGATTGAGGCTCCCAATGCCCCCATACCCGATGCGATGGAAAACGAAGATCGTAACAAGCTGATCATGTGGACCACTCTCGGTGTGATTGGTGGAGTCGCCGTCTTGGGTGGTGCTGGTTACGGCATCTACTTACTGGTAGACGGTGGCCCCAAGGGAAGCATCACCGTTACGGCCTACTGATTCAAATGGGTTTTCTTTTTCGAAAATTAGCTTTGTTGACCTTTCTTGTGGGCGCCCTGGGCTTGGGTGCTGGCACCGCATATGTTCAAATGCTCGCCGCTGACCTCCCGGAACTCACCTCTTTAAAAGACTACAGCCCACCAGTGGTTTCTAATGTTTACGATCGAAATGGCGCATTACTGGGCCGTTATTTCAAGGAACGTCGAACGGTCATTCCTTTCGAACACATTCCTAAACATTTGGTCAACGCGTTTTTGGCTGCCGAAGATGCTGCATTTTTCAAGCACCATGGCATTGATTACCTGGCAGTACTGAAGGCGGGGCTCAATGAAATCAAATACAGGTTTGTTGGGGGTAAGCGCCGCGGTGGCTCTACCATCACCCAGCAGACCGCCAAAACATTCTTCTTGTCTCCAGAACGAACCTACACGCGTAAGATAAAGGAAATGCTCCTGGCCAAACGTATCGAAGAGAACCTATCAAAAGAAGAGATCTTACATTTATATCTCAATCAAATTTATTTCGGCAAAGGCGCCTATGGGGTGGAACAAGCGGCCTTGACCTATTACGGAACGAGTGCCCGAGACATCACCTTGGGGCAAGCAGCGGTGTTGGCGTCGATCCCCAAAAGCCCGAGTCGAATTAACCCCCATGCCAACCCTGAGCGCGTCAGGGAACGTCGACAATACGTGCTTGAGCAAATGCTGGGACACAACATGATTTCCCAGGACGACTTTGAAAGTGCCCAAACAGAGCCCATTCGCCACCAGGTGCCTTCTCATCCTTATCTTGGAAGCGCTCCCTACTTCACTGAAGAAGTACGCCGGCAACTGAAAAAAATCGAAGATCTCGATAAGCTCACCGAAGGTGGATACCAAATATTCACTTCCCTGGATGCCAAGCTGCAATTGGCGGCCAATGAAAGTTTATTGAGCGGTTTAGAAGCACTGGAACAACGCAGAGGCTGGTCAGGGCCGGTGCTGCGACCCGATGCCAATGAACGACAACGACTCAGTCAGCTTTTGGAAAAAGACAGAAAAGACCGTTTTGGCAGTCCCAATGAAAGCAAACAACTCATTTGGGATTTAACACAACTGAACCGTTCTCAATTACGTCTCCCGTTGGCCCAAGCCCAACGCGCCATTCAAACCGCCACCATGGAACCCAAAATGCGTTTGGTCCTCCCAGTGTCAGAGGTCAGTGATAAGGACAGAACCGTTTACCTCAATCTGGGGTCCAGGGAGGGCCTCATGACCTACAGTGGTTTTAAATGGGCAAAAACAAAGACCAACCGAAACGCTGATCATCCATCGCACATTCTCAGAAAAGGCGATTTGGTCTACGTGCAGTTGGTTAAAGCCAAAGGGTACCGCGGTTTCCCCGAATTCAGACTTCTACAAGTCCCAAAAGCCCAAGGTGCCCTGGTGGCCATCGACCCACACTCGCGGGAAGTTCTGGCCTTGGTGGGGGGTTACAATTTTGAGATCTCCAAATTCAACCGGGCCACCCAAGCCAAACGGCAACCAGGCTCCGCACTCAAACCCTTTTTGTATGCCCTGGCGTTGGCCCAGAAAAAAGCCACGCCCGCGACCACCATCACCGACGCCCCTCGAGTGTACGTGGACCCGGAAACAGGAGAAAAATGGCAACCGTCCAATTCGAACCAAACCTTTCGAGGTGACATTTCGTTGCGTCGCTGCTTGGCACGCTCCATCAATACCTGTAGCATCGAAATCTTAGACCGCCTGGTCTCCATGAAAGATTTTCTGAACTTCGCTGAAATTTTAGGTTTGCATTCAGAGGAAACCCCCTTCCCCAGAAACCTCTCCATCGCCTTGGGCACTCCCGAAATCACCCTGATTCAATTAGTGAACGCCTTTGCTATCTTTCCCGCACAAGGCCAATACCAACCCGTGTCCCTGATTCAAAAGATCAAACAACCCCAAGGGCCATCCATGGAGTTACCAACGCAACCACCGGTGGAAGCACTGAGCCCGTCAGTTACCTTTTTAATGAATAACTTACTGGAGGAAGTGGTCAAAAATGGGACGGCACAAGGAGCCAAACAATTGGGACGTCCTGTTGCAGGAAAAACAGGTACCACCAATGAATCTCGCAGTGCTTGGTTTGTCGGCTATACGCCTGATCTTGTGACCGGTGTTTATGTAGGCATGGATGACAATACCACCTTGGGTAAAAACGAATATGGCAGTCGAGCTGCGCTCCCCATTTGGCGGTCATTTATGAAGGCGGCAACGGAAGGCACAGAAAATGTTGCATTCCCTCAACCGCAAGAAGGCGTGCTCAAAAGAATAATCCACAAAGAAAGCGGTCTCTTAGCAGATTTGAGCAACACACCGGCGAGCCAAGGCGGAGCATGGAATACGGGCGACCAAAAACCCGCGTCGGTTCTCTCGGGCTTGCTTAATCAGGTCTTCGAACAACTCCAGCCAAAATCACAAGCGTTACCGGATGCGGGAATTCATGAAGAAGGGTACTCCATCCAGAATCGAAACCAGGCCGAAGAACCATACTATACCGGTCACAAAGCCCTGCCCGAGAACGCCTATATTGAGTATTTTCTTGAAGGGACCGAGCCGCAGAAACTTCACTCTCAGCTTCCGCCTCCCCCTTTAGAAATGCTTGAAGGAAGCGGTTTCGCCCCCTAACCCTTACTCGGTCTCTGTGGTGACTCTTCCGCCTTTTGGCTTCTTTCGTTTTTTATTTCTTATTTTTCCGCGTTTGCTGCGGCCCTTCCTTTTGCTTCGAATGCGTTTTTGAGCGGCCGCTTTCTTCTGGGCCGCTCGCCTGACCGCCCTGGGCACTTTAGGGCACTCCGATAATATTCGAATGCCTTTGGAGCTGGACTTTAAGACCGGTTTCCCTTTGCATTTAAAGTTACGTTTGAACTTCAACGTGAATTGAACATCTTTTTTCACCTGTTTTGCCGTTGCCTTCACGCCGCGGTGAGAGAACGTTTTTTTGCGTTTGCCCAGTTTGGCATTTTTAATTTCAATGGTGATGCCTTTTTTTCCGACCTTGGCGTTCGTTTTCAATTCGCTAATGGGAGCTCGCGCTTGAATGTGGATGGACATTTTACCGTCCCTCAAACCCACTTTCATTGTCTTAATATTACTCTTTTCACTTTGTGCTTTCTCGACTGCCGACTGGAGAGCGATGGCTCTTTGACGGGCACGCTCTTCTTCGTACAGCTTGGCTTCTTCTTCAGAGAGTTGAAGCTCCTCCATTTCCAACACTACAAACTCAACACGACGGTTGTGGTAATGGGCCTTTTTGGTTTTTCGGTAATCGATCAATTTCTCAGGGCCGTACCCTTTTGCAATCAAACGACTGGCATCCACCCCTAAAGAAACCAGCATATCTTTAATGGCCTCTGCCCTGGCCTGAGACAACTTGAGGTTGTATTCTTTTTTGCCCACAATATCGGTGTGACCTTGGATTTCTAAGAGTTTCACCTCCGGATGCTTCACGAGCAACTCAGCCACTTTTTCAATGATGGCGCGAGACTTGTCCATGGGCACATTGTTACCCGATGCAAAGTGGATCTTTTGTGGAATAACGATTTTGTCACGCTCGATCATCACCATTTGTACGCGCTGATCAGGACAGCCATCGTCATCTTCAAACTCGTTGAAGGTTTCCGCTTTGAAAGGACATTTGTCATTGGCATCAAAGATACCGTCTTGGTCATTATCCTCATCCGGGCAGCCATCATCGTCTTCAAACTCATCCACGTCCTCTTTCTTTAGAGGACACTTGTCATCGGCATCTAAGATGCCATCCTGATCGTTATCTTCATCAGGGCAACCATCTTCATCTTCGAACCCATCGATATCTTCGGCTTTATCGGGACACTTATCGTCTTTATTGTCTACGTCATCCTGATCATCGTCCTCGTCCAAACAACCATCGTGGTCTTTATGGTCATCTATATCTTCCGGTTCGTTCGGACATTCGTCTTCGCTGTCTAAAAGTCCGTCTTCGTCGTTATCCGGCTCGGGACAACCATCTTCGTCTTCAAAGTCGTCTTTATCTTCCGCTTCCTCTGGGCAACCATCCAGTTCATCCTTTAGGCCATCGCCGTCCGTGTCTAAGTCAGGACAACCGTCTTCATCTTCCATGCCATCCATGTCTTCAGGCTCATCGGGGCATGTATCTTCGTAATCAGGAATCCCATCATCATCGCGATCGAGATCGAGCAGATACGTGTATGAAGCCCCGAGTGATACGCGTGAAACAGGCACCCCGTAAGCACTGGACACCGGCAGGCCCGTACTGGCTTCAAAGAGCCATGGTTTTTCATATCGGTAGCGCAGCCCCACCATGAATTCTAAGCCATTTTCGGTGGCGCTGTAAAAAGGACGGGTGGCAGAAATCCAACCGTTCAGAGTTGCAACCGCATCCAACTCGCCGAGTAACCGTGCATACCCGCCAAGGCCGTAAAACAGTTTGTCATCGTCAACAATGTTGTAAATCTCTGTGGTGGGCTGGATTTGGTATCCAATATTTAAGACGGCCCCGAAGCCCGCCAGACTGTATTCCGCGATCACATCATTTCGCCAACCAGCGCCGGCCATGCCCATATAAGCCTTTTCATTACCGGATGGAATAATCACATCACTCATCACCGCTAATTCGTAAGGCTGGGATTTTGGCAAGGGAATCTTCCCTTTAATGCCCAAGCGCATGTCATTGAAACCCACGGGGGCAACTTCGCCCACTTTCAAACCCGGAAACTCGCCATTTTGAAAAAGCGTTAGAGGCAAATAAACGCCCAAATGAACCACATCAAACAACCCAACGGCACCAGAAAGACCCAGATCCCATCTTTGTCCCACCAAAGGCCGGACCACTTCACCATTTTGAGTCACCGCAACCGGATTAGTCAGCTGTAAGAGCTGACCTTTGCCGAATAAGGTCAGGTGTTTGAGGACTTGAACATCGCGAAGGCCCAAAACCCCGTCAGAATCATATACCAGACTTGTTTGATAAGCGGGAATGGAAGCAGTGGTCGCGTCTTCGGTTGCTGCAGCCCTCAATCCACCTGAGCCGATCACAACACTTAAACACAAAATCCAATAAAGCCGCGCGCGTTTCAGGTGCATCGCGCCCCCCGTCTACGCACCCACAAGACCATTGGAATCCACAACCATCGCAGCGGTGCACGCGCGTCTGGCTCACCTTGAACTGAGCATGCGCACCCACCGCTGATCACTGCCCCTTCTTCGAACTGACCATAAAAATCATCAGCCGCGTCTGTGGGGTCTGTCTTATGGTCATTCACCTCTTCGAAGTCCGTGGCGCCGCCACCGTCCGTATCGATCTTGGTCGGGTCAGTATTGTGTTTTTCGACTTCATCCGCATCGGACAATCCATCATCGTCCGAGTCCAACTCTCTGAAATCTGGAATGCCATCATCATCGCTGTCCGCAGGCGGCGTCCTCCAGGTGCTGTCGCCCGCTTCGTCCAAATCTAAAATGCCATCATTATCGCTGTCCTCATCCAAATAGTCGGGGATACCATCTTCATCCGTATCTACTTTTTCATCACCGCCTTCGTCAGAGAAAGCCTCGTCTCCATCAGAAATGGTATCGTTGTCGCTGTCAGGGTCTCGATAATCGGGCACCCCATCCTCATCCGTATCGTCCGCTAACGTATTCACATCTTCGTCACTGACTTCATCGGCATCTGGCAAACCGTCATCATCGGTGTCTGAATCGAGATAATCGGGCGTACCATCTTCATCACTGTCCACCGGGTCTTCTCCCAAAGTCCCAACTGAACCCTCTTCCATATCCGAAATCGTATCTTCGTCAGCATCTTCGTCTAGGTAATCTGGGGTGCCATCTTCATCCGTATCCACAGGCGTTGTTTGCAGGTCATCATCACCTGCTTCAATGGCATCCGCAATCAAATCGTCATCGCTGTCCAGGTCCCTGAAATCTTTGGTACTGTCACCGTCAGAATCAACCGCAGAGGTAAGTAAATCTTCGTCCCCCGCCTCATCTCGGTCTCAAATACCATCTCCATCACTGTCGTCATCCAAATAGTCATAGATTCCATCTTGATCTGTATCGGTGATTTCGACATCGGTAAGGTTCAGAAATGCCTCTTCGGTGTCAGAAATAAAATCGTTATCGCTGTCAATGTCTTGAAAATCTGGGATTTCATCGCCATCGTTATCAACGGGCGGTGTTTCAAGGTCCTCATCACCCGCCTCAACCATATCTCTGATCCCATCGCCATCAGCGTCTGTATCCAAGAAGTCGGGGGTATCGTCTAGGTCCGTATCTAAAACAGTACCGGTCTCAGCCCCTTCATTTTCGTGCTCATCCGAAATGGTATCGTCGTCGGAATCCAGATCCAAGTAATTAGGTGTTCCATCGGCATTACTGTCCAGCGGCGCGGTATCTAAATCGTCATCCCCTGCCTCATGGACATCGGCAATGCCGTCATTGTCACTGTCGGCATCTAACGCATCAATGGTTCCATCTGAATCCGAATCCAAAGGATTTTCTAAATCTGGACCGACTTCTTCACCATCATGAATGTTGTCATCATCACTATCAGCATCAAAGGGATCTGTTTCACCCAGTGCGCGGTCGACTTGGCCGTTTAGGTTTTTATCTTCTTCACTGTTACGCAGGCCATCCCCGTCCACATCGATATTCGCAAACATGTCATCTGATGGGTCATTGGCGTCAGTTTCGCCTTCACCGATAATTCCATCTCGGGTTGGATCTTCTTCACCGTCAAAAGCCCCTCCGTTATCACTGTCTCGCAACTGCATCCAAGACAATGTGCTGGGGTCACCATCGGGCCAAAATAGATTGAGAGATACATCCGTAAAATTCGAAGCCGACGATATTCCTTTTTCAACGGCGTCCGGTAAATAATCGTTATCACTGTCAAAATCTTTCGCATTAATAAAGCCATCGCCATCCGCATCGAAGGCCCAGTCGTCTTCGTCACCGTCCTCGACACCATCATCATCGCTATCGCCGTCAAGGTGGTTCGTCCCCACTGAGATCTCTAAGTCATCACATAAGCCATCGGTGTCCGTATCAATGCAGTTTTGCTCATCATCATCGGAATGCTGTGGGTCCGTCTCCTGTGAGTCCACCCGTCCATTGCGATTCCAATCCTCTTCTCCATCATGAGCCCCTGCCCCATCGGAATCCCGAATAAACGGATTGGTGGTGGTGGTGGGGTCAAGGTCAGCAATGAAGTGTCCCCGGGCTTCGTTCGTTCCCAAATTTTGCCCCGAAGCGGGCACCCCTTGGGTTAAGCCTATTTCCATACCGTCCGGTAAAGCATCACTGTCCGAATCTGGATCTAAAGCGCCAGCGAGACCGTCCATATCCAAGTCAACGGTACCATTGAGTTCTTCACCGTCGGGTATGCCATCATCATCACTGTCAGAATCCAGCTTGTTTGTCTGGATCACGTCTTCGGTGTTGTCTGCGAGACCATCACCATCCGTATCCAAAGGCACCAAACTTAAATCATCGGTATCATCCAGAGGATCCGATTCACCTGGATCAACCCTGCCATTCAAATTCACATCTTCTTGGCCGTCTAATTTCGTGTCGCCATCGGTATCAGGGACCAACATGAAGGTGCGAGTGTTGGTATCAAGATCGGGCCGGTAATTACGAACGCGAGCCTCTGTGCTGGCAGGCAAAGCCAAAGAAGCCAGACCGTCCTCTAGGCCATCAGGCAAGCCATCATTATCGGAATCGGGATCAAGATAATTGGGTACACCGTCTAGATCACTGTCATTTCGCCAATTGTCTTCTTGACCATCTGGAATCCCATCATCATCCAAATCACCATCACTGTTAAGAACACCCAAGTGGAGTTCCTCGGCATCGGTGAGGCCATCGTTGTCTTGGTCGGAGATGTTCGAAACATCGCTGATGGCCATGGGGTCACTTTCTCCACCATCCACGCGCCCATTGTGGTTGGGGTCTTCAGCCCCATCGCGTTGACCGTCGTTATCGGTATCCGCTTTTGTAGGATCTGTTTGCGAAGAAGGATCCTGGTCTATTTCAAAGTTGCCATTTGCAACAGTGGTCCCGGCGATCTGATATTCACGTTCTGTAAATGAAGAGTTGTAGACGGTGGCTTCAATGCTTTGCGTGACCCCTATCTCAGTGCCGTCAAAGATACCGTCATTATCAGAATCAGGGTCTAAGGCGCGCACCAAGCCATCGCCATCCAAATCGGTCACCCCTTCAGAACCATCCATGACGCCATCATCATCGCTGTCCTGGTCAAGTGGATCGCAATTCGCTTGAATCTCTAGCCCATCGTTAAGCCCATCACTGTCCGTGTCGTTCTCATAAGGGTCGGTCAGGGTTTCGGTGTCTTCCATTTGGTCAGACACACCATCGTCGTCGCTGTCTTCATCGAGATAATTGGCAGCACTATCGTTATCGGTATCTAAAGGCGGGGTCAGAAGACTTGTGTCGCCGGCCTCATCTTCATCGCGAAGACCGTCGTTGTCTGAATCTAAATCCAGGTAGTTCACAAACCCATCGTTATCTCGATCAGCGGGCGGCGTGTCTAGAAGCATATCCCCAGCTTCATCACGGTCTGCTATCTTGTCATTATCACTATCGCTATCTAGATAGTTGGGAATGCCATCGTTGTCTGAATCCAAAGGAAATGTGGCGCTGTTTTCATCACCGGCCTCATCTTTGTCTGAGATGTTATCAAAATCAGAGTCAACATCTTGAAAGTTTGCAATACCATCATTGTCGGTGTCCAACGGTGCTGAAGCAGGGTCTATATCACCCGCCTCCATGGCGTCTGGCAGTGTATCAGCATCCGAGTCCAAATCACGATAGTCAGGGATTCCATCATTGTCGGTATCTACGGCCTCAGTCATGATGTCATCATCTCCGGCCTCATGAATGTCCATGATCGTATCGTTGTCGCTGTCTGAATCGAGCGCGTTAATGAGACGGTCGTCATCATCATCCAATGGCATGCTTAAATCAGGGCCGATTTCCTCTAAATCATTGATGTTATCTCCGTCAGTATCCGGATTGGCAGGGTCCGTCTCATTGGCTTGGCGCGCTCCATCCCCATCGATATCCTCAATACTGTCCCAGATGCCATCATCGTCGGTGTCTTGCTTGAGTGGGTCGGTCACCGTTTCAGGGTCTCCGTCTAAGAACGGATGCCCTCTCTCAAGCCCATCACCCAGTCCATCGTGATCTGTGTCGCGATCCAATGGGTTCGTTTCGCCATTCTCTGGTTCCCAAAGACCATTAAAGTTGAGGTCTTCTTCCCCGTCAGTCAAACCATCCCCATCGGTATCCGCTACATAAGGATTCGTGTGAGTGGTGGGGTCAGCATCCCCCAGTCTGGAAACTTCAACAGCGTCTAAGATGCCATCGTCGTCACTGTCTGGCGAGTTGGGATTGGTCCCGTAGCTGTAAAGTTCTTCACCGTCATCAAGCCCATCCCCATCGGTATCGGCATTGGCGGGATCGGTTTCGCCGATATCTACGATACCATTTTGATTCGCATCTTCGACCCCGTCTGGGACATTATCTCCATCGCTATCAGGGAAAGCAGGATTGCTTTCAAAACCGGGGTCCCACAACCCATCACGGTCACTGTCTTCGAGGCCGTCCCAAATGCCATCACCGTCTGTGTCCACATTGTTGGGGTCTGTGCCACCGCCAAAGTTGTTACTGGTGGCGTATTGGCCCAAAGCTTCCTTGCCGTCTGGAAGACCATCCGCATCAGTGTCTGGCAAACACGGATGCGTTGGGTTCGGTATCACTTGACCGTTTTCTATCTTGAATAAATCGTGTTCTTCCCGATTTGTTAAGCCGTCGTCATCGGCATCATCATCAGCATCATCAGGATTAATGGGACTCAACCAGCCTAAGAAACAGGTGGAGTTCATAACATTATACTGGAGTTCCCATCCGTCGCTCAGTTGGTCACCATCGGTGTCAGCCGAAGCCGGATCGGTTTCACCTGGATCCATGGCACCGTCTTTATTGATATCTTCATCGCCGTCTTTCAGCCCATCGTTGTCTGTATCGTCATCTAAGGGATCGGTATTGTTGGTCGGGTCTTCATCCATGTTTTTCGGCCCCGTGTAGTCCACACAAATGGCAGCGCCCGTATTATCAAATTGTAATGAACACTCTGGGTCGGCCAAACCAATTTCGATACCATCTTCCACCCCATCATCATCGGTATCATCATCGGTGGGATCGGTCCCCCCCTCGACTTTCCCGTTCGTCAGAATCCCGCCTTCATTCCCGTCGAGAATACCATCGTTATCGGTATCGCCATCAAGCGGGTCAGTTTCAAAACCGTCATTTAGTGGGAACCGTTCTTCAGCGTCGTCAAGGCCATCCACATCGGTGTCATGATTAAAAGGGTCGGTGCCCAAAACATTTTCATAGACGTCGAGCAAACCATCGCCATCAGAATCAGGATGGGTCACCGGGTCCCAATCGAGACTCAATGGGTTCATGGGCGGGTTGACCGAAGGGTGCGTTTCAACCAAATCCCAGATACCATCGTCGTCGGAGTCTGGATCACAGGGATGCGATGGAAAAGGGCCATTGATCTCTTCAAAATCCGAGAGGCCGTCAAAGTCTGAATCAGGAAGCGTGGGACTCAAACAATGATGTCCCAAATCGACCCTCTTGGCGACTTCAAATCCATCTTCCAAACCATCCTCATCTGTATCTGGGTCGAGGGGGTCGGAGCCGAGCGAATTGGCTTCTTGCCCATCACTGGACTGATCACCATCGGTGTCTGAATCCAACGGGTTCGTTTCGAGTCCTTCATCCCAAATGCCATTGGCATTCGCATCTTCTTGACCATCGTTTAGACCGTCGTTATCGGTATCGGGTTCAATGGGGTTCGTTCCCAACAAGAGCTCTACAGATAAAATGAGCCCATCTTCATCGGGGTCATATTTATCATCGTCAGGATCGAGAGGATCGGTCTGATGAAGCATCACCTCGACACCGTCATTAATGAACCCGTTATCCGAATCCGGGTCGAGCGGGTCGAGGCCTAAGGCCACTTCAATGTAATCTGAAAGCTCATCGTTATCGCTGTCAGCGAGGTCCGGCCGTGTCCCTAAACCCACCTCAGACGCGTCTCCCAGCAAATCACCATCGGTATCCGGCTTTAATGGATCCAAGGCGGCGTCCGCAATTTCGACGCCATCATCCAGCGTATCGTAGTCACTGTCGGCCACTCTGGGATTCGTTCCCGCTTCGTATTCATCCAAGTTGAGGACGCCATCTTCGTCAGGGTCGTTGCTCGAGTTCAAAATGGTCAAATCAGGGGCGTATTGCAATTCCCATACATCCTGCAAACCATCGCCATCAGAATCGGGGTTCGGCGCTTCACCATCGTTCGCCCCGGCGTGTTGACTCCAGCAAAAGGCCGTGAGCAACAAAATCACCAACCAGGAAGTGGTGCGTCGTTCATGAGCGCGCATTTTTTCCATGGCGGTCAACCTAAATACCGGTCGTGTATGTAAGGCCAAAGTCGTCAAGCTATCACCCAGGTGGCATAAAGTCGCCCTTATGGAAGTGGTAGCACCCTTAGTGGCATTTTGTCCCCCTAAAACAGGGGGCTTTGGTGGGCTTTTTTGGGAGGGGGTCGATTTAAATTCACCAACTTTATGAAGGAGTTGGCGCGTTTTTAACCAAAAGCGCAACGAAATCGGTCCTTTTTCGACTGGGTTTCACCCTAATTTATCGACACAATTCGCAAGATCACTTGAGGAAAAAGACAGGTTTAAAGCTTGCCTTGCTGGCGTGCCAAGGCCGCTAAAGAGCGACGGGAATTTCCCTTTTTCTTTCGGGGGCTTGTGGTTGAGGACACTTGTTCTGGGGTTGGGCTCAAAAGTGATAGGGCGTGGGCAATCGAAACAGCCAAGGCATCAGCAGCATCTTCGAAAGGGACTTCGGGCAAACCGAGGTGCTGACACACCCAAAGCGCCACTTGGTCTTTTTGTGCCTTGCCCTGACCCGTGACCACCGATTTCACCCGAGTGGAACTGTAGCTTGTTAGGGGGACACCACATAAACCCACACTGGCCAACACCGCCCCACGAGCTTGTCCAAGAATCAAGGCTGATTTGGCACTCTTCGCTAAAAAAACATCCTCGACCGCGGCTTCATGGGGTCGATACTTTTTAACCAAACGAGACAAAGTCGCGGATAAATCCACCAAACGCTCCACCAATGGCTCATCTTTGTCCAGCATGATCACACCGTTGTCCACATGGGTGATGGTTCTGCGTCGAGGACAAAGAGATATCAAACCCCATCCTGTCTTTTGTGAGCCAGGATCGATTCCCATTATGATTTTTTCTGTATGCTCATGGACCGTCATTTTTTGAACCGCACAGCGTGATCCGCATGACGGGTTGAGACCCATTGCTCAGCCCCCACCCACATCTCATTTACTCATCACACCCAATACTGGAGACCCCATTCTCTTGGGTTGGTGAAGGGCCAGTATCCAATCGGGAAAAACAAAAGTTGTCTTCAAGGTCGGCGGCGGCAGCGGAAATACGCTCCACACTGCGACCGTCTTCGCTGGCCACAAACCATCCGCCAAAGGAAGACAGTTTTCGACCTCGGTTGTCGAACAGAACCACCGGCTGACTGCGGCTGTTCACCAAGGTACACCAAGCACCCGTCACTGAAACCACTTTGTTTGCATCGATGCCGCTATAGTTGGAAGCATCAAAGCTGGAAGGTGTCAGCACCCAATAATCGCCCGGCTGCATGATCCATTCGCTGGCATTTTCGGCCAAGACACAGGTTTTACCGCCTTCGTCGGCACCACCGTCGAGTCGGATCTCGTAACCAGCCAAATCGTAGGTTTCCACCCCGTGATTGTAGATTTCGATGTATTCCCCGTTGGACTCTGATGAGGTGGAAGGATTGGCCATCACTTCGTTAATGGCAATCTTAGGAAGCGCCTCGGTGAGGAAAGTCCCGGAGACTTGCGCCACAAACCCAAAATCATCTTCAACCACCACGCGGTAACTGTAGTTCGTCCACACCAGCAAGTTTTCGATTTGCACCACCACTTGGTAGGCGTTGTCAGCGAATACATTGTTGGTTCCCTGGACCGGACAAGGGGTGTTCCCCACGCAAGCCAAATTGCTTGCATCGTCGCCGTAATAGACTGATGCGACCACAGGCCTCGACGCAGAAATGAGCAACTCGGCATTGCTTTCTTCGGCCAAAACCTCTGGCTCTTTGAGGAGCATGACCCCATTCCTTTCGCAGGCAGTTCCAGTTTCGAAGTCGATGCGTTCAGACTCCATGGACAAGCCTGCCTCATTCACGATTCCAGTGGTCAATACCAATTGGTACTGGCTCCCAAATGAAAAGATGTCACAGCCCTGGGCGTCCGGCGCCAACAAAAGGGTGAGATGGGTCTGCGTGGCGTCCATTCGGAGGCTTTCGATGGATGGTATCTTCGCATTGGACGTGGTCGTTTCGAAAGCCACAGCCCCTAAATCAGACAGCACCACCGGCTGATCGAACTGAACTTGAAAACGTTTGCGGTTGGGGGCCACCAGCGTAAATCCTTCTTGGTTCACGTCGTTAGAAACCATGGTCGGCGCACCTGTATCGGTGGAAAAATCATACCGAAAATGAGCGCGCAAGCCATCAGCGCCCACCAATGGGTTCCCCGCCTCATCACGAACGTCAGAAGAAATGAGAAGGGCATAGTTCATTGATGGCGTCAGCTGAATCAAAGGCGACACCGAGATGGTGGTGTTGCCTTGAGTCAATGAAACCTGCACCGGAACCACATCATCTTGTCGTGAATCGATGAGTGGGGGATTATCGAGATCTGAAATAAACGTCTCGTTCACCAAGGCCCGCTCCACGATCACCACGCTGTCTGAGTTAACGTTCTCTGCGAACAGCGACTCGGAAAAACGCACCTCCAGCGCGCCATCAATGGCCAACACGGGCGAGGCGGGCAAAATTTCAATCACGCGAGGAGGGTCGTAGTCGCCCTCTGCCTCCAGCTCAGACCAGCATCCCCCAGCCAGGGCAAGCACGAGGCAGATGGCACCCGTAACGCGCCTATGATTCAAAAAATGGCTCATTTATTTTCCAGTCCGCGCTTTCCTAATTCTTGGGTGAACCAACCACCCGTGAGCGCATCCAAATCCGCGGTCAGCTCTTGATGTCGCAATTCTCTGCGCATGCGCTCCATATCATCGTAGACTGGAGACAAGGCATTTTCCACCATTAATCTGCGACGCTCGTAAAACCGACGTGTGACTTCATCGACAACATTGTCCCTTAGTGTGGTTAAACGAACCGCCTCTCGGGCCACTGCCATTTCTTGCGGATGAAAGACCAAAAAGTTGAGATCCCATGTTGCTCTCACCTCAAACCCCAGATTGTCACCATTGCGATCGGTAACCACATCTGCTTCGCCCGATTCGCGACGGGTGGTGATGCCGTCATCATAGTCAGAGTCGAACCGGGTTCGTACTTCTGGCAATAGTGCGGAGTTGCGCGCTCTTGCACGCCAGGAATCAATCACCTGAGGATTGGCTCGAGCGTATTCTATGGCCACATCGCGAACCTCTTTGATACTGGGTTCGCGGTTAAAGCGCTCTTTAATTTTTTGAACGTTAGCGGCATCTTTTTGAGGTTTCTTCCCCTTGGCTCTAACGAAAACCAAATCATAAATGTTTGCGATGAGGCGAGATGAAATGCCACTGATGCGGGACAAATCCTCAACACTTTCAAACGCACCATTGTTACTGCGATCAGCGACGATTTCCGCTGCCAGCACTTTTCCAATACCGGGCAATTTTTCAAGTTGCTCAGCATTGGCGCGATTCAAATCCAACTTGCCTTCTGCGACCACCGGTAAACTCACAAAGAGCGTGGCCGTAAGGAAAATCGCGCTCAAAACAGACAGACAATTCTTAATACTCATAGTCTTCCTCTCGTGCAGATCACCCCAGTAGGGTATCCGAAATTGCAGCGGGTCAAAAGTGGATTTATGGCGTTCAATCTACTTCATCTCCTGTAAAGCTCTCATATAGGCGCCGCCCGTTAACCCATCGATTTGGGCGGACAATTCTTCCACGCGCAGCACCCATAATTCGGCCTCTAAGGGGTCTCTGGCCCGCCTTAACGTGCTGATTTGAGCAGTTCTGCGCTGTTCGTACAGTTCTTTCAGCTTGCGCAGGCGTTTTTGCCTCGCGGCGAAGACCGAAGGCTGCAACCTAATCACTTGCTGCCAAGATGTGGTCCAGAACGAAACCTCTTCAAAACGCCATCTCAACCAAGCAAAAGCCCTGAATTCACGACCTCGGCCCCAGGGGTTGTTCTCATCTAGCCCCAGAGAATTCTGCACGGGACTCAGCATTAAATCCTCGGTATCAAAGCCCAGATCTTCCAAATCTGATTTCTGCTCGGGCAAAAGGTCAACCACGGCCCGTTCCTGCCCATCAAAGCCCCAGCTGACATTAACGATCAATTCGGGCAAATAAGCAGCCGTGTGGGCCCGATCCAAATGCTGCATCGGCAAATCGAAGGATTTGTGGCTGGCGGCCAAACCCCATGCACCCACCTGACTTAAGGTGGGCTCCTGCTGCCAGCGGGCCATGAGTCTTTCTGGACTCATGCCTGCCTGTTTGGTGGCGGAAAGCTCGCGGTAAACCCCATAAGGGCCCACGGCCCAAACGTGGCTCACCTTATTTTCTTCGACGCAAAGCAATTCTGAAATCTGGTCTCTGCCTTTCTTGATCTTTTTGAAAACCCCAAGATCATCGGTGTCCACCCAAATCCAGCCCTCCGTGGTGATAAACAACCAGCCGTCACCACATCCATTGGCGTAGTCGATACGTTCGATCGTCTCAAAGGGCCAAAGGTATTCTCGATGCTGTGCCTGAGCATTACGCGGAATCAGATGAAGAATATTACCGTCCGCCACCATCGCATTCCCGCCTGGATCCTGACCCATGGCCAAGGCATTGCTCTGGGTCAACACCAAACGTCGGCGCATCCGATAACCATCGATTTCATAGAGGTCAGTCGCGCTTTTGGCCCATCCCCGTTTCATACCATCTAATGGCGTCACCATTTGGAACTGCACTCCCGGAAGACCGCCTTGAATCTCCCGTAACCGCTCTTCTTCCCCATCAAAAAATACCATTTGGGTCAGCTGGGCCACCACCACTCTCAAAGGATCAGCACTCACCAGAGCCACAGAATAGGCTGGGCTGTCTGCGGCCCCGCCCAAATCCATGCGTTCGAAAGACAAGCCTCCATTTTGGCTGAAATAAAGACCGAAGTGCGTGGCGGCCAACACCAAATTGGGGGCTTGCGATGGCCAAACCAACTGAAAAACACCATCCAGCCTTGGCTCGATGGTCACGGTGAGCAATGAAGGTTGGAGTGGGTTGAGAAGTGGCGTTTGCAGTGAGCCCTGCATTGGCGCGGGAGCTGGTGTGTCTTGGAAATCACCGGCGGGCATTTGTTCGTCGATGCTCTCTTGTGCCACGTTGCCCAGCAAATCGTCGAACTCCTCGATAATGTCTTCGTCAAACCAGGAATTCTGTTCCGCGGGAGGCGGCGTGACGCCTTGCACCTGCTGGATAAATGCGTTGTTTTGAGGTTGTTTCGCCCCGAGAAACAACACCCGCTCCCAGGTTCTGCCGCCATCGGTGGTTCGATAGATACCGGTCTCGCCCCCCACCAAGGCCGTTTCTGCCTGAAGGGGATGCAGCGCCACGGACAAAAACGCTTCGTTGGGCAATTGCCAAGAAACGCTTTGAAAGACGGGTGCATTGTTCAGTTTGGCCAACCCACTTTCCGCGCAAAAACACAGCGGAAGTGCCCCCAAAAGGGCCCCAAGGATTGTGCGACGAAACTGGGCCAATCTGATCGATCTCATGATATAATTCCCTAGCACATTTCAGACGGCTTCACACCCCAAGATGGCGGTCCTTTTGAACAAAAAAACATTTATTTTTAGTATGTTGCTTTGCACCCTGGCGTGCGGCACCCCTTTGGAACTCCATTCCGTGAATCCAGGGCAAACCGCAGCTTTAACCGCAACACAACTTCAAATCACCGGAAATGGCTTTAATGACCAGCTCCAGCTGGCTTTGGAAGCCTCAGGGCTCAAAATATCACTGGGAAATATTGTGGTGGAATCCCCTTCACAAGCAACAGCCTCCATTCCGGCCAGTGCCCCAGCCGACACCTACGATTTGGTGGCCACTCTTAACAATGCCAGTGCGATCTTGCCCGAAGCGGTTCAGCTGTTGGGCGGAACCTTGCGACTGATCTTTTTGGATGTGGAACAAGGCGATGCGACCCTGATTATTGCCCCCACTGGGGAGACCCTCCTCATTGATGGCGGCCCGAACTTTCTCGATCGAACTTTAACGCAGGCCATTGCGGCCCATACTGACCGCGAGCCAGATGCAGTGGTACTCACTCACCACGATGCGGACCACTTGGGCGGACTGGTTCATTATCTTATGGGCGATGATGGAACGGCTGGTACAGGCGATGACCGGGTCCCGCCAACAACTTACGGCCCAGACGACGATGGGTCTTGCACCAGTCAAACCTGCAGCCGTTTTCGCCATTTATTAGCCTACCCTTTCGAACGCGCTTACGCCGGCACCACCTTTCAACTTGGAGAAATTGAGATTGATATTGTTTCATCCGATGGCGATTTAGGGGACGGCCCCTTTGCCAATGAAATTGATGAAAATGAAAAAAGTGTCGGACTCCTGATACGCTATGGCAATCGAAAAATCCTCATCGCCGGGGACCTCACAGGTGGCGGTTTAGATACAACCGACCTGGAAAGCCCGCTCTCTGCCAAAACCGGGGTCCTAGATGTGTTGCGGGTCTCACACCATGGCTCGTTGACCAGTACCCCCCAAACCGCCCTAGAAAACTGGAACCCAGGCCTTGCCGTTCTGAGTGCAGGCACCCACAACGCCTATTGCCACCCACATCCTGACGTTGTTGAACGGCTACTCAACCATGTGGAAAGTATCTGGATCACGGGAGGTGGCCCCGACCCTGAAACCTGTGGTCACACTTTAACAAACCATGAAAAAATGAACCACAGCCAAGGGGACATCACCATTTCAGTGAGCGCTGATGGTACCATTGACGTCACATCCCAAAATCAAGCGAACGATTAAATTTTATTTGGCAGGCACCAAACGAATCGCTTCGATGGCGCCTTTACCCTCTCTTTTTAGGGTTACGAAAACCTCTCCATTTTTTCCGGATTTCGATGAAATGGTAGCTGGGCTGACCTTTCCGGAACCGTCGCGAACTTCAACGGAGACGTCTTTATCGAAACCAGTGGCTTGCTCGGTCGGTATTTTGTACCTGAGGATTCGTGATTTAGAGCGCAAGGTAATGGCGACAGTACCTTTACGAATCCCCTCGCCAGACGTCACTTTGACGCTTTTTACCGTTCCCCCTTTGGGCGCCTTCACCACTACTTTTTGTTGCTCTTGGAGCGATCGTAGCTTGGCTTTCTCTTCAGCCAGTGTTTCTTTAATTTCACGCGTATCGGAATTCTTTGCCAAGGATTCCAGACTGTTGATACTTAATTTGACCGTTTCAATGTCCGAAGACATTCGGCTGTTTCGCACCACGAACAACATTTGCCCTCTAACGATCTCGTTTCCTGCGGTCACCTTTAGATCACTGACCACACCCGATGCCGGAGACCGAATAACCGGTCCTTGGGCTGCCGACGCCTTCACCTCAATCCAAGGGAGGTTGTTTGCAACATTGGACCCGGTCTCCTTGTTCGCTGCGCCCTCTTCTGCCTGAGCTTTGGGTGAATCAGCAGCCGGTTCGTTTTCTGCTTCTGACACGCCCTCGAACAAAACCGTTTTGATATCTTGTGGCACGAAGTGCCAAACCCCATACAGACCAAATACCAAAACAATGCCCGCTACAAATGATTTCGTACCTGACCCTTTTGAGCCGGATGCAGCCGGTGCAGCAACGTCCCCTGGCGATGGTTTACTGGATTTAGGAACCATATCTTGATGTTGAACGGTTCGATCGGGCTGCATAACTTTTGGATCTCGCAATTGTGCCAAGGTGGCCGTTAGCTCAAGGTCCTCTTTGCCTTTACCCACCATAGCGGCCTGAACCGTTAATGAATCTTCTCCGGCATTTTGGTCGGTAAGAATTTCGTCACGATGCACGGGCTGAATGGTATCGGCATTATCGTCCACTGCGTGAAGATCATCAGAATAAAACTCTGGTTCCTCTCCATCAGTCGCCGGCACTGATAGTGCGTCCGTTTCATTTCTTGCTTCCTCAGTGAGTGGCGGAAAGTTGGAAGGCCCCGCATCAACAGATGATGCCTGGTTCACCAATTGAGACGCCGTCTCAATGCCAGCCTCGTGGACACCTGTGCTGCCCAAAGAGAAAAAAGTCAAAGAACAACCGCAGATACGAATGTTATCACCGTGCGTCAGAACAGCACGCGAGATGGGTTTGCCGTTAAGCATTGTTCCGTTTCGACTTTCATTATCAATCAAAACGTACATCTCGTTTTCAGCTGTTATTTTCGCATGTAATTTTGAAACCCCAGCCTCTGCAGAAAGGTCCAGATCGTAGTTCTCCCCTCGGCCAATCGTAAACGTACCAGCCGATAATGAAAATGATTCACCTTGGCGAACACCCACAGTGCACTTGAGTTCTCCCATCAAGCCACCAGGCAATCTAAATAATGTTGTTTTATCTTCTACCATATTTTGTGTTGTTCCAAGGGTTCCCCCTTATTGTTCACGGGTGCTTTCTTCTTGCACGGGTGATTCAGGTTTCACAATAACAAAATTGACACGACGGTTCTTCGCCCGACCCGAGGCCGAATCATTAGAGGACACGGGTTTGGAGGAGCCATAACCTTTTGCCCCGAGTTGTTGCGCTGGAATACCCGCTTCGATTAGATAATCACGAACCGCGGCGGCCCGCTTTTGAGACAGTTCCAAGTTGTATTCTTCCGCTCCAACATTATCAGTGTGCCCCTCAATCAAAATCTGCCCAATGGATGGGTTACTCAAAATCACATCAACCACATCGTCCAAAATAAATGAAGCGGCTTTGAGGAGCCGGCTCTTGTTGAATTCAAACGGGATGACTTGCATGATTTCGATCATGTCATCGGTGAGACGCGACAATCTGGTTTTCGGTATCTCACGTAAAATAAAGTGATCGATGGTACTCGAAGTGGGATCGATACGAATCGCCGCCCCTTTTTTCAGATAACCATTAGCACTAACGGCCACTTGGTAGGTGCCGGGCCGTAATGAGGTATCGTAGGTGCCATCCTCAGCTTTAATGACAAAGGCATCACCTTTTTTGTTGGTAATGCGTAAATCGGCTTTGAGTGGTTCGTCCTGAAAGTTGGTGACCGTCCCGTAGAAGCGTCCGAAACGAGGCGCAGCCACGAGTGGG
>PBLQ01000065.1 GCA_002721815.1 Myxococcales bacterium
TGTCCGTTTATTCGGGGGGAGTGTGTGCGGGCTTGTAGGCGGTTGGTAAAGCGGTGAGTCGACCTTTAGAACTCTAAGGTACTGGGGTTAAATCCACCCAGTGATCGCACTCACCTACCTCGTTGCTGTTAATGGCTGTCCAAATGGTGTTGTTCCCATCCAAGCAAATTCGATGTTGGTCATTCCGGTTATCCCAATCCAGACGGAAATAATCCCATCTGAAAAAGTCATTGTCGCCAACAATCATGTCGACGATCACCGTATGAAGCGCTGGGTTTGAATTATTTTGAACGTACATTAACACGTTCCCCGAGAAATTTGGATCAAGACTACCCCCACTAATCACCAATCGGTTGTTGCTCAAGGAAGCCTCGTTCTTGTAGTCATAATACCAGCCATCATCCCCACTGTAATAACCTGCCAGCCCAAAGTCGTCTGGTTTAAATAAAACCCATGCGCCCGAAGCCGCTTGGCCAAAGCAATCCACTTCATCGTTAAAAAGCACGCTATCAGCACCTGGCAACTCGGCCTGCGAGCTTTTCTCGTTGGTAAAACTGAGACACAACCCATCATTGGTTTGCCGCCAATCCAACTGAACAAAACTGTTGTCTGCGTCTTTCTGCAAAAACACGTAGTGCCCATCGTGGTCCGTTTCTAAAATGGTATAAGCAGCCCCATTATAAACAACCGAGCCGTCCAAATAAGCATGGAAGCTTCCATAATTACCGATCAAATCAAACTCGATGGGATAATCGCATTGGGTATCCCCTTCTAAACGAAAATCGCCCGCCTTGTTTTCGCTGCCATCTTCACATGGGGTGCACGCTTCATTGCTGACGTATTCATTTAGTTCACACCGCTCGTCAAAATCATCTAAATTAACGGGACAGCCCGAGACACAAAAAATCAAAGCAACGCCCAACACACTTCTCATCATGGCGTCACCTCGGCCTTTTCTTCTTCCACCAAAGGTGCGGAGAGATAAGCCCATAAGGCATAAGAACCGGCCAGCACTGCCACGCTGTAGCCACTCCAAAGCCAATAGACAGGGCCTGCAAGATAATCGGTTTGAGCAACCTTTGCCGAGGCTTTGGATGAGGTTGCACTCCCCTCCAGGTAATCTCCAGATGAATCTTCATCAATGAGATTTTCTGCTCTGCGCTTATAACTGGACTCCAATCGGATCATTTCGCTGTAAGCCGGTTGCCCAAGGGCCAACGCCAAACCAGCCCCCACAACTGCAACCGCGCCGGCACTCCCCACGCGCCCCCAAGGAACGGCTCGCTTCGGCGCGGGTGGTTCAGGTTCGGCCACTGGCGCAGGGGCGACAGGCGCAGGTTCAGGTGCAGGCACTGTTTTGGCCACGGCCGCAGGCGCTGGTTCAGGCACAGGTTTCGGCGGCGGCGGTGCCAGTTCTTTTTCACCCATCAACTTCGCCACGGCCGCGGGCAACAACTCGGGTACTTTCCCCAAACTCGGCGCGGAAATAACGGCCCTGTCCACCGCTTTGGCTTCATCAGAATCGAAAAGATTGAGAGTGATAATGGTTTGCTCGGCCAGCTGCCCCACTTTGCCATAAACCACATAACGCGCACCCATGGCGCCGGCGAGCTCACTCAAGCAGTCCATATTGGAGCAACCGGACTTTTGTTTTTCCACTTCGAGTTTGGCCATTTGCCGCAGGTCTTGGGTGGTGATCACATCGTACTTTTTGTGTTGCCCCAATTCAGCCCCCACCAAATCGGAAATGGTTTCCACCACTGCGGGGTCAACAATGGTGCATTGCAAATCCAAAAAGAGGATCTTGGGTTTTTCGGCGGCCACGGGGGCTGGGGGTTTGGGCGCCGCGGCATGGGCAAGCCCGCCCGCAGTCAGCACCATCAAAAATACAACTAAATCCCCGCAACGGTTGAACAACACCAGCTCCTTCAGTTGGCCACAGGCTAACCCCTGGGATAAAAATCGCAATACGGGGCATGACGGGCCTTCAGCCGAAGGATTTACCCCCCAGAGCCCCTGAAACCTTTGACATGCCGGGCCCAGGGTTCATAGATTGCCAATGCTTCACCCATGAATTTCTGCCCTCAAAAGGACAAGCCCATGCGCAAATCCATTTTAAACGCCATTTTACTCCTTGGACTGGCCAGCCTTCCCGTAGGCTGCGCAGGCTGCGGTGAAGATGTCCCCGGTCCCGATCCTGAGCCCGCAAGCCCACCCGAACCCGAGGCAGACACCTATTGCCAAGACCAGGGGTTCACCTCTCACGCCTTCAACACCGATACGGGGGGCGCACTCTTTGGGGATTTGGCCGAAGATTTCACCGTCAACGAATACAGTGGCGACACCTTTACTTTGAGCGAAGCTTGGACCGGCTGCGATTCCTATATTTTCTTTTCGTACTTTTCGTACATGGACGCCAATGCGCGCAACCAAATGGACACCCTGTGGGCCTCTGATTTCGCCGGCATCCTTCAATCGGGCACACGTAACGTTCACTATTTTTATATTTCAGAAGAAATGGATGCCAGTGCCCGCGAAGGCCGCATGTACATGATGCAAACCAATTTCGACACCGCCTTGCAAACGCTGTTTGGCGAAGACACCGATGAAATCGACTTTTGGACTTCCCGATTTCACTTCGTCACTGACCAACTCACCGCCGTCGAAGGAGGTGTGGGCGATTTCGCCATCGATTACTTGGTCTATCGCAACAACGCCGACCCCGTGGATTTAGGCGATCGCGGCCAAGCCTATCCGCCACCGCCCACCAGTTTTGCCATCGACCGCAACCAGCGCTGGGACCCCGTGGGCAGCTTGTCCGAATACGTGGGTGGCCCCGAAAATCTTAAAATGGCGGCGTTCAACAGCGCCTTTTACAACCACCGTGCCGAGCTCAAAGCCCATCTTGCCGCTCAAACCGACATCACTGTGGTAGAGCTGGTAGACGAAATGGTCACCGCCCGGGTGTTCAACAAAGACGTTACCCTCCCCGATGCAGATGCCATGGCCACCATGGATACGTTTGAAATCGATGTGGAAATCACCTGCCCCCATCGTAACCCCTTTGGCTGCTCGGAGTGGGACCGCATCGCTCGCATGAGCTTGTGCACCGAATACGACGCGGCAGACATCGACACCTGCACTGCCAGCACCGAAATCGTGCGCTGGATAACCCCTTATTGGCGACGCGGCACCCGGCACTGGGTCATGGATGCCTCACCCTTTTTGGCCCTCATCAAAGACGGCGGCGTCCAACGTTTTCGCATTGAAATGGGCCCTGCTTGGGAACGCGCCACCGAACGTCACGCCACCATGTCGGTGCGTTTGTCCAACCAAGACAAAGGTCTCATCTCCCAATCCGTCTTGCGCGCCTTTGGTGGCGGTACCTTTAACGCCGATTACAATTCCACTCACGTACCCTTCACTTTCACCCCACCCTCCGATGCCACCCGCGTGGAAATCGTCACCATCATCAGTGGTCACGGTCAAACCAGCGGCAACAATTGTGCTGAATGGTGCAACCACATGCATTTCTTCACCGTGAATGGTTCTGACACACCCCACGAAGTGTCTTACAGCGATATTGGCAACGATGTGGGCTGTGCCGCCCGGGCCGATGAAGGCGCCATGCCCGGCCAATGGGGCAACTGGCCTCAATCTCGTGCCGGCTGGTGCCCTGGCTTACCCGTAGAAACCGTGCGGTTTGATATTACCGGCGAGATAACTTTAGGCAGTGAGAACACGCTCACCTACGAAGCGAGTTTTAATGGCAACACGCCAGCCGGCGGGGACATTTCGAAAAACACTTATGTGGTCTGGTACCAATAAATCGCCATGATTAGATCTCGAATTTAATCCCAAGGAGCCCTATTGTTCACAAATTACGGTTCAAGGCCCATTCATCCTGTAAAGACTGGGAATCCAAAGGGATTCAGGGTAAGGTTCACCTAAGATTTGCAATTTCGGGGGAACGAACTTGTCCATGGCCAATTCCACACTTCCACAACCAGCGGCGCCTTCGGGGGATTTGGTGGAACAGATCATTGCCCACCGCATGCAACAGAACGAAATCAAAACCCTGCTGCAGGCTTGGCAACCCCACAACCAAGAAGCCTTTGTGGGTAAAATGGCCGACACCCTCCGAAAAGTCTCTACGCTTTTGGATGTGTCTCGACAGGTCTCCGATGCCTCCTCTTTAGATGCCCTGCTGCCCCGCATGGTGGAAATGTTCTCCGAACTGCTCCATTCCGACCGCAGCACTATTTTTCTCTTTGATGCTGAAACCAACGAGCTGTATTCCCGCTTGTCTCAAGGCACCCTAGAGCAAGAACAATGGGAAATCTTTGGGGCTCCCGTGGGCACGGGCATTCGCTTTCCCTCCAACAAAGGCATTGCGGGTCACGTGTTTACCACCGGTGAGACCGTGCTCATCGAAGATGCGTACGAAGACCCCCGTTTTTACAAAGATGTGGATGAAAAAACAGGTTACCAAACCAAAACCATCATCTGTGCACCCATTCAAGACACCAACGGCCGCATCATCGGTGTGGTGCAGTCCTTAAACAAGCATGGCGGTCCGTTCACTGAGTCAGACCTCACGTTACTAGGCACTTTAGCTAAACACACCTCGTCAGTTTTTGTGAACGCACGCTTATCCGAAGAGATCCGACGCATTCGCGATGAAGAAGCCCAACTGCTCGAAGTGACCACCGCCATTTCCCGCGAACTCAAACTGCTGCCCCTGTTACAGCGCATCATGGAAACCGTCACCAACATCCTCAACGCGGACCGCAGCACCTTATTTATGCACGATGACAAGAGTAAAACCCTCTGGTCCCACGTGGCCCAAGGCCTTGAGTCCGCCGAGATTCGCATTCCCGACCATGTGGGCATCGCGGGTTCGGTGTTTACCAGCGGCAAAACCATCAACATTCCCGATGCGTACGAAGATGAACGTTTTAACAAAGCCATGGACCAAAAGACCGGCTACAAAACCGACACCATTTTGTGCATGCCCATTTTGGATAAAAAGGGCCAACCCATCGGTGTGATTCAGGTACTCAACAAACGGGGCGGTCCTTTTACTGACATGGACGAAACTCGATTGCGTGCCTTCTCCTCACAAGCCTACACGGCCATTGAAAACGCGCGGCTCTTTGAAGATTTGGTGCAGGTCAAAAACTACAACGAATCCATCCTGGAAAGTATGACCAACGGCCTGCTCACCATCAATGCCAACAACCGCATCGTCAAAGTTAACCACGGCGCACTGTCTTTGTTTCAAAGCCAGGACAAACCCGGTGAAGTGCTGGGAAAAGATTACACCCAATTCTTTTCAGGTCAGAATGCTTGGGTGGCCGAAATGATCGGACAAGTCCAAAAAAGTGGTCTGCGCCAAGAGGCCATGAACGTGGACCTGTGGTTACCTCATGCAGACCCCGCCAAAGCGGCTGCCGGCGAAAAAGAAAGTGCATCGGTGAACATGTCATCGGTATCACTCAAGAATGCGTCCGGCGAAAACATCGGTTGTTTGTTAGTACTCGAAGACATCACCACTGAAAAGCGGCTGCGCGGCACCATGGCCCGCTACATGAACAAAGACATCGCGGACAAACTCCTCGAAGAAGGCGAAGATGCCCTGGGCGGTAAAACCCAAAAAGCCACGGTGTTTTTCACCGACATTCGTGACTTTACCTCTTTGTCCGAACGCATTGGCCCTACCGAAACCGTGACCATGCTCAACAACTATTTCAGCATCATGGTGGACATCCTGTCTGCCAAAGGCGGTATCCTCGACAAATACATCGGTGATGCCATGATGGCTGTTTTTGGCGCCCCCTTCCCTGGCCCCAAAGACGCAGACAACGCCATGCAAACCGGCATCGAAATGCTCAAAGCATTGCGCACGTTCAATGCGGCCTGGACGGCCACTGGCAATGAGCCATTGCGCATGGGAATTGGTGTAAACACCGACGAGATTCTGTCGGGAAATATCGGTTCACCCAAAAGAATGGACTACACGGTTATTGGCGATGGCGCGAACTTGGCGGCCCGCCTCGAAGGCGCCAACAAATATTATGGCACCGAAATGCTCGTCAGTGGACTCACGCTTAAGGAACTCAAAGAGGAATACACTGTACGCAAAGTAGACTTGATTCAGGTCAAAGGCAAACAACAGCCGGTGGCCATGTATGAAGTCATGGACCACTATGACGACGCCTCATTCCCCAATCTTCAAGCATCCCTGAAGGTCTTTAGTTCGGGATTTCAATCCTACCAAAATAAAACATGGGACGAGGCACGCGCCGCCTTCTCGGAAGCTTTGCGGCTCAACCCCAAAGACGAACTGGCAGCCATGTATCTAGAGCGCTGCCGCCATTTTCAAGAATCACCCCCGCCACCAGACTGGGACGGGGTGTGGGTCATGGCCGACAAATAGGACTCTCTTGGGGGTTGAACGATCAATCCCAAATGCAGATAAAGTTACCTTCGTCAGAGCATTCCCACGGGTACCCGCCCATGTCGCAAGCGTAACGCTCAGGCAAGCCCTGGTTGTTCAATTCCCAACCGCAAGGCAAATCGCAGTCGCCTTCATCGAAGTTCCATTCGAGGCAGTTAAAATTGAGCGATGAGTTACCGGTACCATCGTGGCAAGTGCCATCTCCTAACAAAGCGCCTTCGTGACTGCCAGTGAACTGATGCAAGTCCGGGTAGTGACCATCGCAGTCTTGACCATAGACACAACCACAACTGTCCCAATCCCAAAAACCGTGGACGCCACAACCAAACTGTTCTTCAATGGTGGCCGTACAACAGTTGCCCTCTTCGTGCGCCGCTTGGCACGAGAAGTAATCCGGATAGCGTGACTGACGGTCGGCCCCTTCAACCCCACAACCGAGATACGAAGACCCCGTTTCGTCATCACCAAAGTCCACCGGCACACAGGCATCGCCGTCCCATTTCCAGAAGGTAAAAACAGCAGTGCATTGAACGTCGGCCAGACTGGCACGAATGTCTTGGGCTGGGCATGACACCGGCTCATCAGCGCCGAGGTCAGCATCACCGATAAAACCATCGGGCGGCAAGAGCGGTTCAATGTTGCCATCCACACCGTCGTAGAAATCCACCAAATTTAACATATAACCGGTGACCCATTCTACGGAGGCGTCGGTATCGCTCCCATATGAGAAGTTTAACTCCACGTCACATCCACTTCGGGACATGGAGCCAGGCGGTGGCCAGTCCAGATCTTCATTGGCACTGACGTTAAAAATCAACTCGTCCCCATCTGGGTTTTCGCCGATCCTCACGGTGAATTCGTTGCCTGGATCGTGGGTGTTTTCGGCGATTTCCCGGTTCACATTTAACAAAACCGTGCGAATCGAAATGCGGTCGCCGACACGCTCGGCAAAGACGCCCCCCGATTCAGTTTCGTATCCCTCAGGCGGTGGCTGTAAATCATCGAGGCAGAAGGTGTTCACGCTCAGCACCGTCACCGGTTCAGAAGGAGATGAGTATTTACAGGTGCAGCTTCCCCAGTCCCAGTGTCCACCAGACATGGAACAGTCGTTCTGGGCACTCACCCCTTCTCCGGTATTCACATCACTGTATAAAATCTCATGTCCACACGTACATAGGCCAGCATTCACATTATCGGCCCCGTGTGCCGCATTACAATCGTCCACGCTGGGAAATTGCATGCCGAAGTCGGGACCGCCACGCAAACAGCCGCTCAGCATGTTCCCTTCACAGGTGACACCATCCCAATAATACCCATGGAAAGGTAGGCAGTTACCGTCTGCAGGATCGGTAGATCCTTTCATACCGGTGTGCCACATCAACTGCGCCCCACAAGGATCGCCGGTCCACTCATAGCCCAGGTCAACACAAGTTTGACCCACGTAGGCGTTACCGTCATCACTGCAGCTGCCGGGCAAGCAATCGGCATGACAGCTTTGCGGCGTTTCACCGTTGGGGATGTCACATTTACCATCGCCACACACCACAGCAGCGTCAGCGGCAAGGCCGTTGTTTTGAACGCAGATGCGCTCCATCCCGAAGTTGGGATTCGCTTCACAGGTAAAGAAGCCTGGGCTGCTGAGCCCGAAACATAAACCCAAATCGCGTTTGATTTGCATATCGGCAGGATTGGAACAAAAACCGGGGTCAACCCCACCCAAAGGAAACCGATTGATGTTCATGATGGCGCAGTCTTTGGCCGTGTCGCAAGGTGCCTGACAAAACCCTGCCTCGGGATTGAGATGGGCCAACTCGCAAGCGGTGGAGCGGGTCGGGTCGTTTTCGTCATCAGGGTAAAGATTGTCACAATCATCCCCCACGCAAGTGCCTGATTGCATGGGCACGCAAAAGGCGCCGTCCCAACGAAACATGGTGCTTTCGTTCAGCGTGGAGCCTGGCTGGCTGGCATCTTGGGGACCGCAACTGCCGGTGTAAGGCTCTGCGCAAGGCGGATTTTCGTATTCGCCACTCACTGGGTCGATGCTGCCAGGCGTTCCCGCCCGACACAGGCCATCGGCATGGCATACCTTAATGGTCATGGTCATGTCATTTGGGGGAAAACAACGGCTTCCACAGGTACAAGCTTCATCACCATTTAATCCGCACTGGTAACCTGAACATGGCAGGCATTGATCATATTGCGCCTGACACGCCTCTTCACTGCCAAAGGTGTCATCACAATCTTCACCCGCACAAGCTGGCCCTGAAAACATTGTGCATTCCATGCCATCCCATTTCCAAAAGTCATCGGTGACGGTGGTGACGGTCAACAAACTGTTTTGGTCGATGAACGCACGTTGCGGTGCGCAAGCGCTCAGCGTGGGGTCGGTGGTATTCACATCACAGTCGTCGTCAACGTAGTTACCGCGAACTTCATCGGCATCGGGGTTCACATCGGGGTCATCATCATCGCAATCCACCGTGTGGGGGAATCCATCGTTATCGGCATCTTCAAAGCAGGCTGCCACGGTCTCTTGTTGAGACTGGGATTCTTGACCCAAAACAATATCCACCGAAATAATGAGATCTTGGACGTTAATGGAACCGTCACAGTTCAGATCTGCATTGACCAATGCTTCTGCAGGCGGCGGCGTTGCTGTGGTATCCATAATGATTCGCACCGATTTCACGACATCAAGAATGTTCACGTTGCCATCCAGATTGGCATCGCCTGGCTCATAGATAGAGTCGGCCAGCGCCGGGGTTGAAGCGAACAAGCAAACCGCCGTTAGAGACATTATTTTTTTGAGCATAAAACCTACCTTCCCGCTAACTTAGATGCGTTAGGGGCCCATTTGGTTACGAAATACTTGGACAGTGTAACAGCCCTACTCAGAGAATTGGAAGCTGCACTGCGGTTGGGTTGGATTTCTGCTTGATTCACCTTTGTGAGGATTCTCACACTAAAACCATCTAAAATTAGCTGTTTAGGAGATCTGGCGACCAATTCTGAGATCACGGCAAAAAGCGTAACCATGCGTTAAATAGAACATTTTCAAGACCATCCTACATCCGCCTACTTTTTCTTACCGTGACCGTCCCCACAGGTTCCAAGGCCTTGGAAAAACTGGTTTGCCCCATCGCCGATACTTCTTGTGTTCAACATTTACCCAACTTTTTTAAACATTTTTTGGAGACAACAATGACAACTTTAGCAGCAACCCGAGGCGAAGGTTCCCTCTATCACTTCAACCATGGTGACATTAACAATGGCACTCAAGACTACAAACATGGCGAAACTTATTTAGATGCCGGCGTGAAGATCGCAGGCATTGAAGGCAGTTACAGTGGGGCCTTTGGCACCGACGGTGACAACTTTGTAGCTTCTGGAAAGCTTTACGGCGAAGCCACGCTTTACGCCATTGGATTGGAAGCCTCTGCCACGACCCATAATGGCCTTGCCTCCGCGGGTATCCATGGCAGTTTTTGGTCGGGCGCTCGCGCTGGCGCATCAGCCAGTATTACCGCTGGCGCCGATGGATTGCACGCAGAAGCCAACGCCGGTGGTTTCGCAGGCGCTGTCTTTGAAGGCGGCGCGCACGCTCAAGTGGGCGGAATCGGCGGACATGCTAAAGGTCGTATTGGCTGGGGTGTGGCTGCACAAGCAGACCTCTCTGTTGGCTACAAAGATGGCAAGTTTTCTTTTAAAGCTGGTTTTTTGGTCGGACTCGGACCGTTGCTGGGTGGTGAGATCGGTTTCACCATCGACTTCAAGAAAATCGGCAGAGGCATCAAAAACGCGGCTAAAAAAGGATTCAATGCTTTGGTCAACGGTGCAAAAGCCGTGGGTTCCGGGATTTGCAAAGCCGCCAAGGCCGTGGGCAAAGCCGCCAAAAAAGCTGGCGAAGCTGTGGTGGACACTGTCAAAAAAGCTGGCAAGTCCATCAAAAAGAAAGCCAAGAAAGCCTGGAAGAAGATTAAAAGCTGGTTCTCTTAGTCCACAGTCCAACCCTGTGATAACACCAGAGGGCTCAAGCACATGAGCCCTCTTTTTTTTACGTACAGCGGAATGTCCATGGAAAATCTAACCCAAGCAGAAGTGGTCGCCAAAGGTCTAGAAGCGCTCAAGAATCTCGACCTTGAAAACGCCGAAAAATATTTCAACTACGGTCTACAGCAAAACGAATACTCCTCGGAGGTTCACTTGGGGTTTGCAAAACTCTATCTGCTTCAGCAGAAACTGGACGCTGCGCTGTTTTGGGCCAAAAAAGCCAGAGACCTCGCCGAAGACAAGGGCGATGCCTACGCCCTCATCGCCACCTGCCATCTCATGGCCAATCAAGTGGGCCAAGCCGTGAACTTGTTGCAAAAAGCGCTCAAAGATTCACCAGAAAACCCACAGGTGCTGAGTGGTCTGGGCAAGGCACTCATTCGAGCAGGAAAACATGCCGAGGCCAAACCCCATTTACTCAAAGCACTCGAAACCACCGATGCCCCCGAATTGGTGAACTATGATTTGGCCTTGGCATTTGCGGATGGGCCAGAAGACGTTTCTGATTTTGAAAAAGCCGTGGATTACCTCACGGCCTCCATCGAAGCCAATCCAGGCTTTGCGCCACCCTATTTCCTCCTCAGTCATATCAGCGTCAAACTTGAAATGGTTGACCAAGCCATCGAGATCCTCACCGACGGGTTGGCTTACAATCCCAACATGCTGCCCATGTGGGAAGAACTCCACGGGCTTTACATGACGGCAAACAAACCAGAAAAAGCCATGGTCCAAGCCATGGAACTGGTTTCACGAAGAGGCGACCCCACCGACTATATCCGTGTGGGCAATACCGCGTTGTTCAGCAAAGACCACAAAGGGGCTTTGCTCGCTTACAAACAAGCACATGAGCTCAACCCCAAAGACCCCACGCCCCTTCTCAACATGGCGCACGTACACCGGGTTCAACAAAACAAAAAACAAGCCATCAAATACTATCGTCAAACCGCTCAAATAGCGCCGCAGTGGCACAGACCCTTTTTGGGCATGGGATTGATCGCACTCCAAATCGACAAAAACCATGATGAAGCCCGCGACCATCTATTGGCAGCACTCAAAATCGCGCCCGAGGACCACGAGGTGTGCTTTTATCTGGCCCTCTGTGCACAAGAACAAAACAACGACACAGAATGCCAAAAATACGCGAAAATGGCGTTGGCCACAGCGAGATCTCCCCGAGAAGCGGCGCAAGCCCAGAATCTGCTCACCCCCGAGGTTCAAACACCGGAATAAACCCCGCTCAGCTTCCAAAACACTTGAACCCAGCGGCCCAATTCAGCTAAGTGTGACCTTCTAGGGAGGTCATCATGAACAAAGTTCAGCACGCTGCCGGCGACCATATTTTCAAACAAGGCGACCCCAGCCACCGCGCCTACCTCATCACCGAAGGCGAGGTTGAAATCATTCAAGAAAATGACGGCAACGCCATTCGCTTGGGCGTCTTGGGCCCCGGTGAGATCTTCGGAGAAATGGGTTTGGTCGAAGAAGCGCCACGTTCAGCGACCGCCAAGGCCACAAAAGATGTTTCTCTCGACGCCATCGACCATTACGAATTTATCGAACTGCTCAAAAACCGGCCCGCAGATTGCTTGGCTTATTTGCATTCACTTTTCGTTCGCTTGCGCAGCATGAATGCCCGGTTGGTCCACCATCCTGCGCCCGACAAGCCCACCTTATCCTCCGCTTCAGAAGTGCACTGCGTGGTCAAGCCCAACAGTGATGATGCCAAACAACTCATGCGCGAAGAAGGTTTCATGATCACCCGTCTTCCTTTCCGCGTGGGGCGCAAGTCGGAGAGCCCACTGGTTTCGAACGATTTGGCCCTGGACGACAAAAAACCCTATCACTTATCGCGTAACCACTTTGTTATCGAACGAAAAGACGGGCACGTGGTCATCCGTGACCGCGGCAGCTTTATGGGCACCCAAGTCAATGGCAAAAAAATTGGCGGCCACTCCTCTGAAAAAATTGCGTTCCTCAACCTGGGGCAAAACGAAGTGATTGCTGGGGGGCATGACTCTCCCTTTCACTTGGCCATTGAAATCATCGAAAACAAACCGTTGGACTAGATCTCAAAAATTCCACAATCCCAATAAAATAAACGGTCTTTCCCTCGGATTTTTGACCGATAAGGGCGCCAGTTTGGCCTCCAAATGTATATTAATTCAGGAGAAGCATTTTTAGGCCGTTCCACCGAAGGAATGCGACCAAATCAGTGCTAAAGTAGGTCTCATGTTGCGTAAAAACCCTATCATTTTCCTTGTTTGCTTGACCATTTTGAACAGCTTGAGCGGTTGTGGCAATTTCGTCGCTGGCCCCCCGGAGCCACCCAAGACAGAACCCGCTTGTGTTTTTGACGCGGATTGCCCCAACAGCCAAAGCTGTGTGAACGGCGCCTGTGTAGGCGGCAATCTGCCCATCTTGGGTCTTGACGGGGGGCCCACCATCCCAGGCCCCAGTTCTTCCCAAGATGCCAGTGTCCCACAAGCCATCTTAGAACTGTCTGAATCCGGCGCCCTCGAATTCGGCGCACAACGTCTGGGCGTCAGCGTGGAACGTGCTTTACAACTTTCCAATGTGGGCACCCTCCCCTTAGACATTGTTCACATCGTCATTAACAACGACACCCAAAATGAATTCCAAGCCACCCCTTCAGGCACCCTCAACCAAGAACTCCGACCCGGCGAAGTGCTCGAGATGGTCATCGAGCATACCCCCAAAGATGCCACGGCCGATTTTGCCATGCTGCAAGTGGTGCATTCAGGGGCCGGAGGCATCGCTCAGCTCGAGTTGCAGGCGGAGTTCAAGGGCACTCCCGCGCTCTGGGCGGGGACGGATGTGTCCGACACCGAATCCACGCTGATCACTGAGCTAGATTTGGGTGAACTTCCGGTTGGCAGCGCCACCAGCAAAAAAATCTATTTGCGCAACATGGGCGCCATCGACTCCATCATTGCACTCACAGACTTCAACGTCTCCCCCATTACCGGCGCCTTCGATATCTTTCCCGAAGACCTCGAAGAAGATGTGTTCTTGTCTTCTTTTATTGAAAACTGTGACAACGATGCGGCTTGCCCCAGCTCCCATCCCATCTGTGACCAAAGCATTTGCTTTAACAACGAAGGGGAAGCAGCCTCCACCGTCCAAGTGGAAGTGTTCTTTGCCCCACAAGGCGAAGGTGAGCACGATGGCATCTTAAGCATTCTCGGCTATGACAACAACGATGAAGACGTGGCACATGACATCGCGCTTTCAGGTACCGGTCTGGTGGGCCAACTGGCGGCCGACCCCACCTTGGTGGTTTTTGATGATGCCTATATTGGCTACCCTCAACAACGAACGGTCACCCTCGAAAATGTGGGCCAGGCAGATTTAATCCTCACCGAACTCACTTGGGGAACCGGTTTGGCATTTGAAATAACCGGTCCTTCGTTGCCTTTAACTTTAACCCCCAATGCCGGTGTCGATGTGGTCATCGGGTTTCTCGCCAATGGTTTACCGGGCCTGGCCGAAGATGTACTCACGGCCACCACAGAAACGGAAGACGACACCCAAATCCAAGTTAGGGCGGATGTCACACCACCACCCGGCCTCAGCATTTCTTTGCTCGGTGAAGAAGACCTCGAACCCATTGACCTAGACACCACCCTCTCCTTGCCCAACACTTATCTGGGGCAACAAAAAGTTTCTTATTTGGTGATCACCAATACGGGCGACAGCCCATTGCGTATTGATGGCATCTCTTTTTCAGCAGACAGCTCTGAGAAGTTCAGTTTGGGCGCCATGCCCGCATTCCCCGCCACACTCACCGAGCCCTATCTGGCCAACGACGCGGGCCCCCTATCAGCTTCCGCGCCCACCGATGCAGGCATCGCAGGGGATGATTACCTGTTCATTCCTGTCATGTACCAAGGCGATGCGCTGAATGTGGATGACAGCGAAAACCTGGTGGCAGACCTGGGCACCCTAACGGTGACAAGCAGTGACCCGGCCAATGGCACGCTGCAGGTCAACCTCGATGCCCTCACCATCGACCCCCAACCTTTCTTTAACGACTTGACCCCATTTCCGCTCACCATGCCGCACACCAGCGAACCCACCACGCAAACCCTCACCATCACCAATGCGGGCTACGGGCCTCTGGTGCTGGACAATCTGATATTCCCCGAAGAATCTCCATTTGAACTGACCTTACCCGCCGACTTGTATGAGCCTTTAGATCGCAACGAAAGCCGTGACATTGCCATCACCTTCAATCCCACCGCTGCCACGGTGGTCGAGCATACCTTACAGCTCCATTTTATCTACGAACCCGAAAACCTTCGCGCCGACTTTATCCTGTCCGGTGAGAGCGAAATGGGGGTCATCACCTTCTCGCCGAGCGCCCTCGACTTCGGGCTTGTATTCATTTCACGCAGCCACGAACTGTCCTTCACCGTTGAAAACACCGGCAATGTGGATGTCCCCTTTGAAACCATCTCAATCGGCGGCGGCGACCATGCCAATGCGTTTGCTCTAGTCAACGCCCAAGACTGGCCAGACGGCACCGTGTTGGCTGTGGATGAATCACGCACCATGACCCTGCGTTACGCGCCTTTTTCGGGTGGGGCCACGGCGACCGTTCAAAACGCCCAAGTGAGTTTCATGATCGATGCGATCTCATCCTTCCCCCAAGAGGCCCATCCCCAAATGAACATCAATGGCAGTACCCAGTGGTTGCCCAGCGTCGCCGTATTTGATGACAGCTTGGGTTCGCGTCTCGACGCTAACGGGACGGTGAACTTGGATTTTGGAGACGTACCAATTGGCACCCAGCACGACAGCACCATTCGGCTGCGCAACCTGGGGCTGGGCGACCTCCACGTGGCACAAGCCTGTTTTCTTGATGTCATTTCTAACACGTGCTCAGAGCAAACAAGCTTTGCCCAGTTCACATTTTCACCCCTGGGCATCCCACCCGACATCCCATCCAACAATGACCAGCCCTATGTCATCACTTTTGCGCCTCAGACCATCACCTTAAATGGCGACGCACTTGCCACCACCTCAGCGGTGATGCGCATTGAAACCTACGACCCTGACACCCCGTACATCACAGTCAATTTGGTGGCCCGGCCCACCAATCCCATTTATTCTCAAAATCCCAACACCTATGATTTCGGCGGTATTTACCCAGGTCAGCTCAACACGTCCTCCGACCTGGTCATCACCAACACCGGCTATGGCGCCCTCATCATTGAGTCCATCGAACTCAGCGACTCCAGCCCCAACGATTTCGATCTGCCGAACTTCGACCTGCCGGTCACCCTACAGCACGACGATACTTTTACTTTCAATGTGGATTACACCCCCAACAATTATGCCGCTGACTCTGGCGCCATTGTCATCTCGTATTTTTCGGACATGGCCCGCCAAGGCATCATCACGATCACCGGCGAAGGCGAAAATTGCCCCGATGGCAAACGCGATATCAATGGCGACCCCCAAGATGGTTGTGAATGCGCACCCACCCCCAACCAAGGCAACACGTGCTTTCATCCGAACGCCAATACCGGATGCGACGCCAATGGCTACTGTGTTTTCGACAGCTGTCTGGAAGGATGGCACAACCTAGACGGCGATTTGGCCAATGGCTGTGAGTACCAGTGTACCCCGTTTTCACAGACCGATGTGCCCGACAGCCTGTTCTTGGACGCCAACTGCGACGGCATCGCCGGTGACCTTTTAAGAGGCGTTTTTGTGGCCACCGACGGAAACGATACCCCCATTGCCAGCGGGGGCGGTACGGCCGCCAATCCCATGAAAACCATTTCTTATGCTCTGGATCAATCCAGTCTCACGCGCGATCACATTTACGTGGCCTCTGGCATTTATAACGAACAAATCGAACTCATGGACGGCGTATCCATTTGGGGCGGTTTTGCCCGCTCCATCAACCCCGAAAATGTAAACACCGGCGGATGGGATCGCTCCACCGTCTACACCACACAAATCAAGCACGATGAGGCCACCAGTGGCCGCGTGATTGCCATGAAAGCAGTCAACATCACGTCCACCACCACGGTGGGAGATTTAGACATCGAAGCGAAAACCTCCAACCAAACGGGCGTCAGCATTTATGGCGTGTATTGTAACAACTGCGATGCCCTCAGCCTGCAACGCAACCACATCATGGCGGGCGGCGGCGGCAATGGCAGTAGTGGGACAGACGGGGACGATGGTGCAGAGCTGAATAACCCCACCCTGAAAAATGGTGGTGCTGGCGGAGGCGGAAGCTGTGATGGGTCGAGCTATGGCGCTGGTGGCAGCGCTGGTCAATCCGCCTGCTCGCGCCCCGGCGGCTCAGGCGGTCGGGGAGGAACCGAAGGCAGTAACTCCGGGGTGAGTGGCAGCAATGGCACCTGGGCCAGCAACGGTGGCGGCAGCGGTGGCGGTGCTGGTGGCGGCGGGACCTGTGGTCCATGTGGCTTTGCCTGTTTGAGTTCATGTGGCTGTCCCGGCGATGGTCAAAATGGTCAACCCGGTGATGATGGCGACCGAGGCACTGACGGCTCCAGCGCGTCCCAAGGCGGCAGCATCAGCGGGGGTTACTGGCTCGGCAAATCGGGCAACCCAGGCACCAATGGCAGCAATGGTCACGGCGGCGGCGGCGGTGGCGGTGGCGGCGGACAAGGCGGCGGCTGTGTGAACGATGGTTCCGGTAATGGCGGCGGCGGCGGCGGCGGCGGCGGGTGTTATAATAAAAA
>PBLQ01000066.1 GCA_002721815.1 Myxococcales bacterium
ACAAATGTCATTTCAGTTTCCTGCCATACGATATACCCAAGGAGATGACCGTATTCTTTATTCCTTCGTGGCAGATGGAAAGCAACTTCGACAATTCACAACTATTTCGAGAGTGAAAAGAGACGAACAATCCACAGAGTTACTCGGATACCAACGTCCAGAGGTAGTAAATCACATAAAGAAAATACAGGATTATGTTGAGTCAGAAAATCCTCTTATGCCTAACTCCCTGGTAATCGCTTTAAAGCCCGAATTAATTGAATTTGTCCCATTAAAAGACTTAAAAGATCACTCAAACGCTGAGTTAGGTACCTTAACGATTTCCCGATTACATGAAGAGGGCCATCTACAGCCGGGTTGGATTGTCGATGGGCAGCAACGAACAGCAGCAATTTCGCAAGCCCTCGAAAATCCAAATTCTCAGATTGAAAGTTTCCCAGTCAGTATTGTTGGATTTGAAGCTGACAGCGAGAAGGACCAACGAACCCAATTCATACTCGTCAATTCCACTAAACCATTACCTAACAGCCTGATTCATGAAATGCTTCCCAGCGTTGAAAAAGAAGAGTTGCCTCTTGATCTTCAAGCAAAAATAATTCCATTCACATTAATTGAGTATCTGAATTTTCGAGACGATTCGCCGCTAAGGGGGAAGATAAAGACACAAACACTGACCGAAGGAGTAGCAAAGGATAATTCTTTCGCAACAATGCTCCATGCCAGTATTGAGCATGGCTTTCTATACTCGTTTTGGCATCAAGACCGCTCAACTGGCGAATGTGATCTGGAAATGATGTATCGAGTCGTATCTCAGTTTTGGAAGGCTGTTAGTGAAGTCTTTCAAAAATCATGGGATAAAAAACCATCAGAATCACGCCTCCTACACGGAGTAGGAATTGTTGCTCTAGGTAACCTAATGGATGATATCTCCTTCCGACTATTCAGTTCCTCAGGCCTGCTAGATAGTCGAGACACCGTGTATCCTTATGACTCGATCACTGAAGAAGAGGTAATCAAGCATTTGCCTACCGTCCAAGATTATCAGAATGAACTTTTATTGATAAAGCCCTTCTGTGCATGGGATTCGGGGTACTGGAAATTTGAAGAGGAGTTATGCGAATGGGATTCCCTGCAGAACTTAAGTCAAGATAAACGCAAACTCTCAAAATACCTAAGCACAACTTACGCGAAAGCATCACGAGAGACAAAATAGAACGCTGCAGTATCGATGCAAGGCAAACCTTGCTATCTCATGTGAGTACCAATTTTTCGGTTCTTTAATTGTCAATTAACATACAAACGTGAGTTTTCTTGCAATCATTTAGGTAACGATTTAGTAACGCAATAAGGGGGAGAGTTTGGAAATAGGAAAGTTCGTGTCGACACCCCTGGGCCTGGGACGAATTCAAGAGATCGGCGATGAGTCATCCATTATTGAATTCACGGATGTATGTGGATTAGAACCAGAAACCTTATCTTTTCCCAATGTCGACTTAACGGAACCTGAATGGGGGGAACTCCTTGAGGCGAGACTATGGCTAAGGTCGCAAGAGTTTGGGTGGCTACCAGGCAGGTTTACGGGAAAGTTAGATCAAGGGTTAGATGTAAAAATAAGAGGCCAGTATCAAACTGTCCCTGAATATAGTGTTTGGATTCGCTGGGATAAAGAAATGGAACGATGCGAGGACGCCCTAGCGCTTGGTATGAATGATAGCCAAGCGTTTTATCATGCAAGGTTGCCTGTTCTAAAGAATTTTATTCTGCAAAGGAATATGTGCAGAGGATATACTGCAGCGCTTTCTGCCCCTGTCCGGATATTCTCACATCAACTAAATGTTATGGCAAGAGTGCTTGGTGACCCAATCAGAAGATTCATCCTCGCAGATGAAGTTGGCTTGGGGAAAACAATTGAAGCAGGCCTAATTACTCGTCAAATCCTCCTTGATGACCCCAACGCAGTTGTGATAATTGCCGTTCCACGCTTGCTAAAGAGGCAGTGGGAGGATGAATTAGCCAGAAAGTTATTACTTGGTGATCATTTCGATTTGGGCACACTTCAAGTTATTTCGTTTGACGAGTTAGCGGAATTTAATTACAAAGGTGTCGACATGCTCATAGTCGACGAAGCTCATCACCTCACGGCAAACAAAGAATTATTAGAAACCGCACGAGATGTCTCTGGTTTAGTTCCTGGCCTGCTGCTTCTTACAGCTACACCTTTGCGAGGGAATACGGAGACATTCTATGACCTTCTAAGACTTGTTGACCCAGATGCTTATCCATTAGATGGAAAGAATCGATTCAGTGAGCGATTGTCAGAACGCCAAACTGAAGCATTAAATATTGAATTGCTTGATGACCAGACCGATCATTCAATTCTTGCAACGGTTTTGGAAGAGTTTCGCGAAACGCATTCAACTGATACTTACCTTTCTTCGCAGATTGATGAATTCAATGATGTTGACTTAAATGAGGTAGGAGTCAGATCAGAGAAGTTGCGACTGTTAAGAGATTATCTGCGTGATACATACCGCATAAGTCGGCGAGTAATTAGGAATCGTAGAAGTGAAGCGTTGCAACATGGTTTTCGAGTTTCTGGACGAGCGTTCGAAATTAAATCTCTTCACGAGCCATCAAGACCCTTTATTGATGATTTCCTAATTCAATACAGGGAAGTTATGAGCCTTGGTGATGATCAAATTGATAGTCAACAGCGTTTTAGGTCAGCAATGGAGCATGCTTTGGCAGGTCCCGAGGCCATGTTAGATTTTGTTGCAACTGAACTAGAACTTGATGGTGCTAATCGAGGTTTACTGGAGCAAGTAGCAGCATCTATTCGACTATCACTTGCTGAATCCGAGTTTTCTGATGGACAAATCTCCGGAACGAGTCATAGATGGGGCCATGTCCTTCATGAATGTAAAAGACAAGCACAAACAGGAAAGGGAAAAACTATAGTCTTCACGTCCTTTTCGCAGTCAGCAGAAAAGTTTGTTGAACTGCTACGGAGTCTTATCGGCCCTCACGCAGTTAGACACCATTTAGTGTCGGATACGTCTGAGGAGCAAGAACAGTCTGTGCAAGAATTCCTCTACGGTAATACGTGCCGTGTACTCGTTTGCGACCATTCCGCAGAAGAGGGAAGAAACCTTCAAAGCAGTCAAAGAGTATTTCATCTGGATGTACCACTCTCAATTAATCGTCTCGAGCAAAGGATTGGTAGAACAGATAGATTTTCCGAAGCAGGGTCAAGATCCTCAAACTCAGTTATCTTTGATGAACCTGATTCAGAATTAGTAACTAACTATATGAAGTTACTAACTGAGGCTGTCGGCATATTCGATAAATCTGTAGCTACTCTCCACCATCCCTTAGCAGACCTCGAAATGGAACTTCAACAGAGATCTCTAGACGAAGGTTTCGCAGTATTTGTTGATGATTTGGATGGAGTAAGAGAGGCATTAGAGACCGAGACGGAATTAATCGAATATCTAGAACTTGTTGAGTCATCAAGTACACACAGTGATTTATCCCCGCAACATATTGAAGAATTGAGGGAATTTGAAGAAGCCTCAGGCGACATAAAAGAGGCATTCGACCTATTAGTGAACGCTGACGGCGGGCTTAAATTACGCCCTAGGTATGAAGGAAATAATCTGTCTATTCTGTCTTACAAGCCTGTAGACCATAATGCGCATACGCTTCCCTTAGTTAGGCTTGACCAATTTTTAGAAATAGCTCATGAGTTTCCAAAGAAAAGGACATTTAATAGAGTCGCAGCAAGAAAAACTCCTGACGTCGCATTAATGAGATTGGGTGATCCTCTAGTTGATTGGATGGAGTCTTATCTTCGTATGGATGACCGAGGCCGGGCCCGCGTTCTATGGGCGCATAGGCCTTCATATAAGCAAGCAGTCGTTTTTTTCAAGTTTGATTTTCAAATTGAATTCAATGATGAGGGATTAAAATCAAAGGGCTTCCCAATGCTTCGACGGCGAGGTGATGTCTTCTTTCCGTCATTGACTCGAGAGATTTGGGTAGCAAATGGCAAGGTAGCTGAAGGTGAGATGGAACAAAAGTTTAACGCACTAGATACTCGACCATGGACAAATATACGAGGAGAAAGATGGAGGTTTGTGCATGAAGCGCTACCAAATTGGAAAACGTTATGTGAAGAAAGTGGACAATTAGCACGCGAGAAGATTATTGATAAAGAGTCAATTAAAGAAGCGCTCGTAAAAGCCAAACAATTATCAGAAGAAGATGCAAGAAGGCGCTCCGGAATACTCTCCACGCGTTTAGAAAGATCAGAGGTAGAAACTGAGCAGGTCTACCTTGAGACAGAATTGGAAAAAGAATTAGCGATTCTCGAGGGAATTGAATTCGGAATTCAACAACCGGTAATCCGAATGATCGCAGCTGGTGCTCACATTTGGTCTCCTATTGAGATACCAACAGAGGATTAGAAATTTGTTAGCAGATACAGAATTCAGTGATTTCAGAAAGTGGTTCTATGATCACGAATCCGTGTCTGCATCAACATTTGAAGATCCGCTTTTCAAAAGATGTGTCCACGCTCGAAGAACAGGTAGTCATAGGGATTTTATGATTCTCATTCGCCAAGCATTAAGAAGGCATGAGATCCAAAACAATATTGAGGCTGAACTAATTCCGTTCAATGTAAATGATTTAGAAATGATAAATCAGGTAAAGGATGATCTCGGTTTTACTGTCATAGAGCAGGATGGATACTTCATATCAGCTAATGCGTGGAGGCCGGAATGGTTAGGTGAAATTCCAAGCAATCTTTCACCCGATATCGCCTCTGTTGCGGGGTGCACTAAAGGCGAACGGGCAATGTGGAGAGATGAGATGAGGTCAAGATACCCGGCTGACCCCTTTTTCGCCGAAATTCCAACTTCGGGAGTCCCATACGATGAATATCGCACTGTAGGGCAGCGAAATGCTGTTCGCGCTGCTGTCTCAATGCCAGAAGACGGCACTTTGATTGCAGTGCTCCCAACAGGTTCAGGAAAAACACAAATCGCTGAGGCAGTCGCAATGCAATGCCAGAAATATTCAGTTTCTAAACGATCAGTAGTTCTTGTCGTACCCACCGTTGCTCTGGCTTTTGATCTTGATTCGCGATTTAGAGATAATTATTCTCAAATATTGCCGCCACATGTTTTGGATAGACCATGGTCATGGACCGGAGGGATGGATGATGATGACAAGAGTTGGCTTGCCCAAGGATTAAAGACTGGTAATTTGCCGATGCTTATAACATCACCAGAGAGTTTAACAAATAATTCTGAATTGACTGGTGCTTTAAAAGATGCAGTAAATGCTGGAAATCTTGGTGCCCTCGTTATCGATGAAGCTCATCTTTTTACACAATGGGGTATGTTCTTTCGTCCTCCATACCGAGAAGTATCAAGATTACGTCGCACCTTACTCGATCTTGCGGACGAGGCAGAAGCAAGAAAATTTAAGACAATTTGTATGACTGCAACATTAGGAACATTTGAGTTAGAAGATTTGTACAAAGAATTTAAGCAAGATGATAAGACCAGTTTCGTTGTCGATAATTTTATTAGGCCAGAGCCAGATATTTGGATTGCCCCTGCTAAAACGAATGATCAACGTACACGATGGGTTCTTGAAAGTGTTGACAGGTTACCTCGCCCGCTTTTTCTGTACACAACGCAGGTAAAGGATGTCGAAAAGTGGAAAAGACTGCTTACAGGGAGGGGGTATCAGCGAATTGAAGTCGTTCACGGAAAGACATCGAATTCGCAGCGAAAAGAAGTACTGGAAAAACTCAAATCCCGAGGCGTACAAGGTGTCGACATCGTGATAGCCACCTCCGCTTTCGGATTAGGGATTGACTGCGATGAGGTCAGATCAGTTGTGCATGCGTGCATCCCGGAAACCGTGGATAGGTATTATCAGGAAGTGGGTAGGGCCGGGAGAGATGGTTACGTCTCAACGGCACTCATGCTTCCCTTAATATCATCTAGAGGAGATATAAAGGATGATATTTCAAAAGCGAGTTCTAATTCAACGAGTGGGCTAAAACCAGAAACTGCGTTTAAGAGGTGGACGGCTCTGTGGGAGCAAAGACCGCATTCCTTTCATGACGGATCATTTGTCGTCGATATAGAAACGACACCAGATCATTTAACTTCCAGTCAACATGACACACCATGGAATCAAGTTGTACTTCAGGGACTAGCTTCAAAACAACTTGGCATTATAGATAGGGAGTATATTAAGCGCAGTAAATTGAGAGAAATAGGGGTAATAGTTGATGATGAAAATCAGGGAGAAAAGCGTCAAACCAGTGACTTTGAATTAGTTAAATTCAAAAGTGATAACAAACTCATGAATCTATCGTGGTGGGAGGAAAATTGGCCTAAATATAACGATGGTTTAGTGGAAGAGTCGAGCGGATCGTTGAACCTAATGAAAAAAATTATCCAGTTTAAAACTCCTTTATGTAGCGCTCTTCGGGACACGTATCTGGCTCCCGATGACTTAATTGACGAGTATCCCGAATTGAGAAATTTGGAAATTCAAGGTCGCTGTGGTCGTTGCCCTTTGTGCCGTGCAGGAGAGTACCCTCCAAATAATCATTCATTATTACATTCAGCTAAGTGGGTAGTTGCTGAACCATCAATGGAAGTGTGGAGCAATTTTGAACTGATTAGAGAAGAAATCTTTCAACATGCTGATAAACCAATGGTTGTGAGGATTCCACCTGCTGATGTTGGAAGTAATGAGATAGAAACTAAATTAGAGGAATTATATAATCGCCTCGCTAAGTTGGGGGTTTTATGGTTTGGTGGTGATATCCCCAGAGGGTTTCAATCAAATCGGGTTTGGTTCCATGATCTCGAGCCAGAGTATTATGACGCACCATCCGTTCCTTCTCTTTTTAATGTTGGGAGGGATCTCACCAAAGCTAGATTGGCTTATGACTGGCCATCTGAGTCTGTCTTAGTACTGCTGGCTGAATTTGAAAGGAGTAGGCACATGGAATCGATGCAAAACTTTGAGCACAATTCAATAGACATCCAAGAATTTCTGCTTCGTTTGCGGGGGGTTGTTAGAGGATGAAAATCTTTACTAGACCCGAATGTCAACCTTCAGTTTTGTTTGTTGTTTCAAGGTATATGCAAAGGCATGAAAATGCATGGATTTCTAAAAGCGATTTGATCTCCCGTCTGCGACCGCTAAACGAAAATTCGCTTAGGGCTGAGAGTGATGTAGAGACAAATTTAACCTTAGGAGTAGAGTTAGATTTATTTGAAGAAGGTGATCAGGGAATACGACTGGCGAAAGCACTTCGTAGCATTGAAGGAATGAATATTTCTCAAGTTGCTTTTCTTGAGATACTCCGAAATCAGGTCTTAAAAGCGCCTGACGGAGGTTTCAAATTTGGAGATGATGCAAGTTCTAATTGTGACTTTATGCCGACCCTGGCTTGGTGGTTGGGCCTATCACCCGTAGAAGGATTTCCTAGTAACAGAAAATATAAAGGAAAGAATCTTCTTGAAGCAGTTAATGTCGAGCCGAAATTGGTAAAGAACGATACTCAATGGAGGGCTTTCAATAGGTGGGCTATCCATCTTGGTTTTATGCGAACTCAGAAAAGTCGAAAATCTGGAGAACTTATATTTCCGACGCTGGTTACCCCGTTTGATAGTTTTTTTAAATCTTTTTCAAAAGGAGAAGTTTTTAAAGCGAAAACCCTGATTAAGAAACTTCAGAAGTCCTTCCCAATGATTGATGGGACGAATTTAGCGAAAGAAGTTGATGAGTTTATCCGTTTTGATAGGCCAGGAAAGGATAACCGGATCGGACCCGTGGTATATGATGCGCTTCGCATTCTTGAGGAAAAAGGAAAGATTAAAATTTCTTCAGCATCTGATAAAGCCGCAGATAATCAAGTATTCCAAAGTCCTAATTTAGAATTGGAAACAATTTCGCAGATAGAGGTACGTTAATGTCTGAAAATTTTCAGAAATTTAAGTGTTGGGATGCTAATAGTGTGCCCGCACTTATCAATAGTGACGTCGGTTCGTATGTAGACGGAGAAGAATATATCCTTCTCGCTGTTCACTCGAGTATGGAAGTAACAGGAGAAGGGACTGGTGTCCCAAAGGGTGATTTAAATGAAACTCATGTGCTCGAATTCTTTCAGAAACAAATTGATGGTGATGCGAGGGGTAACCAAATAATTGCTGTGACTGGAGAACCTGGAAGCGGGAAATCTCATTTGGTCCGCTGGGTTTATATGCAAGTGAAAGACCAAGTTGAAGACAATTGTGAAATCTTATATGTGCCTAAAGGGGATACGGACCCCAAAGTCTTCCTGAAGTTGATTATTAACCAACTTCAGGAATTAGGAAGTAAAGACGCAGTTGAACTTCAAGAGAAAATGGAGAATGCACTCCCTACCGAATTATCTACCGCTGAATTAAGTCTCAAGTTGCAAAACGAATTATCGCAGTATTTAAAGATGCCTGGTAGCACATTTTCGATTCCATCTAACGACGTTGTTCTGGGGGTGGTGGATGAAGAAATTAATGCGAGAATTAACGGTCTGGGGACGCTGATAATGGATCCCTTTTGGTTAAGGGCTAGTTCTGGCTCTGTGATCCCTGATCTGGCTGAATCCTTGAAAGGTAAAAAATCAGGCGAACAGCCAAAATTCGCTGCTGAGAACTTTGCTTTTAAAGGTAAGATACTCACCGAGTTTTCAAGAAAATATCCAGATCTCAGACCCTTAATTAATCAACTTTCAAAAAAGAATTCTCCATTAGCTGATCAAGCTGCAACATTCCTCAATGATGCTATCCAGCCATCAGTTGCTCGATATTTAGGCCTTGTGGAACGGGGGATAAGTTTGAACGATATTTTTAAAGAAGTTCGAAGAATCCTCAAGCAACAGAATAAAAAATTAGTTCTGATATTCGAGGACCTAGTCACACAACATGCTGTGACGTTGCCGATATATGAGCAATTTGCAAACCAACCTACTGACGACATGGCGCCCTTAGTTGCAATGTACGCCATCACTAATGAACCTTACGAGGAAATAGATCTGACTGTAAAGAGGCGCCAAGTGGCCCGCTTTAGGGTCCCGATACAAGATTCAACAGAAGATGCAGATCATGAAAAAAATAACTTATTGCTTATGGTTAGTCGTTACATGAATGCTGCCCGTGTGGGGGACGCGGATCTTAAGAGGGCATACGAAGAATCAAGTAGAGATAAGCGGATAACTGGGGATTGGGTGCCAAATAAGTGTGAGTCGTGTTTTCATAAGGATGACTGTCACACAGCTTTTGAATTAGGTGATGAAGAGCGCGAAGTCGGATTATACCCACTCAACAAAAAAGCAACGTCTTTGTTAATTAATACTAAAAATGAAGAGAAGGATGTTCATCATCAAAGTGCGGCAGCTATTGTGGAGAAATTAGCATCTCTACTTCGGATGACTCCGCCACTGTTTGATCAGGACAATTTCCCAAATGAAATGGAACTGAAGGGAGTGTTGGAGAAAGACGACGATTTAAGTCGAAGGTCCAAGTCTGACGTGATGGGCAAAGCACCATTCGATGCTGATACTTCTCCCGGACACCAGATTTACATTACAAGACTATTATGGAACCAAGGGGATGTCACTTCTGGTATCGAAACGGCGTTTGCTTTAGCTACTGCGGGCGAAGTCACTGGTGGTACTAGTGGTGGTACTAGTGGTGGTACTAGTGGTGTTGGTAGTGGTGGTACTAGTGGTGTTGGTAGTAAAGATAGCTCTGTTATTGTTAAAAGTGATCCGCTAATTGAATCAGTTAGAAAATGGGCGAACAATAAAGATCAAATAATGACGCTGGAAGACGCAAACAACTTACGTGCAGCGCTATACAATACCGTTATTAATCGAGTCGATTGGGGTATGCTGCTTCTCGCCGACTCAAAGGGAAGACAAGGTACGTTAATATCAAGGTACCTAAAACCAATCTTTAGCGAAGAGTCTTTCATTATTAACAATGCTCAAGGGGCAATACCACCAAAGGGATCCAATCAACTGAGGTTCCCCGAAAAGGGCCTTCAAAAAAATGATAAATCTGAAGCTATTCTGGTGTTTGCTCGTTTGGTGCAAGAATTTGGTAGCACCGTAAAGGATTCGAGCAAATTTGAGACCTACAACTCGGGGACGGCATACGAAAAGGCCAGAATTCAGTATGAAGGTTTTATTAGTGATTGTGTCGCAACGCTAGAGAGAAGACTTTCTGAAGAGTTGGAGGGCGAATATGGACCGGTTGAACAAGCGCTTGTTTTGCTAGTCGCCAGTCAACGAGTATTAGGTTGGGACAATAATCCAGAGAGCCTTCCAAGTTGGGAAGCCTTCTTTGACCCGTCAGAGAAATTCATGAATCAAGAACCTGATCTAGAAGGTGGTGGCAAAATGGCAGACCTGCAGTCATATGCAAAGCATGTCATAAATGATTTATCAAAGGATGAAATGCGCTATCTCGAAGAACTTAAATCTGCATCTCAGGCAGCAGGAAAACCCTATGTGCTTGATGTATCAAATTTGAGTGATATCCCTATCGAAGTTTGGGAGTCCCCTCTGAAGATGCTCGAGGAAATAAATACAGTGGATCTTGTAAATCCCGCATTCGCTCCCCTTGAAGAGCTTAAAAGACAGTTGTTTAAACGTGCTAGCGCTGTTAAATGGGACGAGGAAATTCAGGAAGTTAAGCAACTTCTTGATGGGCTTTTGGAGGAGTTGGAAGATGATGAAGATGTCAACAACCTTGGAAATTTGATACGCGAAACTCAGGGTCGTTTAAATGCTTACAGTAACCTTCGGCCTCAAAATTTTTATAGTGAATCTGAGAAAATCATTGATCGCCTTAACAAAGAGTTATTTACGACGGAGATAGTTGAAAGTCTTAGGGCAAAGAGAGAAGATTTGAATTCTAACGAGGAAGAGGGGTTATTGAACTCACTAGATTTAATTTCAAAATTGAAATCAAGTCACAAAGACCTATGCAAGTTAAGGAACTCGCTAGAAGAAACGCATAGTTTTCTAACTGAACAAGGAGGTGCTGCAATCAATACTTACGAAGAAGACCTTGTTGCTATGCGAGAGGCTATGGATGATATTAATATGTTGTTAGAGAGCGCAAACTAAATGACGGACCTGACACCATCTTTAAGAGAACTCGCAAATGATTGCACAGTCCTTAACGAGAAAGCACATGATATTGACGATATAGAGGCAGTGTCAGTTGCAGCCAAGCAAACTCTTCTCGATCTAAGTGACCAGTATGAGAATTTGGAAAATTATTATAAACATTTGGCTCTTTTTGCGAAGTATTTTCCCGAATACAAATCTTCCGCTCAACCGCAATTCTCGCAAACTCCCGATGAAATAATTAGCTCCATACAAAATATTAGTGATTACAACGACAAGGCTCTTGTGCGGGCAGAGATAGGTAAAGTAACGAAGTTCATAGGTGAATTGAGAACTTTCCTTGCTCGTGAAAATAGAACTCGAGACCAGTGGGAGTCGCTTCGAACTGAAAAGCTAAATCACATAAAGACACAGCTAAAGATCCTCACAATTGTAAATTCGGGAAAAGCAGAGAAGATTGAAAAGAAACGAAAAGAATGTGCTTCGGCAAAACCTTTGACGGAGGAAAATTTCAAGAAACTATCCCAAGTTCTCAGTGACCTTGAAAGTCTGCAAAGTGAATTAGAGAATTTACCGGAAAAAGTAAAGGAATTCTTAACTCAATTGCGAGAAAGTGGCGTCTCCATTTCTCAACTCAAAAACCAAGAAATCAACGATTGGATTACAAATAATAATTTCGGAAAGAATCTAATTGTTCGAATAAAAGAGTAAATAGCAAATGTCCATAGTTCACATGAGTAAAGATCAACTCAACGAAGTCCTAGGAGTTATTGAACTTAGAGAATTCAAACTACTCAAATGGGGAATTGTCGATGCTGCATTTACGAAAGATGAACTACTCCAGTCAATAACTAATTATTTAGACGCAAACCCGCTTGATTTAGATATTCAAGTGGAAGAGATATTCGCAGAACTCTTGAAAAAAGGGTTAATAGTAGAAACGCCTAATAACTTATATAGAAGCAGAATGGCTGAAACCGTGAGAGTTTTAAGTTCTCTTCGTCAATGGTTTCGGAGAAGTTCATCACAGCAAAGTCGACCACTCGTTATGGACTACCGATTGGAGCAACGACCTCGGAAACGCCCCAGACGTGACCTACAAAAGAACGACGTTCTCAACGAGTTGAATTCCAAGATTTCTCAAAGCGCAACAAAAGAAACATTAAAAGCAATAACTCCCGACACAATCTCTGGGTTTCAAAAGCGCTCAATTGAGAAAGTACTTGACGCGTTAGCAACACTCGAAGACAGAACCGTAATGATCACCGCCGGAACCGGAAGTGGAAAGACAAATGGATTTTATCTTCCTGGCCTCTCGTGGCTATCCAAGTATGTCAACAAATCTAGGAGCCAAGATGACGTAACCCCAACGCGTATTCTTTGTCTCTACCCCAGAAAAGAGTTACTTAAAGACCAACTCGCCAACTTGTTGAAGATGACCAGACAACTCCATCAGGAAGGAAATTTAAAGCGACCAGTTCGTATAAGTCCTTACTTCGGGGATGTGCCACAGTCATATAAATGGAAGCCAAATTGGAAAGAACGAAAAGCAGATGGAGTTATAAAGGGCTACATTTGCCCGTTTCTCTCATGTATTTCTGATGATTGTGGAGGAAACTATCTATGGAAAGAAGTAGATCGGGCAGGACATTCGGAGCAATTAACGTGTGAGAAGTGTGGTGATGTAATCACCGAAGAATTCCTCAGTATTACTCGAGAAGGGGCAAGAGAAAGAGGAGTGGATATTCTATTGGCAACCACCGAGATGCTTAATCGAGTGTTAGCTGACCCGAAAGAACGGGAAGTCTTTGGCGTGAACCCTCAAAAGTCTCTGCGTCTAGTTCTATTGGATGAGGTTCACACATATGAAGGACTTTCTGGAGCGCAAAACGCCTACTTGATGAGAAGGTTACGCCACGCAGCAGAAACCCCTCTAGTGTGGGTTGGTTTATCAGCAACATTAGAGTCTGCAGACGAATTCATTGAGCGATTCACAAATACAACTAGATATCAAACACAAGTTGTCGAACCATTTGAAGAGGAAATGGAAGAAACCGGTGCTGAATACCTAATAGCTCTTCGCCACCATCCTGGATATCGAACAGGCGTCTTGTCCACCACAATACAGGCATCAATGGCTATAGGCAGAAGCCTTGATTATGACCTTGAAAACGAGGCTGGTTGGAATCTACCAACTGCGCATTCGGATGGAATATACGGTACTCGGACCTTCATTTTCTCTGACAAACTCGATGTTATGAACCGCCTATATTGGAGTCTCTTAGATGCTGAGGGTTGGGCTAATCCCTATGGAGCCTTAAGACGTGGAGAACCAAAGTCACTAGCGCATTTACGTTCAGAAGCACAAGGAAAACTGGAAGAGGCCTTGCGTGAAGCACCCCAGAGTCGAGACACTGACGGCCAGTGGTGGTGGATGGGAGAACTGCTAGGTCATGGCCTCGACCAAGACACACCATTAAGGGTCGGGCGAACATATTCTGCAGATGCAGGAGTCGGTGACCATGAATTAGTAGTAGCGACTGCATCACTGGAAGTAGGTTATGACGACGATCGGGTAGGAGCAGTGATTCAACACCGTGCTCCACATGACCCAGCCCAATTCCTGCAAAGGAAGGGAAGAGCCGGTCGAGATATGCAAATGCGTCCCTGGACGATTGTAGTATTGTCCGGATTTGGAAGAGACCGAATCCAATGGCAACTATATGACCAACTATTTAGTCCCACGCTGAAACGCCTTTCACTGCCAATGAGTAACCGATATGTGCAGCGACTTCAAGCAGTGTACGCTACGTTAGATTGGTTGAGTATCCAAAGTATGGGGCACGGAGGCCCTTATCAAAACAGCACTTGGACAGATCTAGCAGGACCATGGGAGCGACTACACAAGAAAGAAATTGCTCAAGACCTACAAAAAAATCGACAAAAAAAGATTAAGCAAGTTATTAGTAAAGTTCTAGAAGGCGCTGAAGAACGCACCGAGTTGAGAAACCACCTCTTAGAAAGTCTTAGTCTTGGTTTCCCTCAAGAAGAACACACACATGCAGATGTGGAAGCGATCCTATGGACTCCTCCACGCTCACTACTATTATCAGTTCTCCCCACAATCAAGAGAAGAATCACACATCAATGGGAATATGAAATTCCAGATGATAAACGAATACGACTAAGATCACCACTCCCGGATTACATCCCAGGAAACCTCTTCGACGATCTAATGACACCAGAAGTCACGGTACTCGTCCCAACGAATCGACAGAATGAAGCCCATGACTCCGAATCACTACCAGCGCTAAGATCCCTCAGGGAACTAATGCCAGGGAACGTAACACGACATTACGGGCTAAATCAAGCAAGTAACCGTCATTGGATTCCAGTCGGAGACAACGATTCAATCAACATTGAAGAAATATATGCAGCCAAATTCACTGAAGAAATACTTTCCCAAGAAACTGGCAAACGCATTAGTCTCTACCGGCCAACAGAAATCACCCTCGAAATAGCGCCAAGTGACATATTAGACTCAAGTTATGTAAGCCCAGACTGGCAAGTAGCTTTAACCCCCATTGGTGAAGGAACGCAACGAATATTCCCAGAAACGAACTGGGCTGAGTTTATGCACAACATCACTTTTCACACACATCGAAAAGGCTCCACGGTTCGTATCAGGCGATTTTCAGAAACCGCATCGGGAACAATTGCATATAGAGGAGAACGTGGATATGAGTTAGTCAGTAGGAATTTCGAAGATAATCAGGGCAACCCAGTCGCACTTGGTATAGATCTCGACGTTGACGGGTTGAAAGTTACCTGCAACATTAATCCACAGCAAATACCCGAACCCTCCTCGCTGGAACGAACTGACTGGATGCACCACTATTCCAGACATGCAGACAAATTCTCTAATGAAGTAACAGTATTTGATAAAGAAAATCTGGTAACTGCACTCCAACTCGTGCTTGTCGATTTGGGAGCAAATGCTGCGCGCAAATTCACTGAATTATCAGATACTGAAGTGAACGAAAAGATGTCACTAGCGATAACTAAATTAGAGGAATCAGTAGCATCTCCAACACCTGACATTGAAATTCCGGATGATGATTCCGAGGATGCAGAAGAGTCGAATGGTAACACACGAAGCCAAAAGGTGCAGGATTTAATTTCGCTATGTCGTGATACAGACAACATAACTGCACTTCGAGAGTTAGCTGAAATTAGTTGGAGTCAAATCCGAAACGACGAGTGGTTGGGTTGGACAAAAAAACGTATCGCAGCGACTTTTGCATCTTTTTTCCTCGAAAGTGTCCAACGAATCTGTGAACAGGTTGACATAGCTCAACTTTCAGTTGACCTTCAACTAAGCGAAGAGGAAGAAGATGTAGTCAATATTTGGATCACTGAGACAGTTCCTGGAGGGAACGGCTACATAGAATTGATAGAGAAGAATTTTGATGATGACCCAAACCGATTCATGGACATATTTGAATTTTCTCTCAAAGAGACGGAATTAGAAACTCTTGATGAGCAACTACAAATTTTCTTAAACGAACTAATTGAAAATCCTAATATGCAAGAAAAGGCAGCAAAGCTAACACAAGCGTGGGAAGAGGGACATGAAAGCGTAAGTCGTGCGTTCACTAGGGTGCGCTCGGAGTTGGAAGGTAACGGAATAACACTATCTACGATGGCAAACACAACAGCTCAAGCCAGATTACTAGGCCCTGGAACCCACCCAGAACTTCCATCCTTACTCAAATATGTTGCAAATAAATGGGACTCCTCAGAGAAGTTACACAATATCGTAATCGACCCAGAAGTTATTTCAATCCATTGTCTAGACGCGCCAAATCTAAACGACATTCTCCAAATTGATCCCGCCACAAGCGATAGCCGCAAAGCGAATATTCTCACTGGAATACTTTGGCCTCGCTCAGATGTAGCCGGGCAAATAGATCATGAAATCGAAAATTCATTTGGGCTTCTCCCAAAAACTGATCCAAAAATGTTCAGAGCGTTCTTCCCTGAAAGGCGAAAACCCGAGACAATAAAATTGGAAGACATTAGTGAATCTGCAGGGCTCAAAAATGCATTTCATGAATCATCTAAACTCTGTGTTAAAGGGCAACCCCAAGAAATTTCTCAAATGCGGAATCAAATTTTGCGCTCACAATTAGAGGCAGTGGATGCTGGCCTGGTAATGGCGTTCCCGAGACTAACTGCAATAAAGATGAATAGTGATTATATATCTGTCGATTACACGCTTGAAGAAAAAGTACAGACATGAATACGAATAAAAGAACGATTTACAAGAGCAAATACACATCGAAAACAGAAGTAAGGGACTTGATGGAGAGTATCTTTACTGCCGAACTCATTAAACCAAGTGAATGCCTCTGGTTAGTGGCACCTTGGATATCAGATATTGAAATCTTCGATAACTCCTCAGGAAAATTTTCGATCTTCCCCGATTATGAGGGACGGAAAGTCCCGTTATCTGCTGTTCTAAAAGAAATAGCATTTCGTGGAGGAAGCATTGTAGTTGTGACGAGCGATGATGCACCAAATGATAGCTTTAAAGCCGCAATTACAAGACGCTTCTATGAATCAGGCCTTGAGGATCATCTCTCTCTGCACGTAGAACCTGTAGATGAACTGCACACAAAGGCCATCACGGGAGATGATTTCGTACTGGATGGGTCTATGAATTTTACAAGAAATGGTGTCGAGATTAAAGACGAGAGAATCCACTTCTCGATGGAAACTGCCGAAGTATCCGGTTCAATACTTCATTGCGAAGCCAAGTACGGTAGGGGCAGATCGATTCAATGAACGCAACTTTTACTGACTGGGTTACTGAACAAATCTCTCAATTGGGTGAATTATCAACGGAAATGGCTGAATTCCTTATTCGACAACAAGAGGTTCTGGTCCCTAATGAACACTGGATTCTTATACCCAGCCTTTCAGATGATCGCCAATGGAACCTTTTGTCACCTGATGCAGAAATGGAAAGACAAGCCCGTGATCTAGTGAAAGCTTTTCTTGGTCCCGTACTAGGAGATGTTGGTAAAAACTCTGAAATTATTGAGAGATTGGGAGACGGGACCAGCCTAAAAAAAATGAGGAATGTCACCTTCATAGCATCATCGGATGTGAGTGAGGCTGAGATTATACGGTCAGTAAGTGACATGTTGGATGTTTTAGAAGCTAAACCTCCGCTGAAAGAAATAACAACAGACCCTATCGCCCAACTGTTACGCGATTTCGAATTTTCGTTAAATAACGAAGATAGAGGCGAAGCAGGAAATATGCTGATCAAACTGAGAGATAATGGGACGCTTGGAGATATAGACCTCATTCATCTTCGAATAGCCTATGATTTCACCTTTGGCGATTATGAGAAGATCGTAAATCAGAATCTAATTCATTTGTGTAACTTGGAGATGCCTCGCCGTATCAATGAGTATATTTTAAATTCCTTTTGGAAACTCGAGTTCTCTTCGCTATCTGAAGAACAGATGATTGACCACTTCGGACTTAGTATAGTTTCTTCTCTAACCAACCTCTTTAATCACCCTAAACCGACGAACTCACTGGGGGTGAAGTGTCTTGTCGCTTTATTTTTACGCAAGAACCCGAATAGTCAAACCCTTGAGAGATTGAAAAGATCACTTACGAATTTGAGTGAACAAGATGTCGAATTAGTCAAAAGGCTTGTAGGAGAGGATTTCGAACGAATAAAAAATGAGGATGACCAGCCAGTCAATGTCTCCAGTTCGATACTTCACAAAGCCAAGCTACTCAGAGACGGAAACAATTACCACGAATTAGCTTCACTGGCATTGCAGAACATTGAAGAAAGGGAAATCTTCGTAATGTCTATGGAAGCAACAATCAATAATCAGGACCAAGAACTCGCCAAGGAATTAGTTGATTCTCTAAACCAACTAAATGAGGAAACTTCAAAGGCAATCAAACCTGAATTGAAGCAGCAATTGATAGAACTCGCAGAAAGTCTATGTTCTGGGTGGCTGCAATGGTTTAGCAGAATAAACTCTGACACTCCTTGGGATAATGCTGCGTCTATAGCTAAAGACGAATCCGTAGATTGGGATCTTACTGCTTTCGACTCTCCATCAGAACTGGGAGTTATGCAAAACCATTTTGACAGTGCTTTAGAGGGCAATAACAAAGAGCAGGTCCTGGCAACTCTGCCAGCAATATGCAAACTTGCTGGCCAACTGTCTAGAAACCAACAAAGTGAAAATTTTATTAAGTCTGTTCTAGTCGCACTCCTTGAAGTTGAGAGTCCGTCCAAGAGTGTCGTCACTAGTTTCCTGCTTCTAGCCGAAAGTCTAGTTTCAGATCTAGACCATCAACTATCAGAAGAGATGTATGTTGATGTTTTGGAGCAGATTAATCATCTTTGGGAGAAGATACAATCACCTGCTTACTTAGACTGGGCTTTCTCGGTAATAGAAATGCTTGCCTTTTTCCCAGCACCTTCTGTTCCGGCACGAATGAATCTTTTAATAGCCATGTTCCCTTTGGTGACACAATATCAAGGCCATGTGCAAATAGAGGACTTGACCATGGTTCATCGCGTAAATCACGAATGTGAACTAAATTTTCAACTTCCACCAATGCCTAAGATTGAAGAAGAAGTAAACATTTGGAAACAACTAGAAGGGAAAAAAGTCCACGTATACACACTCTTACAAGGACTTGTTCTCAATCGTTTCGAACAACAACTCAAAGAAATGGCAGGCACTGATCAGATTGATGTCATGTTCAACAACTCACTGCATGGTGGAGATGGGCTCAAACAATTCGCTCAAGGTGCAGATTATTTAATTGTCGATACATGGCACTCACAGCATGCTGCAACTGGCTCAATTGATCAGGTGGTGCCCCCAGAAGAGCAAATTAGGCCAGATACTGGGGGTAGGGGCTGCCGTAGGTACATCACAAAATTAAAACAAGTTTTAGAAAGAGATAACAACTAAGCAGTTAATATCACATTGTTTACGCTACGTCAGCAACATGAGATAATTACAGTTACTAAGCTACAACTTAGTCAAAGAAATTCTACATAATTAAAGGAACAATGATTTATGCCGATGGATGAGAATAACTCAACTAAGACTTGGCACAAGACTGCTTGTGTTCTGTGCAGTGCCAACTGTGGCTTAGAAGTTAGACTAACCGACCGTGAGATCACTCGTGTACGGGGAAACAAATCACATGTCGCCAGCGCAGGATATACGTGTGAAAAAGGGCTTAGAATCAATCACTACCAAAACAACACAAGTCGCTTAACTTCCCCAGTCAAAAGAATAAATGACGGCTCATATATTGAAGTTGACTGGGACACAGCGATAGAAGAAATATCACAATCCCTTAAAGAGATAAGCACAAAATACGGCGGCGATAAAATATTCTATTATGGAGGTGGAGGCCAAGGAAACCATCTTGGAGGAGCACATTCAACTGCAACAAGGCGAGCGTATGGTATAACCAGAAAATCAAATGCGCTAGCTCAAGAAAAGACTGGTGAAGCCTGGGTTGAAGGTCAAATGTTCGGCACGCACACCCATGGAGGCTTTCATGATGCAGAAGTCGCTATTTTTTTAGGAAAAAATCCATGGCATTCGCACGGATTTGATCAAGCCCGAAGAGTCCTGAAAGAAATCGCCAACGATGATAGCCGGTCATTGATTGTCATCGATCCTCGCAGAACTGAAACGGCGGATCTCGCCGACTATTGGTTACAAGTTAAACCAGGAACAGACGCATTTCTACTTGCTGCTCTCGGAGCCCTACTAATCCAAGACGACCTCATCGATACCGAATGGTTAGCTAAAAATGCTTCAGGAGTCGAAGAGACCAAAACTGCATTCTCAACGGTTCCGATAAAAGAGTACGCAGAACGCTCAGGAGTCGCAACTGAACAACTACGAGATGTTGCAAATAGAATTGCACGAGCGAAAAGCGTCTCTACATACGAGGATCTCGGTATAGAAATGGGACCACACAGTACTCTAGTCTCATATCTTCACCGAGTAATCTCCATCATGACAGGTAACTATGGAAAGCCCGGAGCGCTAGGACCGCACACCTCAATTGCGCCCCTGTTTAATTATGCATCCGCTGGCCGTGAACCCAACGACCCTGTAACAGGAGGAAAAATCATCTCAGGCCTCGTGCCCTGTAACGAAATAGCAGATGGGTTTTTATCAGATCACCCTGATCGTAGTCGGGCAATGATCATCGAGAGCGGTAACCCGGTCCACTCATTAGCGGAGTCTAATAAGTTCCGAGAAGCAATGCGAAAGGCTGAACTGACTGTTGTTATTGATGTTGTCCATACTGAAACGACCGAACAGGCAGATTGGATACTTCCAGCATCTTCACAATACGAAAAAGCTGAGGCCACATTCTTCGGTGCAAATTTCCCGGAGAATACCTTCCATCTTCGGTCTGGGATTTTGGAACCACTTGAAGGAACATTAACTGAACCCGAAATACACAGCCGTCTCGTGCAGGCTTCAGGGGTATTGGATGAGGTGGACCTCGGGCCCTTGCGAGATGCTGCAGAACAAGGACTTGATACATTCAGCGAAGCTTTCATGACAGCAGCTATCGAAAATCCTGCTATCTCTGCGTATGGCGCCGTTGTCTTATATGAAACACTTGGTAAGTCTTTGCCAAAAGGTAAAGAAGGAGCCGCTGTCTTGTGGTTCAGTTGCCAAATGGCCGTACAAAAGTACCCTCAACAAATTCGCGATGCTGGTTATGAGGGAGAGGGCACACAGCTTGGTAATGCTTTATTTGAAGGAATCATAAATAGCGACGATGGGGTCATCTTTACTCGTCATAAACAAGAGGATGCATTTGATTTCTTAACGACTCCTGATCAGAAGGTCAACCTCTTAATTCCCGAAATGCATGAACAGTTGAATCAACTGAGATCAGCTCCGGTGAAATACACGTCTGAGGAATACCCGTTCGTGCTTTCTGCCGGAGAACGAAGAGGATTTTCTGCGAACACTATCGTAAGGAATCCTGAATGGAGAAAGAATGATAAGCAAGGAGCTTTACGTATTCATCCCGATGACGCGCAGAGCTTAGGGATAAGTGACGGAAGTCGCGTGCGTGTAACTACTGAAGGGGGAACAGCAGTTGCAGTTGCTGAGATCAATGAAACTGTTCCAAGTGGCTATGTTTCATTGCCGAATGGTTATGGACTTTCGTATTCTCCCGCTGGAGGTGATGCTGAAGTAGTGGGTGTCGCTCCCAACCAACTTACCACTACAAATTGGAAAGACTCGATAGCCGGAACTCCATGGCATAAACACGTGCCCGCCAAACTAGAAATAATAGGTACCTAAGTTAGGCTGGGTCTTCGTCAGGTAGCAGATATTGTTCTTTCACATCCCGAACTTCAGGGATTTCAATTGGAATAAAGTCCGTTCGTTCATCTTTTGGCATACCTAAACTTTCAAGCTGTTTTAGCTTAGGAATAGTCGTTCTCTCGACGCTACCGACAAGTGCATCATGGTTCTTAACTACGCTCTTAATTGATTTTCCAAGGTTGTCGACATGTTTGAGGAATGGGAGTAAATCGTTATAGAGTCCTGCAGCTGTTTGTTGTATTTGGGCGATGTTCCGTTCCAAACCAAGCTGTTGCCAACCCTTAGCTACAACCAGAAGAAATCCAAGGAGGCTCAACGGGGAAGTAAGAATGATTCGGTTATCGGTCGTCTTTTGAAGTAAATCGCCGCTATGGCCTAATGCATCTAGGTACATGCTTTCGATAGGTAAGAACATGACAACAAAGTCAGGCGATATAAACCCGTCCTTTTGTTTGTTCACTTTATCTGGGTAATGCTTACTTTTGAGATCGTTTGCGTGGTGCTCTATTGCTTTGACGTGTGCAGCAAGATGTTTAGTTTTCTTTTCGTCATCAAGTTCTTTTTTGTACAGAAGGTATTCAGTAGCAGGGAATTTCGAATCAATAAGAATCCTTCCGCCTCCCGGAAGTTCAATAATCATGTCAGGCCGTAACCCTTCGACAGTCACCTGAGTTCGATACGAATAATCTTTGGTCAGGCCAGCTGACTCAACAAGTTTCTCAAGTTCAAATTCACCCCACTGGCCTCGAGACGGGGCACTATTCATGATCTGAGTAAATTTATCAGTTGATTCTTGGAGTCCACTAACAGCTTTTCTAATCTCGCTAGAAGTTCCAGCATGAGTTTGATACGCCCCACGCAGCTCTGTTATTTGCTTCTGGAGTTTAGCGAATTCTTCTTTAGTGGGATTTAGCAAAGAACTAATTTCTTTATTTAAGCTTTCAATTTGTTGATCATGAAGCCCTTTAGAAGCATCGTTAAGCTTTCCTATCTCGCCACCTGTAACTTTAGGGATTTCAGCCTCGATGATCAGCTTCAGCTTCTCATCTGACTGGCGCATCAAAGCTTCGAGTTTCTCTTCTGTCTGTCGAGCATAAGATTGCACTTGATCCTCAGAATTAGTATCCGTAGCATCGGAGGGTTTTCGTTGACGAGTCAGAAATGTTAACTGAAGTGCAATAACTGCAAGGACAGCGATTGTGAGAATTATTCCGAAAGAATTAGACATGTCTTCAAGTTAAGCATCCATATGTGACATTTCACAACGTAATGGGAATTTATGAGACCTTGTTGCAGGTATCTGTTGGTAAAGGGTCCGGTGCCGGTGAAATACTATCCTCAAATGATGATGAAATTACTTCCTCCAATATAGATCCAGTTATCCGTAATGCGGTAGGCACATATGCCCACACGAAGTCGCCTGGCTCGCCTATGCGATAATCCTCGTGATATACGAGAAGCGCTTCGTCATTCTCAATGACGCAGTCAATGTAGAAACTTTCACCTGATACTGTATTCCCCCTGTAAAAGTTATAAGGAGTGCCTTCAGTATTCTTCATAACTTGTAATTCGCAGTCTTGGAATACATATACGTAATGCTCTTTAGCTCCTCCAGCTGGTCCTGTTAGTGGGGTAATCTTCAACCATAATTCGTTGACCCCATCTTGATTCACGTCAGTGCCGAATTCAGGTGTTA
>PBLQ01000067.1 GCA_002721815.1 Myxococcales bacterium
AAGCCTCACAATCTTCCGCTGTGGCACTGCCGCCCCACTCTCCCAGGCAATCTTGTTCGCAAGCCGTTAGCCCTGTATTGCCGCCTGCGCAGGTGCTGCAATTATCCAGCGCGGCTGAGCCACCCCAGTCATTATTACAATCCTGGGTGCAACTGCTGAGGCCGGTGTTGCCGCCCACGCAAATGTCACAGTTATCCATGATGGCTGCGCCACCCCAGTCGCCGTGACAATCCTGTTCACAAGCTTCGAGCCCGGTGTTGCCGCCCACACAAACTTCGCAATTGTCTTCGATGGCATCGCCGCTCCACACCCCTGCGCAATCTTGCACGCAAGAGGTGTCGTTGTTGGTGTTGTCGGTATCGCACACGTTGCAGTTGTCGAGGTGGGCATCGCCGCCCCAAGTGCCCAGACAATCTTGGGTGCACGGGTTAAGCTCGGTGGCGCCACCCACACATGCGCCACACTCATCGGTATAAGCGTCACCTTCGGGGGTTCCGTGACAATCTGTGCCCACGCATTCTTCGGCCTCTTCGATACAAAGTCCAACGTCGCATGGCAACTCACCCGCCTGGCAATTGCCCGCCACACAGAGCTCGGTACCATTGCAGAAAACGCCGTCATCACATTGAAAATCAGCTGTGCACTGAGGAGGCTGGGGTGTGCCCGCATCTTGCGTTGGGAGGCCGCCGCCATCTGGAGGCGTGAGGGTGCCCGCGTCGCTGGCCTCACCGCTCTGGCCCGACCCATCGGTGGTTCCGGCATCCATAGAAGCATCGCCATCGGCAGCACCATCGGTCGCCCCCGCATCTGTGAGGGCATCGCCATCGGCAGCGCCATCGATCGCACCCGCATCCGTGGGGGCATCGCCATCGGCAGCACCGTCGGATGCGCCCGCATCCACAACAGGTGGGTCGTCGCCGCCCTCAGTGGAACCAGCATCTTCAGGCGTGCCGCCCTCTCCGGTGCCATCTGCAGTACCGGAATCAAGAGTTACGGAGCCCTCGGTGTTACCTTCAGAAGTACCGTCGGACGCCCCCGCATCGTCTGGCGTTGGTGGCTCAGAATCGGGCACCACGCAAATGTCGCTCAAACACACCAAGCCCTCATCGCAGGTGCCATTTTGGTAGCAAGCCCCACCTTCGGAGCCTTCTGGGTCAACCCATTCCCCCAGCTCGGGCGCGCAGCCCCAAAATATCAATACAACCCAAGTCCCCAGCCATCGCATGGTTCATTACTCCTCGCCGAAATGGTCTGCCAAAACCCACGCGGTGTAGCCCACGCCCACGGCGGTCAACACCACGCCGCCGTAAAGCCCAAACACCGGCCCGGCATTGAAGGCGTCATTGGCGGCTCGGGTGGCATTGTGTTGGGTTTCAGTGAGCGTCCCGGCGGCATTGGCGGCGTCGTAATTCGATTGTTCGGTGACCATCAGGTTGTACGCCGGCAATCCCCATCCCAGCGCTAGGCCCGCGCCCACGGCCGCCAATGCTGAGCCGCTGAGCACCCGCACCACGGGAAAAGGACGGCCTTCCTCTGCTGGATCGGCCGTGGCCATGTCATTGCGAAGTTTTTTACCACGAAGCAACTCACTTAAAGCGCTCGGCACTTTGTCAGACATGGCCCCCAACTCTTTGGCTTTAACGACGTTGCGTGACACCGCTTTGGCCTCCACTGAATCAAAGAGGTTTAAAGTCAAAATGAACTTCTCACCCAGTTTGCCCACGCTGCCAAAAATCACGTACCGCGCACCCATGGCGCCTGCCAGCTCGGCCAAGCAAGAGCTGTCTGAGCAACCCACGCTTTGTTTTTCAGCTTCGAGGGCTGCCATTTGCCGCAAGTCGGTGGAGGTAATGGCCTCGTATTCGTCGTACTGTCCCAACTCGGCACTCACCATGTCGGTGAGGATTTTGGCTTCTTCGGGCTTCACCAACGCGGCGGTGAGGTCCAAAAAGAGCACCCGAGGTTTTTCTTTGGCCATGGCTTGCCCATGAAAGACAAATGCCATCGCAAACACCAAGCAAACCGAAATGAAACGCATTCAAACTCCCCTTACGCTGTCTTATCTCCTGGAGTTTACCCCAGCCAGCGCAACACACTCAACCGCGCCGCCCTATAATATTTCTTTAGAAAACAGCGCCCTAGGGGCTTTGAGGGCCCGCGCCCGCATCCATGACAGCAGACGGACTCGCCGCGAGACCCGCATCCGAGGCTTGGACTGGGCCCGCATCGGTTGCAGGGGGTGGACCCGCATCTGAAGGCGCAGGCCCCGCATCGGATTCATCCGCCCAGGATTCGGTGAATTGAAAACAGTTCCAACCCGCCCGGTAATCATCCAAGGGGGTCACGGTGGCCACGCCATCCAGCCATTGGATCTTCGCGGCCACCCATCGGTCTTTCACCGTGGGCATGAAGCGCCACAAAGTTTCTTGGAGTTCGCCATCCACCACAATTTTGAGGGTGGCGATGGTGGACTGTTCGGTGGTGCTTTGCTCGCACCCCACGTTCCCAAAAAAGTGCACGGCCACCACGTATTCACCATTGACGGGCTGCGCAATATAGATTTCTTCGGGGCCATAACCACACGTATCGTCTTCCACCATGACGGGGTCGCCTGCCATGCTCTGCCAGTCGCCGTCCCAGTCGGGCACCCCGTAAAAATTAGTGAGTTTGCAATTATGGAAAAAGCAGGAATCCTCTTGAGAGCAGAATTCACCCTCGCCCCGACGCATGTGCAAATCCATGTCGTTGGTATCCACATCCCAATTCAAAACCACTGACAAGGACGGCGGCGGCACATCCACCGGTGGAAACACATCCACGGGGCCTGCATCGGCTGGGGTTGCTTGCCCTGTCGGGTCAGCGCCATGGCCAGCGTCGAGACCGGCGTCTTGTACGTTAGGGCCACCACCATTGCCCTCGGTGAGGCTGCTGGCATCCACACAAAAGCCTGACAAACAGGTCAGTCCGTCGTTGCAGGTGTTGTTGCCATAACAGGGTCCACCCTCTTCGCCGGCGGGCACTTCCACCGGGCCGCGGCTACCACCCCCATCGGTCACTTGGGGTAAATTGGAAGTGACGGCTGGCGGTTGCGCGGGCTGCAAACAACCCACACTCATCGCACCGATGATTATCACCACAAATTGACGCACACCCATGGAGAGCTCCCTAAAGTTGGAACGCACTCGACAGTTTGAAAATGGTGGTTCAAGCACATTCAAGAGCAACCAACGCGATCTTCTAACGCTTCTCTTGGCCAGCCAACACCATGGACGCTTCTAGCCCCCCAGGGCCAAATGTAAGGTTCGTGGGAGTCAAAGGCAGTGGCAATTGGTTTTGGGCCAAGGCCACTTTAAGTGCCAAGTCGGTGCTTTGCTCAGCGGTTTTTTGCCACACCTCAAAAGCGTGCATGCCCGCTTCAAACCACCAAGGGCCCCACACTTCTTCAATGTTGTCGTTTTCGATGGAGACCACCGCATTGCTGTCAACGATGGCCACCTGGGGCAACGCGCTCAGATGCACCCGTGCACACACATCGCCCTCGGACCACAGCATGAGCTGAAAAGGACGCTCTGAGGGGGTCCAGGACAACCCTGGCACGAAAGAGCCTTCGGGGTCGGCTTGCCCCTGGGTGTTGTAACGCGCAGGAATGAGGCCCTCCTGGATGGCCTGATTGCCCAAGGCAGCGAGCAGGCCCCCGGACATGCGCACTTTGATTTCATCGGAGGCCAAGTTCACGGCAGACAGGGGCGCTAAGGGGTGCTGGGTACCCGCTTGGGTGGTGAGCTGTAGGGATAAGGCATTGCCAATGGCGGCCAAGTTAAATCCAGAAAATGGCAAAGGTGGCAGCTTGACCTGGACCGACGCATGCTGCGCCACCGCCTGGGCCACTTTGCTTTCGATGTCCCGTGCCCAAATTTTCTTGAACTCTTTGATGGCCAGGCCCGCTGCCTCATTCACCAAATAACCAGGCAAAAATGCGGCGATGGTGGGTGGGATTTGCGCCCTGAAATGAGAGATGAGCATGCCCACTGCCGCCTCGTCGATCACCACCCCCATCACCCGAAACGCATCGGGCGTGACGGCAAAACGCACGTGATCTTTTTCAAAGGCATGCATCACCGCACTTTGTACCCCCATGTTGAACAGGCTGTTGTTTTGGTGGTCTTTCACCACAAAGTCGGTGGCCACCATCAACTGGCCATTGTCGTTCACCAGCGCCAACTGATGCGGGTGGAGTTTGAAGGTGCCCAAAAACTTGCCCACCTGCCCCAGCGTGTTGAACTGGAACGAAAATTCTCGGAATTGCATAAAGGCTTTCCGCATTTGGTCCTGGAGCAGCTCTAAGGGCACCAGCGCCTCCACTTGGTAACCCGGTGTGAGCGAAGCCACCCCTTGCCGACTTTCAAAACTGAGTTTATCTGCCCGCACGCGCTCGCACGGGCCACCTCGACAACTGGCCTGGCTCAATACCGCTGCGCTGAGCAACAGCAACAACAAGAAACTTTTTTTAGGGTGCAACACGGGGCCTCCTTGGTTGAGGCCAAGGATGACCGAAAGGTTCATAAGGGTCAATGCGATTCGGCGGTGAGACGCTCTTAATTGCCCCCGTTATTGCCAAAACCATTGGCGGCAAAATCACAACGCCAATCGCTCTCGTACTCATTGATGGGGATGATGCTTGGCTCACCATTGTTCCAAAGGATTTTGGCCACATCCCATCGGTCGTCTTTGGTGTACAAGGTCCGAGTGAAGGTTTGGGCCACCTCATCATTCACCAAAACATTCACGGTGGCCATCGTGCTTTGCGCCGGCGCATTGTTTTCGCAGGCCGCACTCCCAAAGAAATGAACCGCGATGATGTAGGCCCCATCATCGGCAGGCTGCTCCAAGTAAATATGTTCTGGGCCATACCCACAAAGATCGTCAGTCAACATGCGGGGGTCACCCGCAGTCCCGTAAACGCCATCTTCGTCCCAGTCTGGCCCCACATCCACATCTTCGTCCACGCAAGACATCCAATAGCAAGAGTCTTCGCGTTTACAGATATCGCCATCGGCCCGGTAGAAGTACAAATCCAGGTCATCCACATTCACGTTCCAGTTCAGTTGCAGGGATAAAGCAGCGTCAATGGGCACCCCGCCGTCCGCGACAGGCAGGCCGGTTTCATATTCACCGCTGCCATCAATTGCCCCATCAAAGACACCGCCATCTGTGGTGAGGAGGGTGTTGCCCGTGCCACCCCCATTACCGTCGCCATCGGTGCTCCCGTCAGCCGTTCCGTCGGTGGACCCGCTGCTGGTGCCATCGCTCGGCCCGTCCGTGCTGCCATCGGTACTGCCATCGCCGGAACCATCCACACCATTGGCATTCACGCAAATGCCCGACAAACAGGTGAGTCCCGCGTTACAGGTGTTGTTGCCGTAGCAAGGGCCGCCTTCTTCGCCATCATTGGGGGTGTTTTGGGCGGTGCCTGCGTCTTGTGAGCCGCCGCTATTTGACACGTCGGTCACTTCACCTGCGCCAGGCAAACTCCCTGCCGGTTGCAGACAAGCAAACGCAGCCAATGACAGAATGAGCAATAAACATGAACGAATCAGCATGGTGTTTTCCCCCGTTTCGCCGCAACTCTAACCTACCTTAATGGAATGGCAAGCCTAAAACCCTTTGGGCCGCATTAGAATGGACCCTGCCAACCATCACTATTGGCGTTGGTGACGCCCTCGCCGGCATCCGTGGCGCCGGGGCCAGCGTCGGTGGCTTCTGGTTCTGGCTCAGGTGGCAACGTGTCGTAAAGGATTAAATGGCGAATGGTGTTTTTCATGTGCTCGTAATTGTCAGGCAAGTACAAAGTGTGGGTGGTGAGATTGAACACCGCACGCCGCTTGTTCTCCCCATCGATAATCACCACATCCCGATAGGCGACCTCCCAGCTGTGCCACACATCGTCTTCATCGGTGTCTTGAATCCAAGGTTGGGTGCTGGCGGCATTGGTCACGTTGTCAAAGTTGTCGTACCCTGCCTCATTGACGCCACTGAAAAAGAACCCAGACTGCGGCAACTCGGCCGTTAGTTCTTGGTACATTTGATTGAGGAGGTCAAACTGACCTCGGCAGTAGCCTCAGGTGGCGTGACTAAAATACCACGCCGATACCCGACTGATAAAATACCGCGGCGAAAAGTACTCACCGATATCAGGAGACTGGGGGTTTTTATCCACCAACGAGAAATTAGGCATGGGCGCATCGGGGTCGAGCTGGGACACAAAGGTACCTGCATCTACAACGTTGATGGGAAACAAAAAACCACCATCCCCCCACTGGAGTTCAGGATAGCCCGCGTCCCACCATGGGTCGGGCGCCGAGGGCGTTCCTGGTGGAAGTGCCGGGGGCGTCAACGTGGCTCGTTTCTGCTTCACATCGATTTGGGGAAACCGGGACTTGGGTTCGTCTTCGGCCGGACAGCCCGCCATCAACGCCATCATCCCTACTGCCACCCAGATTTTCATCAAGCCAAAACCCATAGGATCCTTTCAGACAACCCCTGATTGTTTAGCAGACAAAAAAAAAGACGGCCACTGGGGCCGCCATGGTGGCGAAGGAGGGACTCGAACCCTCGACCTACGGATTATGAGACCGTCGCTCTAACCACCTGAGCTACCTCGCCTTCGGATTTCGGTCATGCCGGAAAGAATCATTAAGATCAAGGCCTTTGGAGCGAAATCGTGGTTGAAAACCCCATTAAAAGGAATTTCCGATGTTGAATTCAAACAGCACCGGTCGGTCACCGGCCACAAAACCCCGGGTGCCCACGGGCCTTGGGGTGAGCGGAAAGCCCCATTCGAAACGCAAGGGGCCAATGGGGGAAAACCAGCGAATTCCCACTCCAGCCGCGCGGTAGAGGCCATAGGGCAAATCCCGGATGGGGTCAAAAACCGCATTTTTATTGGCTTCATGAGGCTCCTGGCCCCAATAAAAGAAGTTCTCCCCAGCCGCGAAGGTATTGCCCATGTCGTAAAAAAGAACCCCACGAATTCCCACTTGGGTCAAAATGGGGAATTCGATCTCATTGTTGCTGATGAACTGCTTGTTGCCACCCATGTTGAAGTCCACCAGAGCATCATCTGGGTCCAATCCACCTACCTGCTCCACCGGCCCAATGGATCGAATGAAATAACCGCGAATGGTATTAAATCCCCCCAAAAAGTAGTTTTCGAACACGAGTGTGCGGTCTTGGGTATTCAACATGCCCCAATTCATACTCGATTTGAATACCACGTTTTTCAATGGGAAAAAGGAATCGAGATTAAAGTAAATCCGTGCATCCAAAGAGTGTCGCTGAAAAACATTGGGTAGCCCCTGTGTGGACAAAGGCTCTCCCGACGGTACCAAGGGGTTAAAAACCTCTGCCATACTTTTCTCAAACCCTGGCATGAGCGAGGAACCCAAGTACGGAGACGCCACTTCAGTTTGCAGCTGGAAGAAGTACCCCGCCGATGGGAACATGCGGTTGTTCCGTTGGTCCATTTGCAAAGCGAGTTTGTTGGAGGTGGTGTATCGGGGGATTTCAGACTGCAATCCCAAAAGGGTCACGTCGAAGCTTTGCTCTTCAATCTGTACGCGCTCGGCATTATAGGTGCCAAACAGTCGCAGATTGTCCGGGTCGGGGATATAGGCACGAACCATGGGATGGCTGTCTTGAAACCATTGCCGAGACACCTTGCCGGCACCGAAGGCCCGCCCGATGGGATACCCCAGGGTTAAATCGCCCCCGCTGCTGTTCCGCGCAAAGCCCACCATGAAGCGCTGCGTGTTGTAAGCTGTGAATGCAAATGTGATAGGTGCCTGGCCCACGTACATGAAGTTGGGGTCCACAAACCTAAGGTCGAAAACCCGCCGAAACGCCGACCACTGGAGCGATGCACTGAGGGTTTGGCCTCGACCTAGAAAGTTGTTTTGAGAAACTTGCCCGGTGACAATAATGTTTTCCACGTTTGAGAAACCCGCACCCAGCTGGAAAGTGCCCGTGGGCCGTTCTTTCACTCGCAGCTCGATGTTCATGCGGTCGCCTTGGGAACCGGGCTTGGTTTGAACCTCCACCGTTTCGAAAAAGCCCAAGGCATTCACCCGTTGTTCACTCAGCTTGAGCAGGGAAGCCGAGTAAAGTTCCCCTTCGTAAACGCGCAGTTCACGCCGAATAACTTTATCCTGTGTTTTCAAGTTGCCTGCAATATCGATACGCTCGATGGTCACCCGCGGCCCGGAATCCACCATTAGGGTCATTTTGATGTGCTTCTCTTTTTCTCCCGGCAAGATTTGTGGGGCCACATTCACATAGGCATAGCCCACATCGCGGTAGGCGTCTGCAATGGCCATGACGTCCTGCCCTTTTTTTGATCGTGCAAACAAATCACCCGCCTTGGCTTGGGTGCGTTTGAGCAGCTGTTCTTTTACGAAATAGATTTGGTCGGGGTTAGACTCACGCTTCGCTTTAAGTTCTTTTTTATCTTCCACCACCAGGTCGCCCGCCACGCCGTAGCCTTCCAGATAGAACTGTTCCCCTTCCTGAATAGGGATGTGCAAAGACAAGCGGGTTTTGTCCGGCGACAAGAGCACGCGGGGGTTACCCACCTTGACGTTCATAAAGCCTTTATCCTGATACACGGCCTCGATGGCCATAATGTCCATATCAAAAGCTTCTTCTTTATATGTTCCCCATTCGGTAAAGACCCCCAGAGGGTGGTTTTCTTTGGTGGGCATGAATGCCTTGATTTCATCAGCGCCTAAGTTGGCGTTCCCGGTAAACTGGATTTCTTCCACTTTAACTTTGGCATTTTCATTGACCACAAACACCACGTCACGCAGGTGTTCTTTGGGGCGGTTTTCTTCCACCACGCGAATCACCGGGTTGCGAACCGCCATTTCATCTTCGCCATAGGGCATATCTGCTGCATCTTCAGATTGGGAACGGGTGGCCGCCTCGATGCGATACGTCACCTCAGCCAGGAAATAACCCTTGTCGATATACAGCTTCTTAATTTTGTCGAGGTTATTTTTAACTTTGGGGACATCCACCACTTGGTAGGTTTTGATGTCCACTTCGGCGAGGATATCCTCTTCGCTGATCTTGTCGTTGCCTTCCACCGTGACAGTGTTGACCGAGGGTTTTTCAACCAGCTTAAAGGTTAATACGATACTGCCGTTGGGCCCCTCATCACGAATGACCGAGATGTCTTGGAACAAACCCATCTCATACAAACGCAAGACATCGGCGCGGAGGACCTCTGTTGAGAGAATGGTATCGGGTTTCGAACGGAGCTTGATCAACACCGCATCGGGCTCGGTCTTCATCGCACCTTGAACCACCACTTCATAAACCACGCCTGGACGCGGTTGCTCCGCAGTGACCCGGCCTTCCCCAATGGCGCGCTCTGCTGGTTCGGGCGCTTCGGTCTCTGCCAGCGCCGTTTGGGGGACCCATAACCCGACAAAGGCGCAAACCACCGCCATCAGCGCAACGCGCAGGCTGTGAGACAGGAAGGTACCAGTTTTAGCCATCGATCGGCCCAACTCCTAAGAAAATCAGAGCACAGGCCTAAAAGCTTAACGAAAGGGCGTCAAGTGGTTCAAAAACCTATAGTTTCTGGTCCTAGCAGTGGCCCCCAGGCCGCCCTGGCTTCATCCCGAGGCAATCGCTCGCAGATAAACCACATTTGGGTGGTACAAAAGGCTGCATTTTCTTTGGGCATGTCTTCATAAATGAACTGAACGCCATCGATACAGGAAGCCACACTCGAGACCTCGCGGGAGCGCAAACAACCCAATTCGGGGTCATTGAGAGGCCCTGAGGCGCACATGACCACTTCTTGAGAAAAATCAACCTCAGCCAAAATATCATCCTGAGCCTCCGCCGGCGCTTCGCAGCGATGAATCAGAAAGGTCTCAAATTGCTTGGCACTGTCGAAATGTACCGGCTCAAAGCCCGTGAAGGTTTGGCACTGTGGATTTATAGCGGTGTGGTCGATGTCTTTACAGGCGGAATCGCATCCGGACATGAGACCACCAGCCAAACCGATCCCCAATAAAAGCCCTAGAATTGCCTTTGGGACGCGCATGGCTAATACAGTGGCTCCACCAGACGCTGCTCGGCCACCCTCACCCGGCTTTCAACGGTGGTATCGCTGGGCAGTTGCAAGTACAAGCGGAAGTAATCATTGGCCAAGGGCTTGTCGCCCAAGCCGTCAGCGGCCATGGCCATGCCCCACACCACGGTTTCGTTTTGAGGGTCCACCAGGTTGGCCTGGCGAAAAACAGTCAAGGCGTCTGCATTTTCATCCCGATCTAACAAGCATTCTGCCAATCGGATGTAGCTTTTGCCCCAGTTGGGATCGTATTGGGTGGCTTGACGAAAGCCCTCCAAGGCCCCTTGGGTGTCGCCGGCGGCCCACTTCTCTTCGGCCTGGGCAAACAGCGTACGGGCCGTTTCTGCCTCTTCTTGGGAGACGCTTTGCTTGTCAGTGGCTTCAGAGTGACCTTCTCGACGGGCTTTGTTGATCCATTTTCGAATTCGCTTCTTATCTTTTTCTTTATCTACATAGGTGATGGCCGTTTGAAACGCGTTTTCTGCGTCCCGAGCATTGTTCATTGCAATGAGAATTTTACCTCTTTTTTCGTGCACGGCAGGTTCGGTGGGTGCATATGACACCGCCAAAGCCATGAGATGCATGGCCATGCTACGATCTTTGCGCTCCGCAGCCAGAGCCGCTTGGGATAAAAAGTTTTGAGCCAAAAGCGCTTGGCCTAACAAGGGAGAATCTGCGGTTTGCTTCACCGCCGCGGCGGCACGTGAGGCTTGTCCTTCGTCTTGTGCGCCCAACAATTCTTTGGTCATGAGACGCGCGCGGTTCACCTGTTTGGCCCGATTGGGGCGCCCTTCGAGTTTGAGGTAGCGTTGAAACAATGACCCAGCCCGTTCGGTGTTGCCCATCAATCGCTCCGTTTCAGCTAACTGATAGATGGTGTCAGGGTCATTGGGAAACTTTTTGTCATATGCTTCAAAAGTGGTGCGCGCATTTAAAAACTTACCTGCTTTTTGCAGGGCAATCCCTTTATTGAACAGCGCGCGAAGCAAAGAGGGGTTTTTGGCAAATGCGGTGGAGAAAGCTTCAGCGGCCTTCTTGTAATCGCCTGCAGCCATTTTCTCTTCGCCCATGGACAGCACTTCTTCCTCGGACATGGCCGACATGTAGACCACCTTTTTCTTGGCGGGCTTTTGGGCTGGTTTTTTCTTGGCGGACGCGGACGACGTCGCAGGGTCTAATTTTGCGTCAGGCAATCCCAAGGTCACACCTTGCAAACTGCCCCCCAAATCCAACACCAGTTTTTGTGCCCTTTTGACCCATTTTGTTTCTTTGGCGCGTTTTTCGTTCACCAGGTACTTCTTATAAGAGTTGATGGCTTCGGTCTTTTTGCCAGCCTTGCGGTAAGTTTCGGCCAACCCAAAATGACCGTCTGGGTTGCTAGGGTCTTTGGTGATGAACTCTTTGTATTTCGCCGCCGCCAAATCGTACTTTTTGGCTTTTCGGTAACAGTAGGCTTCTCGGTACAAAGACTTCGGATACGAGGGGTCCGCTTCGAAGGCCGCCGCGAACTTGGCCGAAGCTTCCATGAACTTCTTTTGTTTGACGAGTTTTTTGCCCTCTTTGTAGAGCGCTTTCGCTTTAGCCTTGCCATCCGCTGCCACTGCTTGTGCTGCCGCAGGCGCGGGCATGAAGGCTGGCCCAGCCAGTAAAAGCATCCCAACCACCCAAAATCGAACCATTTTTCCTCCCGAGGAATCTGCCCATTTGTCATAGCACAAAGCCGAGCCGGACAAAAAGCTTACTTTTAAGTGTTGTCTCAAACTTTCAACGATCTATGATGTCTGAACCATTCAAAATAAATAGTTTTTGAGGAGAAATTCGTGCGCGTTCACCTGGAAATGTTGGGCTGCAGGCTCAATGAAGCCGAAATTGCCACTTGGGGCCGTCAATTCCAAGCCCAAGGGGATGAATTGGTGGGCAATGTCCAGGATGCGGATGTGGTGGTCCTTAATACTTGCGCGGTCACCGCTGAAGCAGGCCGCAAATATCGCAATTGGCTGAAACGCGTTCAAAAATACAATCCCGAAACCAGATTGGTGGCCACCGGTTGTTACGCCACCTTGGCCCCCGAAAAACTCGCCGAAGGATTGGGCGTGGACCTGGTGATTCCCAATGATCAAAAAGACGAATTGGTCTCTTTAATTCAAAGAGGTCTGCGCACCCAAGACATGCCCAAACGTGCGGTGGAGCCTGATGCCGTGCCCTTGTTTCGTCGGGGGCGAACCCGGTCCTTTATCAAGGTCCAAGACGGCTGTCGTAACAAGTGCTCCTTCTGCATTGTGACTGTGGTGCGCGGTGACGAAAAAAGCCGAACCATTTCCGATATCGTTGAAGAGATTAACCACCTGGTGGCAGAGGGCGTACAAGAAGCCGTACTCACCGGGGTGCACGTGGGTGGTTATGGGGCCGATTTGGGGCAAACCCTATCGGATTTAATTCGTGCCATACTCAACGATACCGCGCTCCCTCGCCTGCGGTTGGCGTCGGTGGAACCGTGGGACCTGCCAAATGACTTCTTTACTTTATGGACCAATGAACGTTTGATGCCTCACATCCACTTGCCGTTACAAAGTGGCTGCAACAGCGTCCTGAAACGCATGTCCCGTCGGTGCAGCACCGAACGTTACAAAGAACTGGTGACGCAAGCCAGAGCGACCGTTCCCAGCATGAACATCACCACAGACATCATTGTGGGCTTTCCCGGAGAGACAGAAGAAGAATGGGAAGCCACTTTTAAGTTCGCGAAGGAAATGGCTTTCCAGCACATGCACATTTTCACCTATTCACCGCGTGAAGGTACGCGTGCGGCACGGTTGCCTCATCGGGTTCCTGGTCCCGTGCAAAAGGCCCGAAGTCAACAGCTCCACGGGCTTGGGCAAGTGATGAAACGCCAAGCTTTTGAGGCCTGTTTAAACCAGACGGTCCCTGTACTTTTTGAAAGTTCCCGGCCTGCCCAAGAAGGCGGACTGGTCTTCTCAGGATACACGCCCAACTATTTCAAAGTAGAGGTTGCCGTTCCCGCAGCCATCGATCTTCACAACCAGATTGAACCGGTGGCGCTCACCGGTTTGAGCCGGGACCCATCAGCGATGACCGGCCAAATTAAGCTTGAGCGCCTCGAGCAGTTGCCACCGCAACAGACTGGTGGTTCGGCACCAAAGCGGCATCCAAAATCAACTCTTCTCCACGTTGTGGGCCAACACTGATAATCGTCACGGGCACACCTAACTGCTCTTGCAAATAAGCCACGAAAGATTGGGCCGACCCGGGCAAGTCTTCGAATTTGTTGAGCGTTGATGGCAAATCATCCATCCCCACAAATGCTTTGAGCACCGGTTTGACCTGCTCCAAGACCAAGGGGTCATAAGGGAATCGGTCAATTCGTGTCCCATCGGGCAATTCGTACGCTTCGCACACTTGGTATTCTGAGAGTTTGGACAACACGTCGAGTTTGGTCACTGCCAGTTGCGTAACGCCGTTGATCCGAATGGCATGTCGCAGGGCGACCAGATCGAGCCAACCGCAACGTCTGGGGCGTCCGGTGGTCGCACCAAATTCGCCACCCAACTCGCGCAGCTGCTCACCCACTGCCGTGTGTAGCTCTGAGGGGAATGGGCCTTCGCCCACGCGCGTGGTATATGCTTTGGTCACACCGAGAACCTCGCTGGCCCACGCCGGCCCCACGCCACTGCCCAATGCCGCTTGGGCCGCCGCACAGTTGGAGGAGGTCACATAAGGATAGGTACCATGGTCCACGTCGAGTAAGGCGCCTTGCGCCCCTTCAAACAAAACACGTCCGCCGCTCTCACCTATTTGAACAATGAGTTCACCGACATCGCCCAGCAAAGGCGCAATCTCTTCGCCGAGTTTGTGGCAACGTTGAATCATCTCTTCAATTTCAACGCCCAAATAAGGTTCGTCACCCAAAGCTTCTAGCATGGAGTTCGCCATCATGACACCCGTGCGAATTCGTTCGGTCAACCGCTGTGGTTGAATGAATTCGTACATGCGAATGCCACGACGGGCGGCCTTGTCTTCATAAGTGGGGCCGATGCCTCTACGGGTGGTCCCGATCTTGTGGGAGCCACTGGCTTGCTCACGAGCAGCGTCGAGGCGTTTGTGCCATGGCATGATCACGTGACACATTGGAGAGACAACAAGGCGAGACATGTCGTCAAGCTTACCACGCGCTTGTAACATTTCGACCTCTTGGACGAGGACTTCAGGGTCGACCACGACGCCATTACCGATGGCGCAAGTGGTGTTTTCGTGGAGGATACCGGATGGCACCAAATGCAAGATGGTCTGAACGCCATCCACCACGAGGGTGTGTCCCGCATTGTTGCCACCTTGGAAGCGAACCACCACGTGGGCATTCTCTGCCAGGATATCGACTAATTTTCCTTTGCCTTCATCACCCCATTGGGCGCCCACACAAACCAGACTTTTCATGAGTCTTCCTCTGTTTCGTCACAAATGGACGGTTTTTGGGATCGTCTAGGGGCTTCTTGCGAGGAATACAAGCAGGTGCGTTAAGAGACTTTGGCGATCTGCGGCATGGCCTGTACCGCGGGCTCGGGGATACCCCGGGCGAAGCGCTTAACCGTTGATTTATTTGCAGAAAATGCTTCGATCAGGTGCTCCGCGGCCTTTTCGGGCATGCATTGGTCGCCACAGGTAAAGACATCTAGGGCGGCATAACCCAGCTCTGGCCAAGTATGAACGGAAATATGAGATTCGGCGAGTACCACCACACCACTGACCCCCTGTGGGCTGAACTGGTGAATGACCTTTTCGACGACCGTGCAGTTGGCTTTCACCGCAGCGGAGGCCAAAGCGTCGAGGACGGTCTGTGGCTCGTTGAGCACGTTGTCGCAACATTCCCAAAGTTCTAAATGTAGATGAACACCCAACTGTTTCATAGCCAAACCTCTGTTTCCCAAAGCCTAACCCAACTGTGGGTCGACGTTAAAGGTTATCGGACCAAGAATTAGAAAGTTGCGCCTAATTTCCGGGGGCAAAAACCGCTAAGTCACTGTAATTTTGGAGTTTACCAATTTTCACGGATCATCAAATCTTGTCCGCTTTTGATTTGGATTTTTTTCACAACGGATTTGCCCAACTGGGGATTTTCTAATTTGACCGTGTAAGACCCGGGCGCCAAAGGCATGGGCTGTATGGGCGTCTCACCCACCTTACGCCCATTCAGATAGATATAGGCCCAAGTTTTCACCTTGACCTTCAACCGCCCTTTCTTTTTCTTCACCACAGTTTTTTTTGTGGGGGCAGTACTTTCAGTGTCTGCGGCAGCAGCAATGGTTTCAAGGGTGAGGTTGAGGACCGTATCTTTGTCGAGCGTGACTTTACGAGTGATTTTTTTGTGACCCGGTTTTTCAACGTAAAAGGAAACGTCGTCGCCCACAAAAACTGTTTCGAAACGGTGGGGCGTTTTGCCCAAGACGGTTCCTGCACTGTCGCGGACCAGAGCACCGGTGGGAGTTGATTTAACCGTCAGCTGCACCGGTTTTTTCTCGGCACTCATTTGGACCTGCAAGGTTTTGCGTTGTTGGTCTTCCGCAAACTTCACTTGCCGACTCTCGGTGTTAAATCCAGGCATGGACACGGTCACCTCGTGAATGACGGCGGTGTCCAGGTCGCGCACCAAAGCTGGGCTGGGCTGAGACGCCTCTTTGCCATTGACGTACACCGTGGCCCCTTCCGGAGAAGATTTCACCAGCAAGTCACCTTTTTGGATGCCGTCGCCCTGTAGGAAAAACGCCAACAGCCCGACCAGAATACCACCCACCAAAATACCGATACTCGACCCCACCCTCTTGGCTCGGGGCGAGTTGAGAAGGGTGTCCATATGGGTGACATCAGGTGCAGACGGCATGGTGGTGGTTTGGTTCACCACGCTCCGGGTGAGTGCCGTCTTGGCTTGGGGGTCGACTTCCGCTAAGGTACCCATACCGGGGACGCCCTCTGCGCCCATGCGTTCTGTAACGTCGTCAGAGTTCGGCACACTCGAATGCGCAGCTTTCGCAAACGAGGGCCCTTTTCCTGTGACTGACCCCCATTTGGAGACACTGGGCGTTTTTAAAATACTTGGGATAGAGTCTTCCAGGCTGTAATCGGCTTCTTTTTCTTCTGCGATCACATCACGAAAAATCTTTTGCATGAATTGGCCCACACGCGCCTGAGAATGCACCAATCTTTGTTCGGACAAAAATTCCTCGAGGGCAAAAGCAAAATCTTGGCATGTATCGAACCTACGTTCTGGACGCGGACTCAGCGCCTTCAATAAAATCTCGTCGAGTTCCCTAGGAAGATGCGGGGCCCAATCACTGGGAGGTGGCACCTTGCACTCGATAATCGCATTGAGGGTTCCCACTTCATTTTCCCGTTTAAATAGGCGACGCATGGTCACCAGCTCATAAGCCACGACGCCCAGAGCAAACAGGTCGGTACGGTGGTCGATGGGATGGGCAGCCGCTTGCTCTGGCGACATGTAAGCATATTTGCCTTTTAGCACCCCGCTGGCAGTATGGTTCGTGGAAGAAGCAGCCTTAGCGATACCAAAATCCACAATTTTGGCAGTACCGTCATAGGTGACGATGATGTTCTGGGGCGAGACATCACGGTGAACAATGCCCAAGGGATTGCCTCTTAAGTCCGCCTTTTGGTGGGCATAATGGAGGCCATTGGCTGTATCGATGATGATTTGTAAAGCATGCTGTAAAGGCACATCTTGGCCAATGCGCTCCGCCCTTCGTTGGGTGCGTCGAATATCCTTACCGGCCAGAAATTCCATGGCGATAAAATAGGTACCCTCGTCTTCACCCACCTCAAAAACATTCACCACGTTGGGATGCCGCAAATCTGCGGCCGTTCGGGCTTCATCCAGAAACATCCGAACAAACTCTTCATCTTCGGACAAATGCGGCAAAATACGCTTGAGAACCACCAGTTTTTCGAAACCATCCAAGCCGATTTGTTTGGCCAAAAAAACTTCGGCCATGCCCCCTGAAGCGAGCTTCTTCAGCAATGCATATTTGTTGGCAATAATGGGGGCGGACATGACTCTCCAAATGTTGATTCAACAGCTCATACATTCCCATTGAAACGTAAATTTTTCAAATATTTGGATGCTCTTTTCGCCTAAAAACGGCTCAATTGGCGGCGATTTGGACCGAAGCACTCTCTATTTTGGCGGCGCTGCCATGAAAGGAAGCCATCAATTCCACAAAACGCTCAAAGTGCTCGCAGGCATCGTGTGGACCGGGTGCCCCTTCGGGATGGTACTGCACACTAAAGACGTTTTGGTTCCAAAAGGTAATGCCCTCAGAGGTATTATCAGAAATATTGATCTGGCTGTGCTCGATGTCCGGATTTTGCAGACTGTCCAAATCCAAAGCAAACCCATGATTTTGACTGGTGATCAAAACACGCCCATTGTGACTCACCGGCTGGTTGGCCCCACGATGACCGAAGAGCATTTTGTAAGTCCGTCCACCCAATGCTTGAGACAAAATCTGGTGGCCCATACAAATACCAAAAATAGGCGTGCGGCCCACCAGGGACTTCACCGTTTCCACAGCGTAAGTCATGGTGGATGGATCTCCTGGTCCATTCGATAAAAACACACCATCTGGTTTTAAATCGAAAATGTCTGAAGCTTTGGCGTGGGCAGGAACCACAGTCACTTTGCATCCGTGATGCACCAGCAAACGTAAAATATTCTTCTTAATTCCAAAGTCCACGGCCACCACGTGCCATTTTGCGGGCCGCTTGCTCGGTAATGGCGTACCATCTAGGTCTAAAAGCCCTTCGGAAAAGTCATAGGGTTCCTGACAAGTGACCTTTTGAGCCAAATCCTGCCCTGCCATGGTCGGCAACGCTTTGGCCTTCTCCCAAAGCTCTTTGACGTCGTAATTAGGATCTGTGCTGAGAATTCCCATGGTGCTTCCCGCGGTACGCAGATGCCGCACCAGTGAACGTGTATCGATATCAGTGATGCCGGATTTCTTTTCTTGAATGAGCCAATCATTCAAATTCACATCCGAACGCCAGTTGGAATCAATGGAGGAGAAATGACGACATATCACCCCAGCCGAATGAATCGCAGCGGCTTCAAAGTCCATTTTCTGGACCCCATAGTTGCCAATTTCAGGGTAGGTGAAAGTCAACAACTGCCCGTGGTAAGATGGGTCTGTAAGTAACTCAGGATACCCCGTCATCGAAGTTTGAAAAACCACTTCTCCTGGTGTTTCTTGGCCCAGGGTACCGATGGCTTTGCCTTCGAAAACTTTGCCATCAGCTAAAACCAAAGCCGCAGGCGCATTGGAGGGGGTCGTTCGGGTATAGTTCGGGTATGTCATCTAAGCCTCTTTTCAAAAGCGGAATTCATAAATGCCCAGGCACCTCTGGCCAATGTGGCCTGCACCGCCCCTTCACCTGTGGTGTCGAGGTTTGGTGTATTGTTGAGGCTTCCATATGTGGGCTGCTCATTGGCCGTCCAAGGCGATTGTGGACAAAACAGCATCACATCAGCGCGTTGCCCTAAGGACAAACAGCCGCGGTCACTCAAACCCAGCGTCTGCGCCGGCAAGGTCGCAGTGGAGCGAATCAAATCGGTAGTGGTCACACCCCCAAGTAAGTCGTTCGACGCGTGGTGGAACAGAGAACTGAAATAGCGGGACGACGCCATGGCCCCGGGCGTTGCGAGCGAAAACTCAACTTCTTTTTCTTGCGGGGGCACCGGTCGGTGACCACTTGCAACCACCAAAAGTCCTGCGTTCACCGCGCGACATAAAGCCT
>PBLQ01000068.1 GCA_002721815.1 Myxococcales bacterium
TGGCACCGCACATGACTGACCTGGTGGTGGTGCAGGGCGAGTCCGACAGCGAGTGGACGAATTTTGAAGCAAGCAGCGCCCAGTCCGGGGCCATCACCCTCGATGAGTTGCGCGCTCTGTTTGCACAAGTGGGCGCGGCCACCGAAGGCGAAATCAGGGCAGACGATTGGGGGTTTTATTTGGAAGGGCCCATTGAATATGCTGCCAACCCTGCAGCTGCCCAAGCTGCCTTGGATTCGGTGGAAGCCATTTTCGATCTTCATCTGACCGATGTCATTTTTGTACATTTCGGTGCGGATGCAGACGTGGAGCATTACTTTTTGCGGGTGGGGCGCAGTGCATGTGGTGAGGTTTTGGGTCTGTGGACCGTGGTGATCTGGACTTGAGGTTTACCACTGCGGCATCAGACACATAGCGCCCTACAGGACTGCCAAACGTGGGCGCAGCATGCCTCAAGAAATACAAACATCTGAAATTATGAAGAAAAATCATTTGGGAACACCCCCGTTGACAAAACCGTAAACACTGTTTACAAAATGGTTATGATTTACGAGAGCCTCATTCCTACCCCTCGCATGCGCCGCCGGGCCAAAAATCTCGAGCTCATCTTGGAAAACGCCATGGACTTGGTGGTGGCTCACGGTTGGGAGGGCTTTTCCATGCACCGGCTGGCCAAAGAGGTGGATTACACCCCGGGGGCTTTGTACCGGTATTTCAGCTCCAAAGATGCGTTGATCAGCGCTTTGGTGGTGCGCATTTTAGAAGAACTCAAAACCAACATCGAAGCGCAAACGGCCAGGGCCCCTAAAGATCCTTTGCTGCAAATTTTACTGGCCATTCAAACCTATCAAAATTTTGCCATGGAGGCCCCTCACCGTTTTGGCCTTTTGGCCGTGATGATGGCCGACCCCAAAGAGTTGCTTGCGTCTGATGAAACCGCCGGGCCCGCAGTGGCCGCCATGCTCGACGTCCTTGGTCCGCTTCACGAAGCCGTCGCTGAATTGATGGGCTCACACAATTCTCAGATGATATCACAACCGCAGGTGTCCCAAATGACGCTCGCTTTGTTTGCCGGTTTACAGGGTGCCTTACAGCTTCGTAAACTTCACAGCCGTGCACCCCATATTTTCGATGTCACTGGCATCAGTTCTTCTTTAACCAAAACCTTTTTAAGGGGCTGGGGCATTTCTGACACCGAGATCGAATTAGCGTTTGATCGTTTGTCAGGGATTGATTCACAGTCCACTTCCGGGAGTGATTGATAATGCTCACCAACATGTTGGCTTTTATTTTTGGCGTGTTCACCTGGACATTCATGGAATATGTGATTCACCGGTGGCTGGGTCACCACCCAAGATTTCGACCCAACTTTTTTTCGAAAGAACACATTCAGCACCACAGCAAAGGGCACTATTTTGCCACGGCTAAAAAGAAAATTGTGATCGCGAGTGTCGCTGTCAAAGTGATGTTGCCCATCTCTTGGTTGGTGGTTGGTTTTCAAGTGGGAACCGCTTGGGTTTTGGGTGTGGGGTTCATGTATCTGGGTTATGAGTGGTTACACTGGCGCTTGCACACCCACCAAGGCATCGGCGCTTACGGACGTTACCTTCGCAAACACCATTTTTATCATCATTTCGTTGAGCCACGCATGAACCATGGGGTGACCTCGCCCATTTGGGATGTGGTCTTTGGCACTTATCGGACACCACAAGTGATTCCCGTTCCCGCAAAGTTGGCCATGCCTTGGTTGGTCGACCAAAATGAAGGCTGGCTGTTGCCGCGGTTTCACCATCATTATCAACTCATTGGTCAAGCCAGATCATAATTTAAAACTTTCACAGCTTGTGATCAGATTTAAAAGCAAATCGCTGGAGATCGATTGACCTGAGCTCTTAAATGTCTTCTAGTGGTGTCATGAATAACTTGAGCCACCTCAATTTCGACAATCGGTTTGTTTCTGACTTACCCGCGGACGTTGAACAAACCCATCGTTTGCGCCAAGTGCGAAATGCGTGCTTTTCGTTTATGCGTCCAACGCCCGTTAAGGCGCCACGTTTAATGGCCCATGCCCAAGAGGTGGCCGATCTCCTCGATATTACTTCAGAGCAATGTCAATCCGACGAATTTGCCCAAGTGTTTGCGGGCAATCAAATGATAGATGGCATGCAGCCTTACGCCGTCTGCTATGGCGGCCACCAATTTGGCAATTGGGCCGGACAGCTGGGCGACGGCCGCGCCATTGCTCTGGGCGAAGTGCTCAACACCAAGGGCGAGCATTGGGAGATCCAGCTCAAAGGGGCAGGGCCCACCCCCTATTCTCGCCGTGCCGATGGTCGTGCGGTGCTGCGATCGTCCATTCGTGAGTTTTTGTGCTCCGAAGCCATGCATCATTTAGGGGTACCCACCACCCGTGCCTTGAGCTTGGTCACCACTGGTGAAGAAGTTTGGCGCGATATGATGTACGACGGCAACCCCAAAGCCGAACCCGGCGCGGTGGTGTGTCGCGTGGCCCCTTCTTTTTTACGGTTGGGCAATTATCAAATTTTAACTGTTCGCAACGAAATCGATAACTTAAAAAAGCTGGCAGATTTCACCATTCAGAATTTTTATTCTCACTTAGGCACGCCTTCCAAAGAAGTATACGGAGAATGGGTCAAAGAAGTATGTGAGCGGACCGCGCACATGGTGGTGCATTGGATGCGGGTGGGCTTTGTACATGGGGTCATGAACACGGATAACCTGTCCGTGCTAGGTTTGACCATTGACTACGGCCCTTACGGCTGGCTTGAAAATTACGATCCTGATTGGACGCCCAATACCACTGATGCCCAGCATCGACGTTACCGGTACGGGGCGCAGCCAGAAATTGCACTTTGGAATCTGCACCGGTTTGCGGAGGCCATTTACCCGCTCATCCAGGACGTCAAACCTTTGGAAGATGCTTTGTTGCATTACGCACAAGTGATGCAGGAAGAGCATCGAAGCATGTTTTTGAAGAAATTAGGCCTCACCCAAGATCGTGGTGACGCTGACACAACACTCATTCAAAACCTGTTGCGTTGCATGCAAAGTACCGAGACCGATATGACTTTGTTTTTTAGGGCGCTGGCCAAATTAGAGGTCAACGAACCTGCGTCGTGGTTGGCGCAATTAAAGCACGTTTACTACGATCCAGAAGACTTTGAACGTCATCACCAAGAGGCCATGAATGATTGGCTTTCCGCTTATGGGCAAAGGGTCAACGAGGAAGGTCTTTCTGATGACGAACGGCAAAAAAGCATGAACGCCATCAATCCCAAGTACGTGATGCGAAATTATTTGGCGCAGCTGGCCATTGATTTAGCGGAAGAAGGTGATGGCAGCAAAGTGAAAGAGCTGTTAGAGGTGATGCGTCGCCCTTACGACGAACAACCTCAATATGAGGATTATGCAGCCAAGAGACCCGAATGGGCACGTCGTCGGGTGGGATGCTCGATGCTTTCTTGTTCTTCTTAATTGGTTGATCGAGCCGCTGGGCTATGACTACTCGGCCGCTGGCTCATTGGGGATTCGCTTGGTTTCATAAAGCGCTTTATCGCCTTCAATCGTTAAGATGGCAGCCATGCCGATAGACTCTGTGCCATCGAGCAATGGCATTCGCACCGCATTGGCGGAGCCGGCATTCACATAGAGTTCTTTGGTCAAGGTTTCTGGTTGAATGGCTTTGCCCTCAAGATTGGATGCACGGCCTCCGGCTTCTTGAATGTTTCCGAAGAGCCCAAAAGGGAAATGGTTTTTCTTTTTCAAAAAAGCGGCGAGCGCTTTGTCACCCACGTTGTTACCCCCCAAGAGTCGGTCGATGGCTCCCGCACCTGACATGCGAGGTGGCCCGTGGGAAATTAACACGCGGGATTTGTGAGGCGCATGTTGAACAAAAGTGTCCAGTCGCTCAACATCTGAGGGGAAGTACCTGCATCCATCTGTACAGTGGATAAAGGTTGGGTTGTAATATCCGGGCAAGGAAACAATCGATGCGTCGTCGGCATTGAACACCCGTGTGAGATTCATGTTGATAACGTGGGGGTGCTTTTGGTTGAGGCTGGCCAACGCATCATTGAATGATGTTTTGCATTCGCCGTTGCCGATGATGGCCAAAATGGGGACCTGAATCACTTCGGCGATTGCGTTGAGGCTGCTTTCAATGTTTTCTTGGTCGTCCCCTAAATCTCCGGTGACCACCACAGCATCTACTTTTTTGCTCAAAAACCATTGGCTGAACAATTTCAGATTGGCGATGTTTGCTTTTTTAGCGTCTTTGAGATCACTCAAATGACCAATGACAAATGTTTGGTCCCCATCTTTATACAGGGCGTTTAAAACAGAGCCCTTGAATTCATAACTCCGTTCGCCCGCAGTAAATGTCTTTACCGGTTTGAGGGTGAGAGGGGCCAAGCACTGCGGTGAGGATTCTTGGGGGGCCTCGCTTTTGCTATCAGCAAGCGCGGCAGAATCTTTGGAGTTGTTGTTTTTTGAGCAGCCCATCAACAGAAGGCTTGCACTCATCATTACGTTTAACGTCCAGATGCATGCCTTGGAAGCGCAGGGGGAATAACGAGATATCAAAGGGGACTCCTGTTTCGATTGTTTTAATAACACAAGAACTGCCCAAATACAGTGTAAGGATAATAAAATTTGGTGTGGGAGGACTGCGCCAGACGTGTCGCCAGGTGAGCTTATGTCTCTAAAATATTGGAATAAAATTAAAGCAGCTCCCATTTGAGGCCGCCCTAACAAATGGGGTAGGCTCACCCTCAGTGATGTGTTGACAGGACGGTTTTTAATGCGCGGAATGATCTCGAGTTTGGGCGTCTTTTTGTTGTTGGGAATGTTGGGGACCGGGCAAGCCCTCAGGGCCGAAATACCCACAAAACAATCTGAAGAAAAAAACGTTGAAACAGCACCTGACCTATCGTTGAGCGCTTGGTTAAAAACGCTGTCTTCTTTACTGGATGACACGTTGCGCGCGCAAAATTTGGCAGTCTCGCAAAATGCACTCCGGCAACAGCAAAAAAGCACCGAGTTGCAAACGCCTTTTTCTATCGGCGCGAATGCCTATGGCATGACACACCAAAAGCCCGATCTTTCAGATGCCGTTTTAAGTGTTTCCCCGCAGCCAGATCGGAATGGTGGCATTTCCCAAACTCTTAGTTACGCGGATCGAAATGGATGGGTGGGTGAATTGCAGTCAGGGGTGGATTTGGCGAACTACTTCGAAGGTGTGGTCACCCCACCCGAACGCTATAATTACAGCGTGGCAGGCACCTTTTCGTATGATTTGATACAAGGTGGCGATGCCAGTCCTGCTAACCTGACGGCCAACGCCGCCATTTTAACGGCTCACTCCCAGGTTTTGGGCTTGGATGCCAATTGGGCGCGTCGTCGTGTGGAGTTCCTGTCTTTGCTGACGGATGTATTTGTGGCCAAATGCCAAGTGGTGGTGGTGGAACGGTTACAACCAGCCGTTGCTGAGGCCGTCAAGGTGGGTAAGATTCAGGTGGAAACCAAGACCATTGGTTATATCGACTATCTCAATTTTCTCGATTTAAAGAATAACTTCGAACAGAGCAGACTCCGCGCTCAAACCGCGCTAGAGCAGTTAATTCAGTCGTCCGGCGTATGGAGTGTCACCCTGCGAAACGAGGTGGTGCGACACCTAGACAAGAAATTCAATTGCGATGATTTAATGGATTACCAAGCTGAGAGCAAATCCATCTTAAAAGCAACCGAAGATGTAGAGGCCATTACGAACCAGCACCCTTTGGTGGCGGCAGCGAAAGTGGCGAAGGACAGCGCTGCCTTAGACTTTGACGCGATCAAAAAATCGCAAAACATGTCTTTAGGCCCGTATGTGGCGGCGAATTACAACAGGGTCTATTTTGGTGAGGAAGGGTTGGGGGATATGAGTGCTGGCTTGTCTTTGTCGTACACCCCGCCAGGTGAACAGGGAAAAGCAGAATTATTATCGGCGCAAGCACGTATTCGACAAAAGAAACTGGAAGCAGCGCAAGCTCGTTTAACCATTTTAGCAGAGTTGAAAAACATGCGGCAGCAGCTCCAAAGGCAAGTGTCTATTGCCGAGCTCATGCGCGCGAGCCTCGAAACCTCCAATGAGCTCATGAAAACCTTGGAGACCCAAAGGGCTTTGGGTTTTGTGAATTCCCTCAACTACGCCAATGCTTATATGGGGCAGATTCGAACGCAATCCGCTTATTTGGACAGCGTGAACCGCTTGAAAAAGGCAGTCATTCAATTAGATGCCATCAAATTAGCCAGTGAACAAAATAAGCTGAGGAAACAGACACAACCATGAATGCTTTAGATGCGATTCAATCAATTCGCGCCAAATCACTCTTTGGTTTGTATGGGGATGATGTCACTGCTCATTGGGCGGCGTGTGCTGAAGTCATCTCTTATGGTGATGGTGAGGCCATTCCCCAATCACCTGTGCCAGACTGTTGGTTTGTGGTGGTCCAAGGGCAAGTGGCCTTATTAGCGCCAGAAGACCACTCCATCCAAAAAGGGGTGGTGGGTCGCGGTCGGTCGGTAGAACTCAAAACCCTTTTTTCAAAAGAAGCGCAGTGGCGATATGATTGGAAGGCTAAGGGAAGCACAACGGTTATCAAGATACCGAAAGACCAGTTTTTCCAGCAGCTGAACACAGACACCATCACGGCAGACTATCTCCGGAAAATGACCCTCAACCCAGAGCTCCAGCGCATACGGAATGACATTACGTTATGTGGTCTTAAAGGTGCTGACTTGCGGCGCACCGTTTCACTTTTTGGCGCGGTGCGCGATCCAGAGGACGCCAACAGTAAAGAAGCCCATTTAATGGTGGTTCGAACGGGTGGGGCCACTTTGCGAAAGCATATCAGTCCAGAAGAAACACAAGTGGTGGCACATTATGTGGCCGGCGATTATCTGGTTTTTGATGGGACAGACAAAGGTCATCACCTTCAACTGGATGTGAACTCTTCTTTGTGGGCGCTCTCTTTATCGGATTGGGCCCAAGTGGTTGCAACGGAACATATCGACAATTTTATTCATTTCATCTCGCCCGACGGAGACTATGTCGACGCTGGAACCCAAACCACACAAAGCCCGGTTGTGGCGGAGTCGTCCTTCACCAAGGCGGGAGTGGGGGAGGAACCGAGCCAACCACCGGCCAAAAAACTTTCCGTAAAAGACTTTGTTGCAGACCCTGATGAGCTAAAAAAAATACACAAAAAGAAGTACCACACCGTTGTACAACATGACGAGATGGATTGTGGGGCTGCATGTATGGCCACCATCGCTAAATTTCATGGTCGGCGAATTTCTTTGCCCCATTATCGCTCCATTATTCATGTGACGCGTGAAGGGGCCAGTATGCTTTCAGTTAAGCAGGCGGCGGCAAAAACGGGAATAGATGGGCTCGGTGTAATGTGTGGGCTCAAGGGGTTAAAGAAATTACGGCCACCGTTTATTGCCTTGATGGAATATCACTTTATTGTTGTTTATGAGGTGGGCGATAAGGAAGTGGTGTGTTCGGATCCCGCTCGTGGTTTGGTGAAAGTGCCCACCGAACAATTTATGGAAGAATATTCAAAGAGCTGCCTACTTTTGAAGCCGAACGAGGGGTTTTACGAGTATCCAGAGAGCTCTTATTCTTTTTCAAAATACCTGAGTTTACTCAAAGGTACGGGACCCTTGTTGCTTGAAACGTTTTTCGCGAGCTTGTTGGTTTTTTTGTTGGGGTTGGGTTTGCCCCTGTTTCTTCAGGTGGTTTTTGACCAGTTTTTGGGAGGAGGAAACAGTACCCTCATCAATCTTTTGGCCATTGGAGTTCTGGCCTTAAATATCATTTCTGGAATTACAAACTACGTGCGAACGTATTTGATGAGTCATTTAAGCGCTGTCCTCGACGCCAAATTATCATCACTATTTATGCGGCATGTCTTTCGGTTGCCACTCAATTTCTTTGCTGTGCGCCGTGTGGGCGATTTGACAACGCGCCTACAAGAAATGAGCAAAATTCGCGAGATCGCGACGGGCCAAACCCTCAGCTTGCTCATGGATTTGGTCTCGATTCTCGTATATGGCGCGGTGGTCTGGCTGTACAGCGGACTTCTTTTTGCGGTTGTGGTGGCTGTGGCACTGGCCAATATCGGTTTTATTGGCTTCTTGATGCCCAAAATAACGACGCATTTAAAAGATGAGTACAAAGCGCTGGGTAAAAGCCAAAGCGCTGTTTTTGAGACCTTCAAAAATTTAAAAACCATCAAATCAGTCAGTGGGGCACTGGCGGCGAGGTGGCGATGGAATACCGCATATTCCGACACCATCCAACTGGAGCGAAAGAGTGGCTTTCTGTTTTTGTTGTTGGGCGTAGGGAACCAACTCTTCGTTGAGATTGGCAAGGCCATTATCTTGTTCATTTCTGTTTTTCTCTATTTTGACCAACAGCTTTCCTTGGGGCAGGTGATCGCTGTGCACACCATTGCAGCCAGTATTATGGGGCCGTTAATGTCGCTGCTCCAGCAATGGGAAAGTCTTTCGGATGCCGGGGTTTCATTGGGCCGGGTGGATGATGTGGTGACTTCCGCCACCGAACCTGACCCCGGTGAAGGTCTTCGTTTTGAGGCGGAACTAATGTGCAGCAGCGGTATTTTGAAGGGCCAAGAATTTTTAATCGGTGACGCGCCCATTGCCCTGGGACGCGACAGCTCTTGCGATGTGGACTTGAGCAAAGAAACAGGCGTCTCCGGTTTGCACGCAAAAATCTATAGGCAAGGTACGCATTATTTTGTTGAAGATCAAAACAGCAGCAACGGTACTTTGGTGAACAATAATTTGGTGAAGCGCACAAAGCTCAAACACGGAGACACGATACAGCTTGCCGGTGCCAAATTTAGTTTCTTTAAATTGGGGGTGACCGGTTTGCGAGAGAAAACCACTGGTGGTGATCTCGAGGGCGATGTCTTTTTTGACAATGTCTTTTTCCAGTACGGCAGTGAGCTTTCTCCCATTGTTCTGAACGGTGTCTCTTTACAAATCAAAAAAGGAGAGACGGTTGCCGTGGTGGGAAGGTCTGGGTGTGGAAAAACCACGTTAGCATACATGCTCAATTTGCTTTATGCTCCCACGAAAGGCGATATCTATATTGACGGTGTGAACACCAAAGAAATCCCATTGAAGAAATTGCGCGATTCCATTGCCATGATCGTTCAAGAAAACCACATTTTTTCGGGCACCATTTTTGAGAATATATCGCTGGGCGATCCTCACCCTTCATTTGATCGGGTGATTGAAGCGGCCAAGGGGGCTGACGCCCATGACTTTATCATTAAACAGCCCGATGGCTATTTGGCCAAGTTAGCTGAGAGTGGCGAAGGCTTGTCTGGCGGTCAAAAACAAAGGCTCAATATTGCGCGGGCGTTTTATAAGCGCCCACAGATTCTAATTATGGACGAAGCCACTTCGGCCTTAGACGCCATTTCAGAACAGAATGTCATGAACCACATGCGTACCTTTACCGCTGGGATGACAACGATGGTCATCGCCCACCGTTTCAACACCATCATGCATGCGGATCGTATTGTGGTCCTTGATGAGGGCATGGTGGTCGAATCAGGCACCCACCAAGAGCTTGTGGCACAGGGAGGCCAGTATTACGATATGTTCCGCAAGCAAGTACAGTTTTAACTTAACAAAAAAAACACCGCTATCAGTGGGCGTGTCGATTTAAAATTCGTGCTTAAAGGCGCTCGACAGAAACTGGGGTGAGAAGACCCGTTCAAAACTGGTGCGGTGAATACCACCATTTAAGCAGTCTAGCTCCTCGTCGGAAAGCTCAATAGGAGGCACTTCATCGTGAATTAATGCCCCTAAGAATTCTTCTTCGCTGCATTCATTGGCCAGCCGTGCGCTGAATTGTAAGGTGGATATGAACTCACGCTCGTTGGCCTCAATTTGCTCCTGGGCTGCCCAGTTTTTCCAAAAAGTTATAATGCTCTCTAGGTTTTCTTGGGTGAAGCCTTTGAGTATTTGGTACAGTTGTTGAAAATCGGTTTCTTTTTGTTGTGCAGTTTCAGGACTAAATCGAAGTTGGAATGCGCGGTGCAAAACGGCAAAAATACGCTGTTTGGCATGTTGCGATAGTTTTTCTTCGGGCAGATTGTTGAACACCTCTTTCATTTGGCTGACTTGTTGGGCCAAATGGCTAATCTCAGGCGTTCGTTCCGATAAGCGCCCTTCGAGCTGCTCTGCCAAAAGTAGAAGTTCTTGATCGGTTTTGTGTTCATTCATGGGTTCTGATTCCTGCCTAAGGGTTAGAGCGCTTTAAGCCAGTTTGGTTACGGTAACCTCGCAGATTTGTTGTCATGGCGGTGTCTTTCCTTTGTTGAGGGCTTGGCTGATTTTCTTTTGCAGGGTCAACCGGGCGCGCATGAGTCTTATTTTTACATTAGATTCAGATACTTGCAGCATTTCCGCGGTTTCGGCCGTGGAGAAACCTTGGATGTCACGTAGGATGTAAACCGGTCGGTAGGTTTCACTGAGTTGGGAGAGTGCTTTTTGCCACATCACTCGGATCTCGCTGTTGTGCACCAGTTCTTCTGGGGATTGCGCCATTGCCGAAACCGCATCGGGAAGAGAGTTCATTTCCCAGCTTTCTTCGGTGTCTTCATTCAGAGATTTGACCTCACTGGCTTTTTTCCTCTTTTTGATAAGTTTGAGGCATTTGTTGGTGGCGATGCGAATGAGCCAGGTGGAAAACGCGGCCTCAAAACGAAATTGATGTAGATTTTCAAGGGCCGCTAAGAAGGTTTGTTGCACCACATCTTCGGCATCTTCACGATGACGAAGCATCCGCACAGCGATGCTAAAAACGGCATTCATGTAACGCCGTGTGAGATGATTAAAGGCCTCATAGTCACCCTTTAAAGAGCGTTTGATCAACAGTTCGTCCGCCGCCTGCTCCATGGGAACCAGGGGGAAAGCCTCTGCTGGCGTATGAGTGTTGGTCTCCCTGTTCATCTCTCTAAGATTATACTTGTATGCCGGCTCTGGGTCACGCGGTGCAGCTTTGGCACCGCATTTTAGTCAATCGAACAAAGCCATGTGAAAGAGTATACAAAACAGTGGGTTATCGTTTTTCGTTGAGGTTCGGGTGCAAACTCAGCCAAGAATCCAAAGGCTGATCACCACAAAAAGCAAAAGGTACCACCCTCCTATGGAAGTTATAACACTGGTGGTGATGCGTTTCTGGGCGATGCACCAGGTTCCCTGTTTGCGTTGATGAGTATTCACACAAAAAAAGGCCACCGGTGGTGGCCTTTGAAAAGGGATAGACAAGGGATTTATTGGAGGGAGTAGTGAATCAAACAGCCAAGTGCGGTTGGACCTGCAATGGCCGTTCCAATGGGCCAGAGCCCGGCGAAGATGCTTGCCGCATAGCAAATCCCATCGATAGATTCTTGAACTTCATTGTCATCGTTCTCGTGAATAACCACGTTTAGAATGGCGGCGGCTTGTTGGGTTAACATTTGTGTTTCGGCAGAGGGTGTGCTCAAAACGGATTTGCCCTTTAAAGTATTTACGCAAGTGCTACCGGAATTTTCGCATTGGAGACCTAAGCTAGAGGTTTCCTCGCCATCGGCATTAAAGTTCTGCATATCAAAACTTTGTCCGTCGAATCCAAAATTCAAAATGGTCAGTAAATTATCGTCTTGATCTAATGCGTTAATCACGAGGCCTGAGTCAGTGACGGTGGTTTCGTAACGAACTGTTTTTAGAAATTTTGCAATAGACTTCATGGGCGCTTTTAGCTCTTGTGAGCTTGTGGCTTTGGCTTTGGCTTTGGCTTTGTCCTTCGCTTTGGTGCGTGCGTGCATGGTGCCTGCGCTGAAAATAAAAGTGAAGGTGAGGATGATTTTGATAAGGGTTTTATTCATGATGTTCTCCTGGTGTTGGGTTCGAGAAGTGTCTCGCTGATTAAGACAATGCCGATTTCAAAAGGGTTACAAATCAGCCAGTTTTTTTGTGGAAGAAAAATGATTCGACCTGCTGGAGTATTCATGGCGCTACGTCCGTTGCTCATAAAGGCATACAGCCAACTGCGATTGAGCCAGCAACCGGCGTTACAATGGGTAAAGCACTTGCTGCCATGCCCTTCACCTAAACAAATAGCATCCCACCAGTTGTTCTCCTCGTCGACAATTGGGGGACCGACATGAGTAATCACCCTTTTCAATAGGGTTCAAAAAGAGTAACGGTTTTTTAAAATAGTGATGTTGAAGGGTCTATCTCCCCAAAAAAAAAGTCGCCAATGGCGACCTTTCCTGATGATTGACCGACACTTCTGGCTTTAATCGTTTAAGTTCGTGAACACAGACTTGGGGATTGCCAACATGGCTTTTCCCAGTTCTCCGTTGCTTTTGCCCGCGCAAAGCGCTTCCATTTCGTCAGCGCGGAGGGTCACCGGGGGAATTTCGCCTTCTAAAACGGTGGCACAGAAGTCTTCGAGGCTGCACTCGCGCGCAATGCGCCGAAAGATGCGCAAACCGCCAACAAATTCAGCCTCGGTGAGGGCAGCGGCCTGCTGGGAGGCCCATTTTGACCATGTCTCAATGACTTGAGGCACGTTGTCTCCACTGAGGGTCTTTAAAGCGTGGAACAGACCTTCCGCTTGTTGTTGAGGGCTACTGACCAGACCAAACTCGGCTTCGTAAGCTTCGTTCATGAACTGCACAATACGATCTTTAGAGGCCTGAGGCATGGGCTGAGGGGCTAAGTCATTGTATAGGCTGCGCACCTGTTGGATGGCTTGGTGTGCTTGGGCCAAGTTACCAGGTATGTCTGTGCCTGAACCGTCAATGGCTTCGCTCAATATCTGACTGGCATTGGTTTTGGGGTTTTTGGTCATTTTGTGATCCTTAAAATACTGTGTTCAGGTATTGGACAACGCAAGTCGCTTTTTGGTTACAAGACAGAGAGAAAAATAAAACATTTAAATTCAGACGCTTAGTTCATTTTCAGCCATGAGCTGGCCCAATTCGGCTCTGAGCAAGGTACGGCCCCGCATGAGTCTGATTTTCACGTTGGATTCGGTGATTCCCAGGGATTCAGCGGTTTCGGCGGTAGAATGACCCTCTACGTCACGTAAGAGGATCACCGGGCGGTATTTGTCATCGAGCCGGTCGAGGGCCTTTGTCAGCAGTTCGTGAAGCTGTTTGCGCTGGAGTTTTTGCTCTGGGTTTTGTTGCCAAGGCAAAAGGTCTTCGGGCTCGCCAGCTTCCTCCCAGCTGTCTTCATCGGGGGTCCCGGCGCCGATGGGCGTTTCTTGCCGGTTACGTTTTTTGATGAAGTTCAAACAGTAATTGATGACCACACGGGTGAGCCATGTGGTGAATTGGGATTCACCTTTAAATTGTTTGAGTTTTTTGAGCAGCGCAATAAATGTTTGCTGCACCACCTCATCGGCATCAGAACTGGAGCGGGTCATACGGAATGCAATGTTGTACACCCGATCCATGTGACGGTTCATGAGCTCACAGAAGGCTTGCTGGTCGCCATTGGCAGCGAGCTTCACCAGGTTGTTATCGTCGATTTCATTTAAGTCGGACACGGAAACCCTCGAGCCATACAAAGAGATTAACCGATATTGGCCTGATTCTCAAAAAGCTCAGCATAAAAGCCACCCCGTGCGAGCAGTTCGGTATGGGTGCCTTCCTCCACAATATTACCTTGGTCCATCACCAAGATGCGGTCTGCATTTTGGATGGTGGAGAGTCGGTGGGCGATGATGATCGCGGTTCTGCCTTGCAGGATTTGTTTCATGTTATCGATGATGGCCCGTTCGGATTCCGCATCTAAGGCGGAGGTGGCTTCATCCATAATTAAGATTCGTGGGTTGGTGTATAGTGTCCGGGCAATGGATAACCTTTGTTTTTGACCGCCCGACAATCCCATACCCTCTTCTGCGAGATAAGAATCGAATTGGGTGGGCATTTTCGCAATGAATTCGATGGCACTGGCTTCTTTGGCGCTTTGACCGATTTTTCGGTAATCGAGTGCATCATCGCGGTAAGCGATATTTTCGGCGATACTCCCCGCGAACAGCTGGTTTTCTTGCATGATATAACCGATTTGGTGTCGCAGGGAGCTGAGGGATAAAAAGGTTGAGTCAAAGTCATCGAAATAAATACGACCGGTGGTGGGCGTGATGGAGCCTGCAATGAGGTTCGCCAGGGTGGTTTTTCCGCAACCACTGCGACCTACGATAGCCACCACTTGTTTGGGATAAATACGAACGGAAATATCCTTAAGGACCCAATCACTTTTTTCTGAGTATCGAAAGTTCACCCGATCGAGTTTGATTTTTCCGCGTAAGTGGATGCTGTGTTTCACTGCAGCAGTATGGGCTGGTTCTTCAGACTCTGCGTCGAACACGCGGTTGACCTTTTGGGCGGAGATCTCAACATTGAGGTATTCGATCAAAACACCCGCGAGCGCGAGCATGGGAAAGGTCATGTTTTCTAAGTACATCACCACTGCCATGACTGACCCTGGTGTCAAGGTGCCTTTGACGGCAAGGGAGGCCGCGATCCAAAGAGCGCCTATTTTTGTGGCGGCTTGTAAAAAACCAACGAAACTGCCAATGGCGGTGTTCTGGAGCTGCAGTCGGCGACGGTATTCGACGCCTCTGACAAAGGCTGCCTCCCAACGGCTTCGCATGATCTCTTCGGCCCCGGCGGCTTTAATGGAAGAGACCGCCGCCAACTGTTCTGCCACCAAGGAAGACGCCTCCTTGGAGGCTTCAAAGGCCGCTTCGTAATTTTGTTGCAATTTTCTTCGGGAAGTAAAGACGGTGACCAGCAGCGCGATCAACAGGCCAAAGCCCAACATGGTAATCTTCCATGAGTACATCCATAGGATGACGGAGTAGATCACGAGGGACGCTAGGTTAACCAGGATTGAAATGGCATTGTTACCCAAGAACTCCCTGATTTGTCCCATTTCACTTAAAAGAGATAAAATTTCACCTACTTTTTGTTTGGCGAAGAATTTTTCGGGCAATGAAAGGGCTTTTCTGACGAACAAATTCCCAATGCGGAGGTTGTACCGGGTTTCCACATCCAGCGAAATCCAGCCACTGACAAAACTAACGAGGATGTTGAGCAGCGTGCATAGGATTAATCCCACACCCATGGCAATGAGCATTGGAACATTGCGGAGTGAAAGTGCTTCATCTAAAATATTTTGAGCGAACTGGGGTAAAACCACGCCCAGACCCAAAGTTAACAAAGTCAACCCGAGTATGTTGAGAAGCTGGGTCCGGAAGGGCCAAAATGCGCGCAGGAAAGTACTGAATTGCTTCGTTTTACTCGAAGCTTCCCTTGCCTCCGTTGAGACGGGCTCTTTGTCTTGTAACGTATCCTGCTCTTGAGTGTCGTGGTAAACATTCGGCAGGGTTTCAATGATGGTACCACCCCAATGTGCCCCGAAGTCTTGCGCTGCAACTTCAATAAACCCATTGGCAGGGTCAAGGAGTATTGCTGACCCGTCGGCTCTGATGGTCTGCAGTATGACCAAACGAGGCCCAAAAGTGGTGAGGGTTGGCATGTGCTGGTTGGGGAGCAAGTCTACCGAGGTGGTAATGTTTTGCGTGATGAACCCTACTTCTTCAAGAAGGGTGGCCAACATGATGGGAGAGATGATTCGACCTTTGACCAAGTGACTTTCTATTCGGCTGGCATTAATGGGGATTCCGTGGAGCGTTGCAATATTTTTTAGGCTGGCACCGTAACTGTCAAAATCATTGAGGCAACTGGAGAACTCCGTTGGGTTAATTGCAACGCCAAGTTCTACAAAAGCTTCTTCTGACAGAGGCTGACCGGGCAAGAGGGTAAAACGTTTACGTTGAGATCGTCTTTCGTTACGGTTTTGAATTTTTATCCATGGCTCGTCGAAGAGTTTGTCGCTGACGTTGTAAGTTTCGCAAAGCGCTCGGGCATATTGCAGGGGCAGCACATGCACTATGGTGGGCTCTTCCGCTTTAAAGGTATAAGAAGTCTCAAACGGGGCCACCAAGGCTTCACCACCCAAAAAGGCACCTTCACCAAGTACCAATGAAAAAGGGGGCGTGACTTGAGGCCGGCTTTCGATTCGTATTTTACCGCTGCTTATAAAAGAGATGAATTGCTTGTGGTTGTCTAAGGTCTCATTGGTGTTAAGGCGCTTTGGCTCCAATTCGATACGGGCAAACAGCTCGACGATTTTATCTACGGATAAGGCCGACTCCTCCAGGAATTCTTTAAATGAGCGGCACCCCGCACAGGTTGTGACAAGTTTGAGATACCGTTCAATCTTTGGGTATTGGGTCATGTGAGACAGAAAGATGTCTTTGTCTAATTCAAGGATATTGGTTTTTTGCTCACAAATGACTGTGTAAGGGTAAGGCGCGCCTTGCAGCAGCTCTCGTAAAGCAATGGAACGATACTTTTGAATATAGCCGGTGGGGCTTTCAGCCAAGGCATATTCTTGTTGCGCGATTTTCAAAGACGAGGAAACAGGCATGAGGTATTTATTGATGGGGGCGCCCGACTCGCAGAGAATTTCTCCCGGCTCTGCCAGTCGTAATTGCCCATGTTGGAGCAGGAGCTCGTCCATGCCGGGAATAATATCGATCAGCGATTCCGCCCGGATCTCTTCGAGAAGCTTAGATCGGATAACCATGATGAGTTAGTACCCCACCATCTCATCTTTGATGTTGAGCAGCTTTCGAACACCAACGCTCAAGATAGATTCGTAACGGGTGACCACCAAACCGGTGAGCGTCATACCAAGTCGAAAAGGATAATCCTTATCCCCTCTTTTAAAGGCCTGCTTCTCCAATCCGAGACGGACCAGGTACCCGCTGATGATGGCGCCTTGTGGACCAGGGCGTTGTATGGCTGTTTTGGGGATTTCTGCAACTTCACCGTTGAGCACACCGTAATCTCGTTCAGGGAATGCGTCCAGTTTGATACGTGCCTCCATGCCGCTCTTGATAGAGGCGATGTTTTGATTGCTCACTAAAAGTTCAGCAATGAGCGGCGAGTTGAGTGGGACGAGCTCCATAAGGGTATCACCAGGTCGAATGTATTGGCCCGGGCCGCTGATCTTCAGTTTGCTCACCATGCCATCAATGGGGGCTTCAAACAGCGACCGGTTTCGCGTTTGTTCCAAGACAACTTTTAAAGATTCAACCTGGGATTGCAGCCGGCTTTTGGTTTGCGCTACCTCGGAATTGACTCGGAGTGTTTTTTCATTAAGGGCAGCGTCTGCAGAAGCAATTTCGCCGCGAAGTTGTTCTACTTGAATGGCTAAAGCTTGGGCGGCACCACGGGCCTTGATCTGATTGAGTTTGGAGCGAGCTGTATTGATGCGCCGACGTAAGCTCTTGGTGGTCATGGGGAGCTGTTTGACTTGAGCATAGCTGGTGATTAAATTGCGCATGAGTTGAATGGTGGGGGCGACCGATTCCATGATGCTTCCAGTGCCGGATACTTCAAACCCTTCGTCAATCAGGTTTTGGACTTGTTGAGGGCAAGAGGTGCAGGTAGAGAAATCTTTTTTGAGAATTTTTTGGAGCGACTCAGTATCGACGAGGAGGTTATCATAATCGGTGTCACTTAAAACGGCTTCAGGAACAAGTAAGGTATCTCCTTTTCGTACCTTTTGTCCCTCTTCCACAAGAAGGCTTTTTACTTTGAGTTCCACCGGTGTGACCACTGGCATCGGGGGTTTGGCCGTGACCAGTGTGCCCCGGCTTTCGGTAGAAATGGGTATCTCTGCAAAATAGGCGTAGGTTAAGCCGCTGAACAGTGAAAACAGCAGAAGGTATATGAATGCTCGTGCTGCTACATTCGGTGGCTTGGCAATAAATTGAGCGGTTCCCCAGCTTACTTTTGAAGGGTGGTAAATTAGGACCTTTTCTTCTGGGTGTTCGGTTTTCTCGCTCAAGCCTTTTACCCCCTGTCGGATGGATAAAAGAGCATCCCAAGAGTTCCTGAAATGGTCAAGCAACTCGGGAGATCAAAGATCTTAAAAAAACCTCTTTATTTTAGATACTTAGGATAGGGCCCGGGGCCAATCCTGGGGGGCAAATGTCTTTTGGTTTAGGCGACAATGACCGTTGGGACGGGCTCTAATGCCGTTTGCGCATAGGCGAGCAGTTGTGCGTGCGTCAGTTGGGGAATACGCAACAGCATTTGGTCGTGGAATTCAAAATCTTGTCCAAACCAATGGTTGTGGCAGGCCAAAGCACAGTGACTCTTTAAACTTTGATTTTGAAAACGCTGTTTTTTAGAGAATCCATCTAACCATTCTGCAAAATTCGCCTCATTTTTAATCTCTGCCAGAATCTGTTCAAGGCTGGTTTGCAGTTTTTCTAAAATTAAAGTCACATTTTCTTTGGCGCATTCGAGCACAACGCCAAAATACCCCATGCCCAAAGAAATGAATGAGTGGACATCGAGCATGTAGGTGAGACCGCTTTGTTCTCGGACATTTTGGTAAAGGGGGCCATCTTTCCGCTTTAAAATATAAAGCAGAAAAAGGAGGTATGGATGATCGTCATGTCCATAGGGCAGACCCGAATAGGCCAGCCTAATTTTACGACGATTCCCTTGGGAGCGAAGTTCGTGGATTGCCCCATCGAATCGAGATTTTACCGGGAGGGAGACTGAAAGCGAATGGTCTTCGTTGGGAAGGCGTGCGACTTCTCGTTGGATCCAGTGATTGACCGTTTCGGGTTCTTGTGGCCCTGCAAATGCAACGACAAGATTTTTTTGGGTTGCGGATTGGCGAAGATGGCGTAGGAGCTTGGCAGGGTTTGCCGTGGCAACCGTCTTAGGCGTTCCTCGTGGCATCAGGCTGTATGGATGTTCACCAAAGAGAATCTGTTTTAAATAAAATTCATCTTTAAGGTACCAAAAGATTTTGCTGCTGGTATTGGTGCATTTTTTGATAATGTCCTCGTGTGCGATTTGGGACAAATCGGGTGCAGCCAAGAGTGCAAAAATATGGGAAAGACTTTCTTGCGCCGCGCGCTGATTGCCATAGACATCGAGACCGTAGGAGTGCACCCCCGAAAAACCTTGTGGTAAGGCATCGAGATGTTCGATGGCATGGGTCGCTGCATTTTCAAGCAACTGCGAAAGCACGTAGGTGTGACCTTGGGTGTCTCGTTCTTCAAAAAAGGAGCCGCCTTGAAAGGCAATGCGGCAGTGAAAAGTGCTTACATCTTCCCGCTGGCGCACGTAGAGCGGAATACTTTCTAACCTGTTTCGGCTTACAAGGGGAGGGGTTGTTTTACGAGGCATATTCATCGATGGGACCGAAGGTTGGCCCGGTTGTTTTAAATCGATTAAGCGCTTTGTGAACTCTTTTTGGAATGGCGCTAAAGCATCAGAAACTTGAACATGCCATTGGGCCTTTTGATTTTGTAGCTGCGTGACGGTTTTACAGTATGCATGGTAGTCCAAAACCTCAACACAATTGCGCTGACGGTTGTGTAGTTCAAGATCGCCCCATGATGCATGGCTTTCGCCCTGGTCGTAGACGTGTGTGATGCCCTCTTCGTGTTTGAGTTTGTTGAGCAGGTAAGATTTTTGGGTGGCTCGAAATTGTCGCTCCGTCAATTGCAGAACATGAAGACGATTCATTTGCTCTGCTATGTCTTTGAGCGATGTTGGGTCGCATTTATTCTCCGGAATGGCACCACTTGTGATCCAGGCCGTTTGTTGTGCATCTGGAACAAACTGGCTGCCCGCCAGTAAGGGGTGTTTCAGGTGGCGGTTGATGTAGAGTTGGTTGATTTGTGCGCAAGCAGATGCCGTGTTCCCATATGCACCCACTAATTTCACATTGTGCACAAACGCCGTGTCGCCATCGCAGCTTTCAAATGCCGTCGGTGTATGCAGCCTGAAGTTGCGTGGAAAAGGTGCGATACTTTGTCCCGTGTTGAGCGTATGGCTTTGTATCAAGTCGATGAATTCGTTTGTGTTCTCCACGCCCCCTGACAGCAGCAAAATGGAGTTACCCGTGTGGTAATGTTGGTTTCGAAATTGTGCCAGCTGTTGCGTCTTCACCTGTGAAATATTATCAACCGTACCAATGAGCGGATGGGCATGCGCCCCAGAATCATCAAGGTTTTTGAGCAGTTGTTCGTAATTGCGTTGGTATGTTGAGCCCATGATTTTGGCGTACTCTTCCAAAATGACTTGTCGCTCTTTTGCCACATCGTCGTCTTTAAATGGCAGTGGTCCCAAGATGCCCAACAAGCTTGTGATGGCCAAAGGCGCATCCTCACTAAGAACATTGGCGAAGAACACAGTGTTCAGATGAGAGGTGTATGCATTCATGTTGCCAGCGACGCTGTCAATTTGGGTGGCGTACGGTTTTTCGTTGGCAGGGCCCAGTCGAAAAGCCAAATGTTCTACAAAGTGTGCCAGTCCTGCTTCTTGCGTGGTTTCAAAAGCGCTTCCCATACGTACCCAAAGCTGCGCAGAAAGAAATGGGTAGTTTTCTCTTGGATAGAAAACGACCTTGAGGCCGTTGGTTAGGGTTTGAATGGGGGAGGACATGTCGATATGTCCTGTTAACGATTTGCGGTTGAGGCTGCACCATAAAAGGACAACGGAAAATCGTAGAGTTCGACGGTTTCAGCGGTATCTGGATTGATGAGCAGCAACTTTCCGGCGGACGTGAGCCCATACAGGTTGCCGAAGGCAGCAGTGAGACCCCAAATGGCGTCGAAACCAGTGTTGCCCACCAGAACTGCTTGCATGGTGCTGGAGTCGACATAGATCAGATCATCTAAGGGACTGGCCGAAGACGTCATGAAAAAGGAGTTGTTTTTGTTGACCACGCAATCACCACTGCTGCGCACATTGACGCCAGAAGCACTGAGGTCCCATTCTTCAATGATGGCGCCCGTTTGGAGGTCGACCTCGTACAATTTGGAAGACTTGGTGACGAAGGCGCGGCCGTAGTTATCGATGGCAAAGCCGTTTCCACCGATGGATGATTGGCTGTTATCTAAAGTGGACCACGTTTCAGTGTCCTCGTCGAATGTTTTAAGCCAACCGCTCCCGGTGAGTCCGTATAGCTTAAACTGTGGGGCTGGGGTGGTGTCCATATCGAACAGGCTTGGCACACTGACCACATATTCGTAGGTGAATAAAAATGGGTCAATTTTATACAAAGAAGTAGAGGAGTGGGCATAGAACCAACATTCTAGTCCTTCGTTGATATTGCCGTCACAGTTATTGTCATCATTGTCACAGGCTTCATTGGCGCCAGGATGGATGTAGGGGTTTTCGTCATTGCAGTCATCACCGCCACAACGGTGGTCCACATAGCCGTCATTGTCATAGTCCACGGGGAAACTGCAATCTACACCACCATCAGGAAGCCTGCCGGTGGGTTCATCTACGTCTGTTTCGCTGTCATTCCCTGCGTCTCGAAGGGCCACCCCAGCATCGGCATATACAGATGTCCACCCAGCGTCCGCTGTTTGGGAGGAGGGTGGCGGGGTGTCATTTTGGCCGATGGGATCCCAGGGGATGGGGGGCGTTTGATCTGTGATGACATCGGGCCCGGTGTCATTCGAACAGGCCATGCATTGCATCATGAAAAGAGAGAGAAATAAACGTTTCAAGGTTAAGTCATCGGTTCCTGTTAAGAGGCTGCGCCGCAGATTATAGCTTGGAACAAGACAGCTGTCGAAGGCCTTTTTTAAAACATTTACGACCCTATCTCGCTGAAATATAGTCAGATTTAATTTTTTAGCCTCAGTACCAGAGCGTTTCCATAAAAATCTCTGGCTTGGAGTTTAGAACTGAACCTCCGCCTTTACGCTCATCGCACCAAACCAGCACCACGTTGGGGCCGAGTGTTTGGCCATTTACTTGAGAGCCATCTACCACAAAGACCCCGTGGTCGATTTTTCGCTCTTCTCCTGGCTGTAATTCATTATCGAGAATGGTGAAGAACATTTCGTAGCGGCCCGTGGCAATGTCTTGGGCACGGGATCGTTCATCCACCCAAGCCATGACGGCGAAGTGTTCAGGATGCTCCACCAATGTCATTTGGGAGCGGGCTTCTGAGTCAATGAGCACTTCAGTGAGCAAATAATCACTGGGATTGGCGGTGGTACTCGGATCAACGATGGAACCGTAGATTTGGTGTGGTTGATTTGTATCATCGTGCATGAGGTCCGCTACGGTCCACAGAGGGACAAAGCTGCCCTTGATTTGATGGACTTTGGTCTCGAAGCCAAAACCAAAATTAAACTGGTCTTCGAGCATGCCTTCTTGAAGCACGCCACCCTCACCATCGACCATGACCGCATAGTTACGAGCGATGGTCATTTCCAAGAGCTCATCGTACAGGTCGCGGGTGAAGGTCGCTAAGGTCACATCACCGATGGTTTCGGCATGCACAAACGTAATGGGTAAGAAACCTCCAATGGGGTTTTCATCGCCCGAGGTGGCAATGACCGTGGGTCCAGTGATGGCGCCTGTACTGGGGGTGGCCTTAAGCCAGCGAACTTCGCTAAAGGCTTCATTACCGCCGGTGCTGTTGCGCCAAACCGCCACAAAAGATTCGCCATTGTAGCTCAAGTCGCCGCCCCAGCGACTGATACCTGAGCCGTTATCTAGATCAATAGGGGCAATGACTTCCTCACCGTTCAAGTCGGTGACACGTAACCAATTGATGTACGGCGCACCATCTTCCTGATAAAGGACTGCCACGGTACCCTCACCGATGGCAGCTCGCCCATACACCACGTCTTTGTCTGCCGGTGTGAGCGGTACAGGTGTACCTTGTAACTGACCCGCACCGTTTATTTCTTGAAGCCAGGTTCGACGCGGACTTTCTCGGTTGTCTGCCCAGGTTAAAAAAAGTTTGCCATCAACGACGTGTAAACGTGGTGTTTGAGCGCTTCCCACTTCATCCCAATTGGTAATTTGTTGGCCCTGGCGTCCCGTGTGGAGTGAGGGTTGGCTGTCCAGAGTTTCGCCGTTAACGGTCACTGTGATGGGGTATACTCCATCTTGAATCTCTCCAATGGGTAAAGCGGCGACAAACGTGCTGTCGTCAATTTCGTTGGCCAAAATAACTTCTTCGTTGAACAGGACCTCAATGTAGCTTCCGGACGTAGCCAAAATACGAAAAGGGACCACCGCATAAAGATCAGGATTGGCCCACAGGGCGCCATTCAAGGCTTGGGGAAAGCTGGGTTCTACGAACTCTGTCTCAACGGGCGTTCCAATGTGCGAATTGTCTTCGGGGGCTTCAGGGCAGGCCATCGCAGACAACAGCACGCAAACAAACAGCGGGGCGGTGAATCGAGCTGGGGTCATGATAAATCCTTTAATGTTTACTGGTTTTCGCCAATTTGGATGGGCAGTGTCAATAAGACCGCTTCTGTGACGTCCGTAAAGGTCTTGAACGGAATAAGGCAATTAGGGGGTTTCACTCATTGATTTCTCAAAAGTTAGGTTTTTCAACGGGAAAAAGGTAAAAGGAGCCATGACCCAATTGCAATTACCGCCTAAGCCCATGGCGATGGATGCCCAAAGAATTTATCAAAGTGATCCGTTAGGCACCTTGAAAACCTTGGCCAGTTTTGGCGATGTGATTTCGTTTCAGCTGGCAGGGCAAAACATGGTGTTGGTCAATCGGTCAGAACTCATACAAGAGGTGCTGGTGAACCAAGCGAAATGCTTTGGGCATGCCAAAGGACTTCATCGCATGCGATTTGATTTGGGAGAGGGGCTGCTCACGAGTGCAGGGGAGGACTATCAAGCGCATCGCCGCATGTCTCAGCGCGCTTTTCAGTCCCGAAAAATAAGGGATTACGAAAAGCAGGTGCATGGCATTGTGCAAGAAACAATTGTGTCATTGCCCACGCAGGAAACCATCAACCTCTCTAGGCTCATGATGGAGATGACGCTGACCATCTTAGGGCAAACCCTATTTAATTTTTCAATGGAAACTCACAACGCAACCATCATTGATGCCATGTCGCAATTGGTTGATATGAATTTCGATGCTGAGAGTGCGATAGAACCTCCTGAGATAGAGCAGGCGCAGCAAAGCTTAGACGCATCGATTTATGCACTTCTTCAATCGAGGGGAGAGCATCAATTTCCAGGCAGCGATCTTTTTGATGAACTCAATGATTTGTTTGGTGATCGTCCAGATGCGCAACATCGCATGCGCGACTCGGTGCTCACCATGATATTGGCCGGTCACGAAACCACCGCGAGTGTGTTGGCTTGGACCTGGTTGTGTTTGCAGCAAACGCCCCAGGCATTCCAAGCGTTGCAAAATGAATGCCGCAGCAAATCGATGTCTGACATTATCCATGGAGATTCTTTGTCATTTACGCAGGCCGTACTCACAGAAGCCATGCGCTTACACCCGCCTGTTTGGTTGACCGGTCGGCGGGCCTTGCACGACACTGTGGTGGAAGGGTTTCAAATCCCATCCGGCACTACTGTTGTGATGAGTCAATATTTGATGCACCGGGATGAAAGGTATTTTGAAGATCCCAATACGTTTCAGCCTGATCGGTGGCTGCAAGGAAAAGACTTCCCTCGGTTCGCGTATTTTCCTTTTGGTGGTGGGCATCGAAAATGTATTGGCGCTGATCTGGCTTGGCTGGAGGCAGCGATCATTTTGGCCCACATGATGAAGAGCTTGGACATCCACTTTTTAGACGAACCTGTCACAGAGCCTTGGGTGGGAATCACCATGCGACCCAGGAAAGAAATCCGGGTGAAGCTTGATCGCGCCTCGGCGGCTCGTGAACTGGCTCCGCAGAACACTGTTTGGGATGTGACCCAACAGCTCAAAGAAGTTACCCCTCCATCCCTTTGGAACGATCAAGGGTTCCAGAATGCGCGCAATTTATTTACAAAGTTGGGGCCTGCATTCACCCAGCATCCCTTTGCCTTTGAACATGATTTAACGGCACCGGCCAGTGGTGCTTGCGCATCATTAACCATGGGATTCCCCACTGAAAGTTTATGGGTCCACGAAGACAACCCCAACGCGCTATGGCCTCTTTTGGCTGAGGCTTGTGGGGGCGTGCCCGGTGACGTTTCAACGGTGATGCGTGCTTTTGATGTTTCAAAGCGCTCGGTCGACACCACGCCTCGTCGGTTGTTCTGTGCCATCGAAAAGACCGAAACAGATGACTTTGCTGTAA
>PBLQ01000069.1 GCA_002721815.1 Myxococcales bacterium
ATTGGGAGCATAGGTTTTAATACCTTCTGCCACTTGGCCAATGACTTCCAAGTTTTTGCTGAGGAGGTCATCGCGACTCATGCCGGGCTTGCGAGGGAAGCCTGCGGTGACGATACAAACATCTGCACCTGCAATATCTGCATACGAATCGGTACCTGAAAGTTGCATGTCGCTTCCTGCCAAGGATGCAGTTTGATTCAAGTCAAGAGCTTTGCCCTGGGCTGTTCCGCCGAAAATATCGAAAAGAACCACATCACCAAGGTTTTTTTGCATAGCGAGCATGGCCAAAGTGCCACCGATCTGTCCCGACCCGATCATTGCTAGTTTTTTACGTGCCATCACAGCATCCTAAGTATTTGTAAAAAAAAGGGTAAAAAAACAATTGAGGGGTTTTAGGCCCTCATTGACCCTCCCTATAGCTGTGGCAGGGAAAGCATTCAACCCCATTATGGTAACCAGCTTCACCTCAACCACATAAAGTTGCTATATCATCTATAGGAAAGGGGAATTTCAGTCCCTTTGTTGAAAGAAATCGAGGCAGAATGTCGGCATTGGCTAGATACGGAGCGACGGTGAACGCAGCCCCCCGGGTTCGGGAAGTCGCGGAGATCGTCAATGAAATTTTGGGCCCAGACCAGGTGTGCCTGACCCTTATTCACATGGCGCTCGACGAAGATATCCCAACACAAAAAGCGACTGTTTCCGCGGTTATTGAAATTGAAAAGGAGGCGGGCACCCGACAAGTGGAGCTTGAAGGGACAGGGGTAGGGTTGTTAGATGCATTTTTTGATGGCTTGGTGAACTTTTTTTCTAAAGAGTATGCGTCGTTAAAAACCCTGACCATCGTTGATTACCAAGTGCAGTTCGGTGCCGAAGAGATTCATGGTCGAAATACCGATGCCGATGCGCGCGCTATTTTACGGGTTCAGAATGCAGATGAGTTGGAGTATGAGTTCGCCCAGCAAACCCCCTCGGTAACGTATTCCAGTGCATTGGCCGCCATCAATGTCGTTAATTTTTTTATTAACAGCGAGATGGCCTATGTTCGTATGCACATGGCGCTAAAAGATGCGATGGAGCGTCGCCGGTCAGATTTGGTAGAAACCTATCGCGCCAAAATGGCGGTTCTCGTACACGCGACCTCATACTCTGAAGTGGTCAAAAGACTTGAAAGCGTTGAAGAATAAAATGAGCAACGATGACCAATTCGATGATTTAGACCTAGAACAAATCGCCCGGGAGGCTTTGGCGGACCTCGCCAACAACCAAAAAGATACGCCTCCCGCCGACGAACTCAGTGAAGCGGTTGAAGACTCAATAGACTTGCCAGCGAGCATTTCTAATGCAGATACCAAGATAAATCTCGACGTGGCGGCTGAAAGCAGTGTGTCTGAAACCGGATGGCCATCAGAGAACACACTTGCAAAACTTCAGGCCACCGCGGCCGTGTTGGCTGAACAACAAAAAAATGACAACAAGAACGAGCCGGACGAGACCGGCGTTTCAAAGACCGTCGCTGTTCCCTTCGTACCAAAAGCAAAACCCAGGGAGTCCAAACCGAGAGAGGTCACTAAAATCGCTAAGGTGGCACCCTCGATGACCGCTGATTCTGCACAGCGCGGCGGGAGTGAATCCATTATTCCTGTTGGGCGAGCGATCTCGAGAAGTTCCCAATCGGACAGGACGGTGGTGTTTAAAGCCAAGTCCGTGGACGGGAGTAAAAAGCAGACCCGTGCCATTCGCCTAGATACAAAAAATCTCGATACAGAAATGGCGGAGCTGCGCAAGCAAATGGATGACCCAGAGAAGCCGCGTAAAAGTAATGCGCTTAAACTTTCTGGTCCCACGACGGAAAAGGGTATTCCCTTCAGCGAAATTCCAATGACTGAGCCGTTGGGGATCACCGTGCCTGGTACGGCCAACTCGGCGCCCGTTGAGTTAGGGACCGTGGTGATCGAAGTGCCGGCCAAAGCAGAAGTTTACGTTAATGGCGAGCCGCGTGGCATGGGCCGGGTAGTTTTAGAGAACATGGACCGGTTTGTTCCATTTTGGGTAAGGGTTCACCTTGAAGACCACGACCCTTGGAGTGCCGAGGTCTCTTTAAAAGGACAACGGGCTGCAAAAATACAGCCAGAGATGTACTAACTATTCTCTGACGGCGATGGTGTGCGCGTTGGTGGCCCCATCCACAGTGGCGATGACATCACATCGACCTAAGGATGCGGGAAACACGGTCCCGTTTTGCCGCACTTTCACGCAGTAATCGGAGGTGGTGAACTTTACTCTGCGACCTTTGAGTTCGTTGCCAAGGCGGTCTTTAACCACAACCTTGACCTGTCCAGGATCGTCGGAGAGGCGCATCTCTTTGGTGCTATCCTCAGTGAACTCGATCACCTCAGCCAAAGAGACGGTCACTTTGGCGGCCTGTTCAATTTGGTTCATCCGTATTTTGATTTCAGCGGTTCCACTACCTACGGCCGTGAGTTTTCCTTCCGCATCAACGGTCACCACTTTGGGGTCTGAACTTTCAAACGTGGGGGTGGCTTTAAGGACCGGCATGGGGCGGCCATCTTGGTCTAGGGGGGTCACCTTAATCTGTGGGGAGTCCACCCGCTTCAAAAACTCATACGGCCCTGGAGGGGTCAATTTAAGGCTCGTCACTTTTTTGCCTTCACAACCGAGACCGGCCAAGAGCCCGATCATTGATAAAACAGCGATTAGAATGGATTTTTTGTTCATTTTTACCCCGAAACACAGATAGTCTTAATTGTGAATGTTTGGATACATGCTTTCGTCTGTATTGCAAATGAGGTAATTTGTGATGGTCCCGCCACGTTTGGGGCCTTGAGGATATTATGACAAACAAAAAAGCATTTTTTTCCGCATGTTTGGCTGTAGCCGGCTTGCTAATGGTGGCGCACCCAGCATCGGCCCAATGGGGTTCTAAAGCAGATATGTATTCAGAGGATGGGGTGCAGGTTGGGGTGGACAGCAGGGTTTTTTCGGTCCTCACCATGCTCAACCAACATGGTTTTAACGCAGAGAAGTACCTCGGACCTGAGCCTTTGAAGCAGCCTCAATATTCCGAAACCAGGGTTCGTATTCGTAAACTTATGCGCCGTTTGGGGCCCGTACAAAAAAAGTTCCGAGGCTTCATCGATAAAACGCCAGAGGGCTTCGAGCGGTACGTGGCGAGAGCTTTGGTGGCGGGAAAGGCTCCCGGATTTGAGACCACCATGTCCGATGACGCGAAGGCACGCGCCTTGGCGGAGTATCTTCACAACTGGTATCACGAAGAAGGCGGCTCTGGCTTTTACGATATTGCCGTCAAAATGGAGAAATCACGGCAGGCTGCTTTGGTCGAGGCCATCAATACCATGACTGCTACCATTCAGAGCACCATTATTATGGGCGACACCGAGGACGCCCTTTTAGAAGAAGAACTCAATCCACTTGGCAGGGTGGTGGTGGTGATTGCGCCCATGGCGCCCCATGGCTGGCTGAAGCGCCTCGAAACGCCAGATGTGACCTACGTGGTCACCGGTCCATGGAGAGAGGACACGCATGTGCAAGAGGTGGCCAATGTGGTGGCTGTGGCATTTGCCAGAACCTTGGTGGGGGGTTTGGTACAAGCCCAGCCCGGCAAACTAGAAGCCTTCAAAAAAGTCCACAGCCAGTGGTCTGAAGAAGCGCCCAAGCCTGATTCAGCTGCTTTTTTGGCCGCAGAAATTATTGCATGTGCCTCCTACCAACACGCCACCGAAAGTGAAGTATGCCCACTCTCTGTGGCTTTACAGGACCCTCAAGGCGTAAAAACCACCAACAAAATCAAGAAAAAGCTTACCAAACTGGTAAAAGATAAAGCACTTTTTAAGGATATCTTGCCGGAAATACTATAGAATTTCCGCTCTCGGTTTTTGGTGCAGCTCGTCAGAGGAAATCGCCCACAAGGGGTTTACATATTGAAAATCAAAGGGTGAATTGGGGCGTGCCCGCAGTTCAGCTGGAGAAGGATCAAAGATGCAAGACCCCACGATAAACCCGTTATCCGTCGCTCTGACCTTTGATGATGTCTCTTTGGTCCCTCAGTATTCAGAGGTGTTACCAAACGAAACAAATTTGGGTTCCGCCATTTCAGATACCGTCAAGCTCGCGGTGCCCTTGATCTCGGCAGCCATGGATACCGTCACAGAATCCGACATGGCCATCGCCATGGCCCAATACGGTGGGCTGGGCGTGATACACAAAAACATGTCACCTGCAGAGCAGGGCCAACAGGTCCTAAAAGTGAAAAAGTTTGAAGCAGGCATTGTGTCCAACCCGCTGACTGTTTCTCCAACGACCACCGTTGCCGAGGTCACTGAACTGAGCTCTCAGTACGGGGTTTCATCTTTTCCTGTGGTAGAAGGGACGCGTCTGGTAGGCATTATCACTGCCCGCGACATGCGATGGGACCAAACCCCTACGCTTCAAGTCCAAGAGTTTATGACCCGTGAAGTGGTGACCGGTCCAGAGCACTTGTCGGTTGAAGAAGGTAAAATCCTGCTTCACAACCATCGCGTGGAAAAACTGCCTTTGGTTGATAATGATGGAAACCTCGCGGGGTTGCTCACCCTCAAAGACATTGAGAAGGTGAAAGCTTTCCCCAACGCTTCTCGAGATGCGAGAGGCCGTCTGCTCTGTGGTGCCGCCATTGGGCCTGGTGCCGATATGGAAGAGCGAGCGGCGAGTCTTGTTGCGGCTGGGGTTGACGTTTTAATCCTGGATACCGCTCATGGGCATTCTGCGGGCGTCATTAAGGCGGCCAAACACCTCAAAGACAAATACCCTGAAGTTACCTTGGTCGCAGGTAACATCGTCACTGCTGACGGTGTGAGAGCATTACATGAAGCGGGCGCCGACTGCGTCAAAGTGGGTGTGGGTCCTGGCTCCATTTGTACCACGCGTATGGTAAGCGGCGTGGGTGTGCCTCAGCTGAGCGCCATTAAGCAGACACGCGAAGCGGCTGCTGCCTGTGGAATTAGGGTTATTGCAGACGGGGGCATCAAATTTTCTGGTGACTGTGTGAAGGCTCTAGGCGGAGGTGCAGATGCGCTCATGCTGGGCTCCTTGCTCGCAGGTACCGATGAGTCGCCAGGAGAGTTGATTTTATTGGGCGGTCGCTCCTTCAAACAGTACCGAGGGATGGGGTCTGTGGGGGCGATGCAGCAAGGTTCCAAAGATCGTTACGGGCAGTATGACGTGGAAGATGCCGAGAAGCTCGTGCCAGAAGGTATCGAGGGGCGGGTCCCTTATCGCGGCCCCGTGCACAATACGCTCTATCAACTCGAAGGCGGCATCCGTTCAGGGATGGGGTATTGTGGGGCGAGCAATTTATCCGAACTGCGGGAAAAGGCAGTTTTCGTCAAGGTCAGCCCTGCAGGTTTGCGGGAGAGCCATGTCCATGATGTCCAGATCACCAAAGAAGCACCCAACTACCAGACTTGAGAGGCCACATGTCGAAAAAATCGGACTCACGATTGCCTGGGTTTTATAAGCTAAGCGTTGATGAACGACGTGAAATGTTAAAAAAACATTTCGGCCTCGAAAACGACGTCATGGAGAAGCTGGTCAATGGCCTTGAGGTTGAAAAGGCCGATTTGATGGTTGAGAATGTGGTGGGTATTTTCGGCCTGCCTTTGGGGTTGGCACCCAATTTCCTCCTCGATGGAGAACCCGTGGTTGTGCCCATGGCGGTTGAAGAGCCGAGTGTCGTGGCTGCTTGTGCCCACGTGGCCAAACTTCTCGGTGGTTCTGGTGGGATGACCACCCAAGCAAGCGCGTCATTGATGACCGGTCAGGTTCAGATTTTAGATTATCCAGAAACAGTGGATTTAGAACAGCTGGTGCGAGAAAATCAGGCGCGTTTGGTGTCTGAGGCCAATCGATTTTGTCCGGGTTTATATCGTCGTGGCGGAGGCTGTCAAAAAGTGTCCGTTCATCGGCTAGACCCCTTGCCGCCAGATCATCCTCATTACGTCGCGGATGAAGTTCGCATGGGGGTCTTGCATTTTACCATTGATTGCCTCGACGCCATGGGTGCCAATGCGGTCAATACTGTCGTAGAAGGCGTCGCGCCCTTGGTTGAAGAATTGACCCAGGGAAGAGTGCTTCTACGTATTTTGAGTAATTTGAGCGACCAAAGATTGGCAAAAGCCCGTTTCGAAATTCCGGTTGAACACCTCAACATGCCGGGTGTCTCTGGTTCTGAAGTGGCCGCCGGGGTTGTTGCGGCATATCGATTTGCTGCCATTGACCCTTATCGGGCCGCCACCCACAACAAAGGCATTATGAATGGGATTGATGCCGTGGCCATTGCGACCGGTAACGACTGGCGTGCCTTGGAATCGGGGGTGCACGCTTTCGCTGCGCGTGCCGGGCGTTACAGTTCATTGTCTCGCTATGCCTTGGGTCAGAATGGCAAGACACTCATCGGCGAAATCGAATTGCCCTTGGCTGTAGGAACGGTGGGAGGCAGTACGCAATTTCACCCAAGTGTCGTTGTCGCAAGGCAGTTGATGGGTGAGATGGCTGCCTCATCAGAACGGTTAGCCAGAGTGATGGCGGCTGTTGGGCTTGCGCAGAACTTTGCTGCCATTAAGGCGTTGGCCACTGAAGGCATTCAAAAAGGCCACATGCGCCTTCACGCGAGACAAATTGCTCTTGCAGTTGGGGCTAAGGAATCAGAAGTGAAGGAGCTCATTGAGATCATGCGCGCAGAGAACAATTTTCAACCAGGGTTTGCAACGGTGAAACTCGCTGAGATTCGTGGCAAGGCCTTGAAAAAAACCTCAGTGGCCTAGTTGTTCATGGATGCCATCATGTCCTATTGGGTGCCCGGCAAGATCATTATCTGTGGAGAACATGCTGTCGTGTACGGTGTGCCGGCGCTCGCGATGCCCATCGCCAAAGGGATGCGCCTGGAATTGATCGAAGGTGAGATTGACGAATTTGTCTTGTCCTTCGACGGTGGCGGGACCACTTTTCGTGCACGTGAAGATGGGGCGCCTTTGGAAAAGATGCTTTATGCACTGCAAAGTGAATTTCAGAGCGCCTTCACGCGCAAGCAAGTGAGGGTCTTTTCAGAATTGCCCACTTCGTCGGGATTGGGCTCATCTGCTGCTCTTGGCGTTGGTCTTCTAAATATTGCATGCCATCAATGTGGTGTGACGGCGAATGAACAAGAGCTGTTCGAACAGGCCATGAAATTGGAGCGCTTTTTTCATGGCAATCCTTCCGGAGTCGATCACGCCAGCATTATCGCCGGTGAACTCATTCGTTATGAAAAAGGGCGTACATCTTTGCCTTGGATGCCGTGTACGCCGGAGGCGATGCCGGGCCTGGTGGTGGCACACGGAGGGCCACACCAAGGAACAGAGAAGGCGGTGAGTGCATTGCGTCGGCGCGCCGATTCCAATCCCAAATGGTTTCAAAGCTGTTTGGAAACAATCCGAAATATCGTGAATCAGACGGAGCGCGCTCTGCTCGATGGAGATTGGGTAAAAGCTGGACAACTGCTGTCTGAGAACCATGTGGTTTTGTCTGATTTTGGGGTGTCGACGCCAAATTTAGATGCCTTGTGTGACAAGGCAATCCAAGCGGGGGCCTTAGGTGCGAAACTGACCGGGGCGGGCTGTGGTGGCGCCATGATCGCCTTATGTCAGCCGGAAGACCGCCAAAAGGTGGTTCGGGCCTTAGAGGAATCCGCAACCGTTTTATAGCGCTTGTATTTCCTTTCCAAAGAACTTTTGTTAAACCGGCATCATGATCTTTCGTCCTATTTTTCAGCTTGCAGCGTTATTTTGGATGTCTGCTTGCTTTAGCCAAGCACCAGAAATCGCAGAGAGTGATTTCTTCTGTGATTGCGAATGCGACCCTGTGCCTGTGGTGGTAATGGATGCTCAGACTCATATGAAAATTGAACTTGCTCAGGTGTCTGTGAAGCGGTGGGAAGCGGACCAATGGGCCCCGGTGGCCAGCTGTGGCGTATCGGGTCTTGATGCTGCTGCTGAGTCGGTGACTGACGATGAATCTTCCATCTCCGACCAGGGTGCAGCGCCTTGTTTCTTCACGGCCACGGCGGGTCTGTATGCGTTCACCGTGATGGCCCCAGGATATGCGAGTTTCGAAGAACGCATTCGATTGGGTGACGAACAAAACAGTTTAGATGTGTGCGATTGTAATTGTAGTGGCTTTAGCGCTCAAGAATTTCTCTTGGAACCTTTGGACTAAGGGGTGAGTATGCGAGTTTGTCCGGATTGTGGAGCGGAGTATCGAACAGGGTTTTTAGAATGCGGCGATTGCAAAGTTGCATTGATCGAACCCAATACATCGCCAGCCATGGTGATGGCCCAAAAAGAGTCGCCTAAAGCAATATTGGAGAAAGTTGAAACCACGCCTATTGTTGAGGCCAGCCTCGATGCTTGTCGTGAAATAGAACGGGAACTTTTAGAACATCAAATTACCGCCTATGTTGCTGGCGTGACCACTGATGATGCAGCCTTGGGCTCCGCCAATGTGAGCCGATTTTCGGTGGTCATCGCCGCTGAGGATTTGGCAAAAGCATCTGAGTTGCTGAAGGGACGTTTTGAAGCCCTCGCAGCACAAGAAGGCATCGGCTCCCTCAATGCTGAACCCATCGATCTTTCTAATGAAATAATTACTTGTCCCGCATGTGGGCATCAAGGAGCGCTTGTGGAAGGTGCCTGTGAGGACTGTGGTCTCTTTTTAGGTGCTCCAGATATGGGAATTTAAAATGAATGAAGTGAATGCTGACCCCAAAATAATTATCAATGACAATGATGGTGTTCGCGAAATCGTGCTGTCTCATCCCAGCCGACGCAACGCATTGACACGCCAAATGCTAACAGACCTGATGGATGCGGTCCGGCCCGAATCCATTCGTGACAATGGTATTAAAGCGGTGATGTTAACCGGCGACGAAGAAGGCAACTGTTTTTCTTCTGGCTTCAATTTGTTGGCCATCGATGAAGAAGAGAAGAAAAGGGGCCTCGACCCCATTCATTTGCCGGCACAGGCTCTCGAACATTGCCCGGTGCCCGTTATCGGGGTGATCAATGGGTTGGCCATGGGCGGTGCGTTCGAATTAGCCATGGCCTGTGACTTTAGGATTGCAGATTCGGAAACACGCTTGGGCATGCCTCCTGCTCGATTGGGTTTGGTCTATTCTGCAGAAGGTCTGCTGCGCTTTTTGCGGCAGGTTCCCCCCTCCATCGTGAAGCGGCTGTTCTTGTTGGGGGAGACCATCAGCGCTGAGACGGCTAAGGAATACCGGATCATTGACGAAATGTATCCCACGGAGGAATTGCCTGCGAAAGCCCGTAAATGGGCCAGGGGCATTGCAGACCATGCGCCCATGGCAGTGGAAGGTATGTTGGAGATACTGCGAATGCTCGTTCGCCATGATCCGCTTTCGGAGCGCGAGCGTTCCGTGGTTGAGCGATGGCGCCAGGCCACCATTCAATCCAAGGACCTTCAAGAGGGCATCGAGGCCTTCAGGGAAAAAAGAGCGCCAAAATTCCAAGGAGAGTAGGTCACAAGGGCTGGTATAGCCATTGACAAGCACTATGAATTCGCTACACCTCCCAGACGGAGCTCAGGCTCTAGGCGCGTAGCTCAGGGGTAGAGCGCTACCTTGACATGTTAGATGTCGGCGGTTCAAATCCGCCCGTGCCTACCAGCTCTAAAGCCTCCACTGACCCAGTGTGAGGCTTTTTTTTTTGCCAATGATGGGGTGGCTTTCACCATCTGCTGTTCTTTGGCTTTGATTAGCGGTATGAGAGGCTCAAGGGTTTCTCTCTTAATTTTGATGCCATGTGGTATTTGGCAGAAAGTGAAGGCGCATCCCATGCCCACAATAACGCTTCCCGACGGTTCTCAGCGCAATTTTGACCACCCTGTTTCCACCTACGATGTGGCCGCAGATATTGGGCCAGGCTTGGCCAAAGCATGTGTGGCTGGCCGGGTAGACGGCGCTCGAGTGGATGCACATGACAAGATTGAAAACGATGCCCAGTTAGAAATCATTACCCCCAGGGACGAAGATGGGCTGGAAATCATTCGCCACTCCTGTGCGCACTTGTTGGGGCATGCCATTAAGCAAATGTGGCCAGACGTGAAAATGGCCATTGGCCCCACCATCGACAACGGTTTTTATTACGATATCGATCTTGATGTCGCATTGACCATGGATGACGTGGCCGAACTCGAAAAACGGATGAAGGCCTTGGCGAAGACCAATTATGACGTGGTCAAGAAGGTGGTGTCATGGCAAGAGGCGCGGGATACTTTTGCCGCACGAGGTGAGTCCTACAAGTTGGAGATCCTCGACGAAAATGTGGACAAGTCGGACCGTCCAGGTCTTTACTTTCACGAAGAATATGTAGATATGTGCCGCGGCCCCCATGTGCCCAACATGCGTTTTAACCATCATTTTAAATTGCTCAGTGTTGCCGGTGCTTACTGGCGCGGGAGCAGTGACAACAAAATGCTGCAAAGGATTTATGGCACTGCCTGGGGCGATAAAAAGCAACTCAAAGCCTATTTGCAGCGCTTGGAAGAAGAGGCCAAACGCGACCACCGCAAGATCGGCAAGCAACAAGATTTGTTTCACATGCAACCCGAAGCGCCTGGGATGGTTTTTTGGCATCACAATGGCTGGACCGTATTTCGCGAACTCGAAAAGTTTGTTCGCGAAAAGTTGGCCGACTACAATTACCAAGAAGTCAAAGGGCCCATGATCATGGATCGGGTGCTCTGGGAGCGTTCGGGACACTGGGATAAATTCGGTGAAAACATGTTCACCACCAGCTCGGAAAATCGGGAATACGCCGTCAAACCGATGAACTGCCCAGGACATGTGCAGATTTTTAATCAAGGGCTCAAATCTTATCGAGACTTGCCTTTGCGAATGGCAGAATTTGGTTCTTGCCATCGAAACGAACCTTCCGGCACTCTGCATGGCATCATGCGTATCCGCGCCTTTACCCAAGACGACGCGCATATTTTTTGTACGCAAGAGCAAGTGCAGTCCGAAGTGGCTGATTGCGTGAAACTGGTTTACGATATGTACCGGACCTTCGGTTTTGAGGATATCGCTGTTAAGTTTTCCACGCGACCCGAAAAACGTGTGGGTTCGGACGAGGTATGGGACAAAGCAGAGGCCGCTTTGGCGCAAGCCCTAAAAACCTTAGAGATCGATTACGAGCTGCAAGAGGGTGAGGGGGCATTTTACGGGCCTAAAATTGAATTCACATTGCGCGATTGTCTGGATCGCGTGTGGCAGTGCGGCACCGTGCAATTGGACTTTGCGTTGCCGGAGCGTTTGGGGGCGGCCTATGTAGACCACAATGGTGACAAGGTCACACCGGTAATGATTCACCGCGCTATTTTAGGGTCGGTGGAGCGTTTTATCGGGATTCTTATCGAAGAATACGCCGGTTTTTTCCCCTTGTGGTTGGCGCCAGTGCAAGTGGTGGTCATGGGGATTACTGACCAACAAGCACCTTACGTAGAGGAAGTGGCGAACAGGCTCAAAAAAGCCGGTCTGCGGGCGGAAGCTGATTTGCGCAATGAAAAAGTAGGCTTCAAGATCCGAGAACACACCTTAAAGCGTGTTCCCTACATGCTGGTTTGCGGGGCTAGGGAAGTGGAGTCAGAGCAAGTGGCCTTACGCACACGCAAAGGTGAAGATCTGGGCCAACTGGGGGTGGATGAGCTGATTCAAAGGCTACAGGCCGAGGTGAACAGCCGAGAGCTGCCTGCCTCCGACAAAGAATAGGCCCATAAAGACTCATTTGACTCTTAAAACCCTGATAATAGCCATTTAGAAGCTAAATCTGTTTGCCTTTTAAAGGGCATAGGCTTATGCATCACCCACATTGGCTTTAGGGGGCCTAGATCCCCCTGTAAAAAGTGAGCAGGCGGTGCCCTTCAGGCCCGCCCAAAAACGGAGGACTTAGTTATCGCTTATCAACGAGAGGACCCTAGAGGCCGCGGGAGAGGCCGCGATGAAATTCGGGTCAATAGAAGAATTAGAGTCCCTCAGGTGAGGGTTGTGATGGAAGAAGATGGGGAACAATTAGGTATCCTGGATACTGCGGTCGCGTTGGCGAAAGCAGAGGATTTGGGCCTAGACCTCGTCGAGGTTTCTCCGAATGCCCGTCCACCTGTCTGCAAAATCATGGACTACGGTCGGTATAAATACCAGCAAAAACGTAAAGCCAATGAAGCGAAAAAGAAGCAGCAGCAGGTTGAAGTCAAAGAGGTTAAGTTTCGCCCCAAAACGGACAAACACGACTTCAACGTGAAGGTTGAGCGCGCTCGAAAATTTCTGGGCAAAGGCAACAAGTGCAAGATGACCATTATGTTTAGGGGACGTGAAATTGTTCATCCCGAGATTGGTCATGAGGTGCTTCAAAGGGCTTTTGGCATGCTAGAAGAGGATGCCATCATAGAATCTCAGCCCCGTATGGAGGGCCGTCAAATGTTCATGATTTTGGCCCCCAGTAAAAATCAAAAGCAAAAAGTCGCTGCGGCAGATCCAAGTAGCTGAAAATAATAAACAAAATAAAAGCAGCGCCTTTTGCTAACTGCGGCAAAGGGGTTGCTTTTTTTAATTGTTCTTATAAGACCGGGACTTGCGATACGCGCCGAAGGAGGTTGTTTCTTTGGGGCGTGTGTGTCGGCTCCCAAAGTGGGCTTTACTGCTCCGCCGCCACATAAACCGAGTTAAGCGTTCGCAACCTTAACTCTAGAAGAGAGAGAGGCTCGCATGGCGGGGTGCAAAAAATCACGTGGTGATCGTCCTAAAATGAAAACCAGGAAAGGCGCTGCAAAGCGTTTCTCCAAAACGGGAACTGGCAAAGTGAAGTTCGGCCGTAAAGGCAAGCGTCACATTCTTAGTAACAAAAGCCGTAAACGCAAACGTCAATTGAAACGTGCAGAAACCATGACCAAGGGTGACGCACAGGCAATTGCACGCATGATCCCGTACATTAAGTAGTTTGAAGGAGTAACAAAATGGCACGTGTTAAAGGTGGATTTACAACTCGAAGACGACACAAGCGCGTACTCAAAATGGCCAAAGGCTATTTCGGTGCTCGAGGTCGTTTGTTTAAAACAGCAAGTGAAACGGTTGACCGCGCATTGGTCTATGCGTATCGCGATCGCAAAGCACGAAAAAGAGACTTTCGTCGTTTGTGGATTGTGCGCATCAACGCCGCAACTCGCTTGCATGGCATGAGCTACAGCCAATTCATGGGTGGGCTCAAAAAAGCAGGAATCGAACTGGACCGACGCGTCTTGGCTGAATTGGCTGTTTCAGACCCCAGTGGTTTTGAAGCAGTTGTGAACACAGTCAAAAACGCATAAACCAGTCTCAGTGTATCAAACGGGCGGGTTTATCCTCAGGATGAATCCGCTTTTTTTATGGGGTCTTTCTCATGGGCAGCCCAAACCAAACCACCGATATTTCAGAGCTGGTAGAAGCCTTAAATCTGTTGCGCGACGAGGCGGAGCGTGACTTGCCACAAGCGAGCTCTGAACAGGACCTCGAGCAACTGCGCGTGGCGTTCCTTGGAAAAAAAGGCAAACTCTCGGGTGTGTTGCGCATGATGGGCAAGCTGCCCAAGGATGCGAGACCTGAAGCAGGGAAGGTCGCTAATGGTGTGAGAGATCGCATCAATGGGTTGCTGACCGAAAACGCCCAACGGCTCGAAGATGCCAAAATGGCTGCAGCATTACAGGAACGTATTGACGTGACCTTGCCGGGGCGAGCGCCGTTGAGTGGTGGGCAACACATTCTGAATCAAACCAGAGACTTGATTTTAGACGTGCTCAAAGGTTTGGGCTTTGAAATGGCACGTGGCCCTGAAGTCGAGCACGACTTTTACAATTTCGAAGCCTTAAATATCCCCGAAGAACATCCGGCCCGAGACATGCAGGATACTTTCTATATTGCTGACCGTGTGGTCTTAAGGACCCATACCAGCCCTGTACAAATTCGTTCGATGATGTCTGCAAAAACGCCGCCCTTGCGCGTGGCTTGTTTTGGCCGTGTATACCGGCACGACCATGACGTAACCCATTCGCCCATGTTTCACCAAATCGAAGGTCTTTTCGTGGATAAAAATGTTTCCATGGCGGACCTCAAAGGCACACTGGAGATTTTTACGCAAAAGATTTTTGATGACGAGGCCAAAGTGCGTTTGCGTCCAAGTTTCTTTCCGTTCACGGAGCCTTCTGTCGAAGTGGATATTTCTTGCTTCGCGTGTAAGGGGGCGGGTTGTCGTCTCTGTAGTCATACGGGATGGATTGAGATTATGGGGGCTGGTATGGTCGACCCCGAAGTTTTCAAAATGTCTGGCTATGATCCAGAAGAATGCACCGGCTTTGCCTTTGGTATAGGGGTGGAACGTGTCGCAATGTTGCGTCATGGCATTTCTGATATTCGTTTGTTTTTCGAGAACGACTTGAGATTTCTAAAACAGTTTTAGTTCTGGTGAGGAGCCTGTCATGCGGGTGAGTATCGATTGGTTACGAGATTTGGTGTCTGGTTTAGACCAGGTGTCAGTGGATGAGATCGCAGAAAAGTTGACCATGGCGGGCCTAGAGGTTGAGGCCGTTGAAGACCCTGGTGCTCAGCTGGCACACGTGGTGGTAGCCAAAATTCTTGAAAAACACCAACATCCCAAAGCGGATAAATTGTCTTTGTGTCTGATGGACGCCGGCGGGGACAAGCCCATTCGTGTGGTGTGCGGTGCGCCCAATCATCAGCAGGGCGATTGGGTCATTTTTGCACAAGTGGGGGCCCATTTAGCGAACGGTATGGATATTGGCGAAGCAACAATTCGTGGTGAAAAAAGCTTTGGCATGCTGTGTTCCGAGGCCGAATTGGGACTGTCTAGTAGCCACGATGGCATCATTATTTTAGATCCAAGTCAGGATTGGCGCGCGGGGACGCCTGCCGCCCAAGCGTTAGGCCAAAACGATATCATTCTCGAGTTGGGGGTTACGCCCAACCGCCCAGACGCGCTCAGTCACGTGGGTGTGGCCAGAGAGTTGGCCGCGCTGTTAGGGCTGCGGCTCAATGCGCCCTCGGTGAAATGTACCGAGCGTGGTGGCGCGGTTGAATCCAAAGCATTGGTATCCATTGAAGACGCGACCGGGTGTCCACGCTACGCCTGTCGTGTGATCGAAGGTGTCACCATTGGTCCGAGTCCCGCCTGGCTTCAGCGGCGTCTAGAGCAGTGTGGGGTCAGGGCCATTAACAACATTGTGGATGTGACCAACTGGGTATTGCTTGAGCTGGGGCACCCCCTGCATGCTTTTGACTGGGCCAAACTTTCATCCCGAGATGGCAGGGCCCAGGTGGTGGTGCGCCGTGCAAATGCCGGAGAAACCATGAGTACGCTCGATGGTGAACAGCGGGAACTGAACACCGCCGATTTGGTGATCGCCGACGGTCAAGAGCCCATTGCATTGGCCGGTGTGATGGGTGGGGCCAGCTCGGAAGTGTCGGATGGGACTCAGAACATTCTTCTCGAATCTGCCTACTTTCAGCCGGCCACGGTTCGTAAAACAGCCAAACGGCATGGGTTGCACACCGAGGCCAGCCATCGTTTCGAACGTGGATGTGACCCCAATGGGGTCCCTAAGGCGTTGGACCGTGCCGCGGCAATGATTCTGGAACTGTGTCCAGACGCCCAGATCTTGCGTGGGACCGTGGATGTTCAGCCTCACGATATCAAGGCGCATGAAGTGTCCATGCGCATTAGCCGACTCCAAGCATTGTCAGGGTTGCCTGCCGAGTTGCTTGAAGAAGCGTTGGTTACGGCTGCTTTGCAGTCCATTGGCCTTGAGGTGGTGGGACGCGACGGGGAAGCCATTCGTTACCGTATCCCCACGTTTCGGCCCGATTTGTTACGTGAAGTGGATTTAATTGAAGAGGTGGTGCGTTTGGTTGGCTATGACAAAGTACCATCCACTTTGCCCGCGCCCACAGCGAAATCACCCACCTTCATCGCGGACAAGGCGCTCTGGCTTGAAGGCATGCTTCACCAAAAACTCCAGGGCTGGGGTTTTTATGAAGCGGTCAACTTTGCCTTTGGTCCGCAGCACTTATTTCAATTTTTCAAGACGTCGTCAGACGAGTTGATCGAAGTCAAAAACCCCTTGGGCGAAGAAATGGCGCTTTTGCGTCCTTCATTGATTCCAGCGCTCTTGCAAAATTTGCTGCATAACTTGCGGCACGGCAACAAAAATGTACGCCTGTACGAAATGGCAACCACCTTTCATGGCCATAACCCCAAAGGTACGGCCCCTCGATCGCAAGATGCAGATGGACCACAGGGAGGTGATGCGTGGGCTGCCGAGGCGCCAAAAGTGGCGGGCTTGTGGTGTGGTTCTCGGCGCGTTCTTGCATTCGACAGCGGGGAAGCGGCGGTGGACTATTACGACCTGAAAGGTGTGGTCGAGGATTTACTGTCGCACCTCAACCTCGATAACGGTTCGGGCAAAGTGGTTTTTGATGCTGCCGACGACAGCGTGGCCTTTTTACATCCCAAATCTGCAACCCATGTGTTCTGGCGCACAGGGGACATCAAAACCCAAATCGGGGTTCTGGGCGAAATCCATCCCAAAGTAGCAAAGCACTTGGACCTGGAAGAACCTGTATTTGTCTTCGAATTTAACATGGCGTCTTTGGTGCCTTTGGTGAAGGAAGTCCCACTGGCAACAGCCCTGCCAAAGTATCCGGCCGTAAAACGTGATTTTGCCTTGCTCATGGATGATGAAATCCCTGCGGGTCGCCTAACCCAGGCTATCTGGAACTGTGAGGCCACCCAGAAATTGCTTAAAAATGTGGAAATTTTCGATGTTTACAAGGGTGAACGGTTACCAGAGGGAAAAAAGTCCATCGCATTTTCCATCGTTTTACGTGCCGAAGACCGGACTTTGACCGATCAAGAGGTCCAAAATGGGGCGGATGAGCTGCTCAAAACCCTCTCGGAAGGGCTTGGGGCCGAGATCCGCTGATTTTTCCAGCGCTTATCTATTGCAATGGTCTATCGAAATTCATTATGCTCTGATTGTAAACGCGATCATTTGCGTTTAAGATCAACGAGAAACTGCAATTCTCTCAAGTAAAGCGAGGGGCTCATGGAAGAAGCAAATAAGACACAGACCATTACCAAGGCCGATTTGGTGGAAAATGTTTACCGTAAAGTAGGGTTTTCCAAGAAAGAATCCCTGGATTTGGTCGAAACCGTTTTCGAAACCATCAAAAGTACCTTAGAAAAGGGCGAGTCAGTAAAAATTTCTGGCTTTGGTAAGTTTGAAGTTCGGTACAAGCGTCCCAGAAGAGGTCGTAATCCCCAAACAGGACAAGAGATCGAGATTACCGCTCGACGGGTTCTGTCATTCAAACCATCACAAGTTTTACGAGACGCTCTGGTAAGTTCAGATTTTGGTGGACAAAGCTAGTTCGTCGATCAAAAACTCCTCATTCTAAAAACAAAAATCACATCCAAAACAGGTGAAACATATGTTTGAAAAAGCGTCGGGCAAAGGCGGCAAAGACCAGGTCGAGCCCCTGAACATTCAGCTCCCAGAGAAAAAATATTTCCGCATCGGTGAAGTGGCAAACCTTTTAATGGTGAAGCCTTATGTGCTGCGGTACTGGGAAACTGAATTCAACCAACTTCGCCCCCAAAAATCCCGCACGGGTCAACGTTTGTATCGTCGAAAAGATGTGGAGTCGTTGATCACCATTCGTGATTTGCTTTACGTTAAAAAATATACCATTGCGGGGGCCAGACAGGCTTTGAAGACCGGTGTCTCATTATTGGATGGCATGCCCGAAGCCACCAGTGCCCAAGACTCATTCGTCGGCCCCGCTGACACCTCCGCTGAGGTCATGGCGGAGACCAAAGAACTGTCCAAGCAAAAAGGTGCCATGGCGCAAGACAAAAACGATCAATTGGCTTTTGGCTTCGACAACACCTTGTTTAAAGATCTGGCGGCGATTGAGTCTGACTTGAAAAACGTTATCTCTATTTTGGATAAGGCGGATGTGGCTGCCCAAAGCCGTATGAAGGCATGGAAATACGCCTCCTAAATATCTAACATCCATCTACCATCGAAAAGAACCAGGTCATTCGGCCTGGTTTTTTTTTACCCTGCTTCTGTGAGGACCAGTTGCTCTAAGTTCATGTTGTTCATCAGGGTGACCAGGTCTAGGTGTCTGGGCAGTTGCAGATGCGGGTCAGCCTTTAGGATAACTCGGGCCCAAGCACGTGCCTCACTAAGAATCTGTGCATCTTTGATAGGATCGGCGAAAGCAAAGGATGGTAGGCCAGCCTGGCGGGTTCCTAGGAAATCACCGGGCCCCCGCAGGTTGAGGTCCTCCTGGGCGATGACGAAACCATCGTTGGTTTGCGTAAGCACCTCCATCCTTTGTGCAGCTTTGCCGTGACTGCCATTTTCACCTGGTACCAAAAGGCACTGACTGGCCAAAGCGGAGCGGCCCACACGTCCTCGTAATTGATGTAGCTGAGACAGGCCGAAACGTTCTGCATTCATGATCACCATCAAAGTGGCTTCAGGAATATCCACGCCCACTTCAATGACCGTGGTCGAGACGAGGATGTGGGTTTCGCCTGATTTGAAGACTTGAATGGCAGCATCTTTCTCAGAAATTGGCATGCGGCCATGTAGGAGTCCGGCAGGGATGTCGGGTAAGTCCTTTTGAAAAATTTTAAAACCTTCCACGGCATTGGAAAGGTCAATTTTTTCCGATTCCTCAATGAGAGGGTAAATCACATAACATTTTTCTTTCCTTTGATAAGCCTCTCGAATGGCTTGCAGCACGTGGGTCATGGGGTCTTGGTCGAGGATGCGGGTCTCAATGGGAACGCGCCCAGGTGGCAGCTCGTCGATAATGCTAAGCTCCAGATCTCCATAGAGGGTGAGCGCCAAGCTTCTGGGAATGGGTGTGGCCGTCATGGCAAGAAAATGGGGGTTAATGTGGGCCTGAGATTGTAAACCTTTGGCGCGCAATTTGGCACGTTGGGCAACCCCGAACCGGTGTTGTTCGTCCACAATGGTCAGGCCCAGGCGGTGAAAAAGGATGGCATCATTCAATAGAGATTGGGTGCCAACCACCAAATGGATGGCTCCGCTTTCTAATCCTTGTAAGATTTCTCTTCGTTTCGAGGTCTTGGTGCTCGAGGTGAGTAGAGCAATACTGATGCCATGTTTAGCAAAGACCTTTTGGAAAGAATGATGGTGCTGCTCTGCCAGCACTTCGGTAGGTGCCATGACCGCACACTGCATGTTGTTTTTTATGACCATCAGGCAGGCACCCATGGCGACGGCTGTTTTGCCTGCGCCCACGTCACCTTGTAGGAGTCGGCCCATGGGAGAGGGTTGACTCATGTCGGTCAATATTTCTTTCAGTGCCCTTTGTTGCGCTCGCGTCAAATCAAAGGCAAACAAATTTTGTAGCGATGCCTCATGGGTTGTGCTGTCGACACGGTGACCGCGCTGTTGACCGCGCCGGTTTTGCATTTGAATGAGCGCAAGTTGGGCACACAACAATTCGGTAAAGACAAACCTTTCTCTGGGCTTTTCAAGCTGCACCAGCTGTTCGGGGGTTTCAACTTGAGGCCGGTGAATGTCTTCAAGTGCGGTCTGTAGAGAGGGTAAATTTTGTTTTTTTCGAATTTCCTCGGGAAGGGGATCGGACAAATCCTGGGGGAGGGCGTCGAGCGCCAAATGAATTAAGCGTGCGATGGTTTCCTTTTTTAGGACTCCCCGTTCAGGATAAATGGGCATCAGGCCTACAAAACGGTGGGGCACGATCCCTGGCGCCGATTTGGGATGGGCCATTTGTAAGCGCTGCTTGAATCGTTGGACCTCACCGCACACGGTCACGACCGCCCCCACAGTGAATCGCTCTTCCATCATCTTTTTTTGGAATTGGAAAAATGTGAGCATTAACTTGTTTGCTTGGTCGTCCTGCAGGAGGACCTCAAACCGTCGCCCTCTCCCAAAGCGTACGCCACTTCGAACAACAGTGCCGTACGTGACCACATGGTCTCCAGGTTGAAGCCCTTGAAAACTCTGGGCTTGAGTCCAAAATAAATGGGTTCGCGGAAAGTAAAGCACGAGGTCGCTCAGGTCGCTGAATCCATTGGCCGCGAGCTTTTGCTCAGTGGTTTGCCCAACGCCTTTGAGGACGCTCAGGGGTTGCGTGGACCATTGATTCCAGAGCGTGGTTGAAGAAGTAGGTGATTTCGCCGGCGAAGGCCTGGGACGCTCTGTGAGCCAGTCTGGTTCTCCTTGGAGCAATGAAATGAAATGCTCGAGGGCTGCTGATTTTTCGTTGGGGGCGGCTGAATCAAATCGCTGACATGCAGTGAGAAGTTGGCGAACGAAGGCGCTGGGCAGATGATGAGCTTCAGTCAGCGCCTTCTGAGTCAATGCTTGGAGGTCTTTAAGCTCATTCAGGCGCTGATAACTGTTACGCCGGGCACAATGCACCGGGTCTCTGAGCGCGTCTTTCAGCCTCTTGAACGATGCAATGCGTGGGTCTGATTTGGGAGAGGGCATGCGGCGGTGGGTTCTACTTTGGGGGATGTTCTTTGAGCCATTTTTTCACCTGCCCGTCGGTATCTGCACCGCCGAGCTGGAGGTATCGTTGGAGGTGATACCTTGTTGTATTGAGGTCGTTTATCTTTTGCGCGATACGGGCCAGGTACCGGTGAGGTGCTGGACGGTGTGGTTGTTCAGCGATGAGACGTTGTAGCGTTGTCCTTGCTTGGTCGTTCTGGTTTTTTCGTACGAACTCTTGCGCGCTGGCGTACCTCTCCTCCCATGAAGGCCCCTTTGATGCGGGGGCGTTATCACTCGCTTTTTTCGGCTTCTTAGGCTGCTTGATCGTTTCTTCTCCAAGTTTTTGAATGGGCACGCTGCTTCTTTTGTCATCGGGGTATAAACGCAGGAATGTTTTGAGGTGAATGGTGGCGTTTTGGATGTTTTTGTTTTGGAGTGCCTGATAGAAAGCATCAGCCAATTGGTCAGCATTATTTGTTGGGACACCCTCCTGGGTCGTGGCTTTTGGGGTGAGCGCCTTGGCGAGGGTGTGTCCTTTGCCGGTGAGCTCGATGATGTCTCGATGTGGGCTGAAACCCTCCTTCTTAATCTCCACGTCATAAAAACCGGGCGCAAGTAATATTTGGAGAGGCGTTTCTCCCGCCCTTCGGCTGTCAATCCAAACTTCTGCATTGGTCGGCGTGGTGGTGACCAATAGTGGTGCACCAAAAGCGTTTGTTCCGCCCGAATTAAAGAATGCCAACGATGCTGAAACCACCAGCACCAAAGCGGCTGCTGCGATGATTAATGCGATTTTCTTTGGCTTGTCTTCAGCGTCTGTAGACGCTTGGGTTAATGCCGTTTCTTGTCGTGTATTTGAAGTGTCATCTTCTTCGGCACGGTGGGTGAGTTCGGTGGGTTGGTGTTCGGGTAGGTTTTCCATGTCCGAATAAAGAAAATCATTGTCTTTGAGGCTCAGCTCATCCGCTACGGAATGCGCTGTCACCGCTGAAGCCGTCTCAGCAGGATCAGGCGCCATAAAGGTTCCTGTAGCTTCCGGATCAAAAGCTTCCAGGCGACGTCTTTCCGCTTCTTTTTCAATGAGACGCTGGGCTTCCATTTTTTCCAAATCCACCACTGCGGTACGCTCAGTGGCCGTCACCTGAACGACTTCTTCGAGTGTTGGATTTTTTTTGCTGGGCGCATTGCTGACCAAAAGGGCCCCATCATCCGGACATTCAACCAGTTCTGCTTCGTATTCCTTATCGCACGTCGGACATTTTTTCATGAAGGACCCTTTGGCCCAGGAATGTAACAAATATCTGATTTATTTACAAAAACGAAAATACCATGGCAGCTCCGAAAAGTTTGCTGCAAGGCCCCAAAAAGCTTTATTGTGATCCTATGGCACCAGAGGATAACACCAGCTCAATGGACGACACGATGCCTCAGGCGGGCCAGGGGGAGAACGCCCCCCCTGACAGCCTAGAGGAAAGCACGGATCTGAAAATAGGTGGCCGTTACATCATCGAACGGGAAGTGGGTCGTGGGGGCGTTGGCGAAGTATATTTTGCGCACCATCAGTTCACGGGTCAGCCAGTGGCGGTGAAAACACTAAGAAGCAAATGGGCGGACAATGAGGCGGCCATTGCGAGGTTTGAGCGAGAGGCCAAGGCATTAAGTCAACTGCAACACCCCAATTGTGTATCTGTGCTGGATTTTGGTCGCCAAGATAATACCGGGGATTGGTACCTGGCCATGGAGTGGGTGGAAGGTGAGGACTTTAAAAAACTGATTAAGTCTAAAGGCCCTTTGGGTACAGAAGATTGGGTGGATTACTTTAAACAGGCACTTAAAGCACTTCGATACATCCACGATGCTGGTATTTTGCACCGTGACATCAAACCCAAAAACCTCATGCTGACTGAAAAAAAAGGCGCGGCTGGCGTGGTCAAACTGGTGGACTTTGGGTTCGCCAAAATGACTTCGGAAGACAACAGTGAAGAGGGAGGTAAGACGCTTACAAAGCCTGGCACTGTGCTGGGCACCCCCGAATACATGGCCCCAGAGCAAGCGAAAGGAGAGGTGATTGATGCACGAGCCGATTTGTTCGCGCTTTCCTCGGTCATGCTCTATTGTTTAACGGGACGTTCTTTCTTTAGGGGAGACGGCATTCGCGAGACCCTTACCAATGTCATTCGGAAAGAATTGCCGCCGGTACAGAAAATGATTCCAGAAAAATGGTGTTCTGATGAAATGGATCATTTTCTTCGTAAATCTTTGGCCAAAAAACGGGAAAAGCGATTTCAGTCGGCACAAGAAATGCTTGATGCTCTGAACCAACTGCCTTTGAAAGCGCCAGATCACAAGAATCCATGGCAGTACACAGACCCGACCAGCCAGTTTCACCGTGCGCAGCTGGGCCAAACTGACACGCGGGATAGAAGTTCGTTGCAGTCGCAGGCTTTTGTCGGCGTTGAGCCACCAGTTGGGACCGAAGAATCAGTTGAAGAATCTTTTGTGAAAAAGAGTTCTTTCCCTTCAGTGATTCTGGTGGGACTTTTAGGAATGACTGTGGTCTTTGGAACCATTTCTTGGTTGGTTTTCGGAAAGCAGGGCATTGTTGAGGAAAAAAAGTCCGCCACGGCGCCGTCCACGGTTGAAGTAAAGTCAAAGGTAAAGGAGTCTGGCCAGGTCGTCAAAGTGGACGCAGCCCTGTCTGGCGCTCAAAAAGAGAAGCTTTGGAATGCAAAAAATGCCATGGCGCAGCAAAAATTTGCGGAGGCCCGTGCGGGGTTCGATGGCCTTCACAAAGATGGAATTAATTCGCGGGAGGTCCTAACGGGCTTGGCCCTATCTGCGTTTCACCTCAAAGATTATTCGTCCGCCACAAGGGCGTTTAAAATTTTGATGACGCGTTTCCCTAAAGAGGCGGCCAAATATCGTCCATTCATGCAGATGGCTCAAAAAAAAGCGGCTACCACGGAGTGAATTCCACCTCGACGACCTCGTAATCTCTGACGCCACCAGGTGTGCGAATGGTGGCTTCTTCGCCTACTTCTTTGCCGATTAAACCTTTGGCTACCGGAGACGAAATTCCGATTCGTTTGAGCTTAAGATCTGATTCATCATCGCCAACGATGGTCCATACCTTCTCTTCCTCATTTTCGTTATCAAAAATAGTGACGGTGGCCCCGAAGACAACACGTTCTCCACTGAGCTTAGCGATATCGATGACCTCGGCTTGTCCAACTTTGACTTCCAGTTCTTTGATTCTGGCTTCGATCATGCCCTGTTTCTCTTTGGCAGCATGGTATTCTGCGTTTTCGGAGAGATCGCCATGGGCTCTGGCCTCTTCGATCTCTTTAACCACGGTAGGGCGTTCGACACTTTTGTAGTGCTTGAGTTCTCGCTGTAAGGCTTCATACCCATTTTTGCTCATGGGAAATTTGATCATTGCCGATACTCCTTGTGCAATAACGAAACCCCATTTTTACAACTTTTGGCGCCAGGAAGCAATGGCCACAAGCTTGATTCGTCGGCAGAACTGGTTATAGTCCCTGGTAGAGGAAAGTGTATGGATTTAAATTTCAGTACTTACTGGCGAGGGCGCTACCGTGTTTTAGGATGGACGGTGGGCGGTTTGCTTTTTATCTATCTGCTTTCATTGATTTTTCTCCGCGTAGAGGCTTTGGCAGGTGTATGGGAGGGCCTGCGGTTAGAACCGGCATTGGTGTTCGGGGAAGGGCGGTTGTGGACCTTGGTGACCTACGGGCTGCTTCATAGCCCACAATCACCCTTTCATTTGTTGTTTAACGGCTTAATCTTATTCTTTTTAGCGCCACCGCTCATCGATCGGTGGGGCGAAAAGCGTTTTGTACTCTTCATGTGGCTGTGTGTCCTAGGAGGAGGCCTAATGGTGTGGGGGGTGGCTGCCCTTGGTTTTGGTAGCGGAGCGGTTATCGGCTTTTCTGGGGCCGCCCTTGGAACAGTAGTCGGGTGGTGTCTGACTTATCCAAATCGCCAGATTTACATGTTTGGTGTCTTTCCCATGACCGGAAAAGTCTTACTTTGGGGCACCATCGCTTTGGAGTGCCTTTTCGCTTTGAGCTTTGCCCAGGTTTCTACCGCCGCTCATTTTGGCGGGATGGGAATGGCAGCCTTCTTGGTGCAAGGCCTGTACTCTCAAACCCGATTGAGATGGTGGTGGCATCAAACCTTGATCGTTTTAAGAATCAAGAAAAAGCCCAACCTTAAAGTAGTGCCCACCTACGACAAAGGCGCAGATAAATTTATCCATTGATATGATGTTAATGTAATGGTGCGATAAATACGCGTCGCTAGTTGAGAGAAACGGCACCCGCTTGATTGACGTTGTTCAAACCGCCTGGATCCGAACTGCCACTCGTACCACCTTGCTGGGCGCTGTCCCCACCGCCAGAACCGGCGGTTGTTGACCCCGCGATACCGCCTGAACCCGTGCCACCTTGCAAAGTGGCGCCTCCGCCTGCAGAATCGTCCGCACCTTCAGCGCCTCTTTCTCCGTCGCCACTGGCACTTGAACCTGGGGCCCTCTCGGCACCTGCGCCTCTGGTCTGAACAGCACTCACGTTACCGGAGGCGTCAGCCTCATATTTTACCTGCGATGCAGGGTTGGCTGATACTGGGTCGACTTCTAACTCTACCTGGGTTCCGCCGGTGTAACTGGCCTCTGCGCCAGAACAGGTGTTTGCTCCCGTCAGGGCCTCTTGCAACTTAGAACGCCCCATCCGAATCTTTTTGAGTTCTTCTTTTGCTTGTTCGATGTCATTGATGGCCATGGCGTTTTTGAGATTGCTTTTGGCGTCTTGCGCAACACGCAAAATACCTTTCATGGCGGTGACTTTTTCGTTCACGCAATTCATTTGCACGGCGTCGCGAGACTGTCGCGCAGCAGCGAGCAGCTCGATGCCTTTGTTGTACGATGCTTGCATTTCTTCAGTGGCGTCTTCTGCGTACTTCACCCAACGGTCTTGAGGAATATCCAAACCGGGTGGGGGTGTTGCTGTAATTTGACCTTGGGCCTGCACGCCATGGGCGGCAAACAAACAAGCGAAGAACACTCCGGCGGGCAGTAAGCGATGGTAAAATTTCGACATGTGAACACCTTTTGAAAAAAAGCATCGACAGAGGCCAACGCAGACTTTAAGGCTGGTTGACCCGTGGATCATCAGATTGCCCGTACATTTTAGCGTATAAAAGGCCAAAAGACATGGATTTTTTTGAGAAAATGCCACAAATACAGCTGGTGTTGGCGTCTCAGTCGCCCCGCAGGCGTTTTTTGCTACAAGGCTTAGGTTTAAACCCCACCATTCGCCCTGTTTCGATCGATGAAACCCCCTTATCCGGTGAATCGGCTCGCCAGTGTGCGGAGCGGCTCGCCCAGGAAAAGGTTCGGGCTGCGTCATGTGGCTCGAGGGAAGTGGTTTTGGCAGCCGACACGCTCGTTGGGCTCAACAATCGCGTTTTAGGCAAGCCAAAAAGCCCAGAGGATGCCAAAAAGATGCTTGGTGAGCTGAGTGGTCAATGGCATGAGGTGGTGACGGGTTTGGCAGTCCGGTCTTCAAAAAAGCTATTGACTGGCAGCGTGGTCACGCGTGTGGAGTTTCGCGACCTTTCGACCTTGGAAATAGCTGCCTATGTGGCCTCCGAAGAGCCTTTAGATAAAGCTGGGTCCTATGGCATTCAAGGCCATGGGGGGGCGTTGGTGCGCAACATTGAGGGCGATTACCCCAATGTGGTGGGCCTGCCCATTCAAGCGCTTTTTGAATTGCTGGAAGAACTGGGGGAACCATGAGTTCGGCCAGACTAGATGCAATCCAGGCTCAGTTGAGGGCCCATGCCAAGGCGAAGGTGGCGCCGCAGCTGCTCGCGGTGAGCAAGGGCCAGCCGATAGAAAAGATTCAAGCCCTTTATCAGCTGGGACAACGTCATTTTGGTGAAAACTATGCCGCCGAAATGGCCGAGAAAATGGGGGCTTTGGCCGACCAATGTCCTGAAATTATTTGGCATTTTATTGGTAAAATTCAAAAAAGACAGGCGAAGTTGATTCGGCAAGCGCACTGGGTGCACAGCGTGGGGAGCCTCAAGGAAGCCCAATATTTGGTTCGCGGGCTAGAAGGGGAACCCCTTTCGTCAAAAGTACTGTTGCAGGTCAACATTGGTCGCGAACCTCAAAAAGGCGGGTTTATCCCTGAGGATTTGTTACGGGCTCAACCTGAAACCTTCACGGGTTTGGGCTTCACCATTCATGGTTTGATGTGCATCCCGCCCGCTCAGAGTGCCGGTGGAACGGCCATCAACTATTTTCAAGAAATGGTCCGAATGCGGGACGAGCTGGTTTCTGGCTGGAGCATGCCCTTGCCGGAGCTTTCCATGGGAATGTCCGCGGATTACGAAGATGCACTAGAAGCCGGCGCCACTTGGGTCCGTATTGGGACGATGCTATTTGGTCCGAGACCGTCAAAAGGGGACAGAAATGAAAAAATTTAAAGTAGGGGTTTTGGGCTGCGGCAATATGGGGTCGGCCATCGTCCACGGGCTGGCGCAAAGCAACCGAATTGCGGCACTTTACCTGTGTGATTCGCGTCGAGAACATGTGGAAGCGCTGGCGAGACAGGAGTCGTTATGTTCTATGGAAATGGCGGGAAGCCTTAAAGCTTTTCCTGAGGATTTGGACGTCCTTTTGCTCGTGGTCAAGCCTAAGGATGTCGAAACCGTTTTACGGGATTTAAGTCTGAGCCTCGGCCGGGACACGCTGGTGGCATCCTGTGCGGCCGGTTTGCCTTTGGCCCGTCTGGCGGAGCCGCTCCCACAAGGGCAGCCTTTAGCGAGGGTCATGCCGAACACCGCCGCCCGGTTCCAAAAAAGCGTGACCACCGCGGTTATTTCGCCCCATTGTGCCCAAAAGAAGGACATTTTGGAAGCGGTCCTGGCGGGATTTGGAGAGGTTTTATTTTTACCGGGAGAAGAGGAAATGCATGTGGCTACGGCGCTGGCCGGCTCAGGCCCCGCTTTCTTTTTATACCTGTTAGAAGAAATGGCCAACATGGGCCAGCGCTTGGGTTTGAGTGCTGAACACGCCAGACAATTGGCTCATGGAGGACTTCAAGGGGCAAGCATACTCGCTGAAGAACAAACGGTTTCTTTGGAGACACTCAGGGTGCAGATTACCTCGCCAGGGGGAACGACCCAGGCGGGTTTAGAAAAGATGGCAGCCAAAGAAATGGATCTCGCGATACATGAAACTGTCGTTGCTGCTGTTGAAAGGTCCAAGGCCATGGCGACGGAAAAAACGTCATAATTTTGCTTGAACAAGTTCAACAAGTTATTTAACAAAGACTTCGACACTTCGGAAGGAGCTTCGCATGGGAATCACGCCACTGGAACTACAGCAGCAGCATTTCAAAACGGTCTTTCGAGGCTTCGATCCAGACGAAGTCAATCATATGTTGTCCGTGGCAGCTCGGGAAATGGAGCTTTTAATGCGGCAAGTGAACGAACTCAAAGAGGCCACTGTTCAACAGCAGCGTGTGATTGAGAAGTTCTCAGAACGTGAAGACGAGCTCAAGAAGACTTTGCTCATGACCCAGCAAGTGGCTCAAGATATGAAAACCGGGGCACGCAAAGAGGCGGATTTAATCATCGGGCGTGCCGAGTTGGAGGCAGACCGCCTTTTGGACCATGCCCAAGAGAGACTGACCAATCTCCTAACAGATATTTCAAACCTGAAACGTCAGCGAAAACAGGTTGAAGGTGAACTGCGCGGTATTCTTGAGAGCCATTACAACATGCTGGAAGTTCAAGAGCCTAAGCCAGAGCGAAACCCCAGCCAGTTAAAAGTGGTGCGTCCCAGTCATGAGCCCCATAACGGGCGAGGGGGACCTTTTGCTGCGGGTGCCGAATAGCCCCTGGCGGACACCCTACCATTTGAATCCTTTTAAGTTCTCATCCCTGATGGATGCAAAAGATGCCCAAGCTATGAGGCTTTCGGCGGTGATGGTGTATCTATGTTGACTGATTCACAAATGCGCCTTTTTGCGTTGCGAGGCACCAGGCCCTCCCGGCGCCAAGTCTTTTTACCCTCGGGTTGTTTGTTGTTGGGGCATCGTGGATTTGCACGAAGCGCACCGGAAAATACAATATCAGCTTGTCTGGACGCCATTCAGTGGGGAGCGGATGGGGTTGAAATCGACCTGCGTTGTACCCTTGAGGGTGAAGCTGTGGTTTTTCATGACGATACCTTATCGCGTCTTGTGGGCATTCCAGGAGCCATTAACACCATGCCATTGAGTCAGATACAGGCTTGTTTGTTAAAGGGTGCAGAGGGGTTTCACTCCGATACCATTCCCACGTTTCAAGAGTTACTCGAGGCGCTTCCGTCTGGCATTTTTGTGAACGTGGAAATCAAAGATGCACCACCTCTTCATCTTCATTTCGAAGATAAGGTGGTCGCGCAAATAGAGGCGTTCCGGCACAAATTTCATTTTATCATTTCTTCATTTAATCCGAAGGCGCTTCACCGTTTTAGAATGAGAAGTGAAACAATACCACTGGGGCTGTTGATGGCTCCGGACCTCGTGTGGCCTTTGCGGACTGGCGCCCTGTTGCCTTTGCTACGGCCCGAAGCCATTCATCCTCATTATTCCATGGTGACGTCTTCGTTAGTGGATATGGCCCATGAAAAGGACATGAAAGTCTATCCGTGGACAGTGAACGATGTGGCAGAAGCAAGTCGGTTGGGAGGACTGGGTGTGGATGGTCTCATCACCGACCAGGTGCAAAAAATTACAGATATGATGGGCCACAGCTAGGGCGCGTCTTCGGTCCCATCGCCAATGCGCGCGGCAATGGTTTGACGCAAAGCCTCCGCTTGCTCTAACAAATTATCGTCGTCATCCCATGCTTGAAGTTGAATGATAACTTGCACTGCTGACGTCAAGGCTTTACGCAACGCCCGTTTTTTGTGGACGTCATCGTTAGGCTTGGCCACGGGTTCTGGCAACGCTTCTTTAATTTGTTTTCTCAAATGGGTGTTGTTGGCTTCGCCCGCGAGGGCAGCTTGTTTGAGTGCCAAATATGCGTCGTTACCCTGAGGGGTGCCCAGTAATTTGTCTTGAGCGCCGGCGAGAGTGCTCACCATCTGAATGTCAATGGGAGGCCGTGTCGAGGCCGGAAAAGAAGTTTTTACTGGCGCTTCGATGTACTGAGGGGCTTCCGATTGGAGCCATTTGAATCCCCGCAATAGCTTTTTGACCGTTGCTGAATTAATGTGGAGTTCTTGCTGAGCGTATGGGACCAAGCCCTTGTAACCCCAATCTTTATAGGCGTTTTGGGAATGGACCTCTGTGAGCTTTTCGGCCAGAAAGATCCAAGAACCTTTAAACGCTAAGGCTGATTCTAGGAGTTGATATCGCAACCCTTCTTGGGGCAGCTCTTCCATCAAGCCGATAATGGCTTTCTCGGCTTTGGTGAGCTGTTGGTCGCTGACGAGCGTCATGAACGACTGCGTCCTCTTGGCCCTCGTCCTCGGCCGCCTCCGGAACGGCCTCGCCCTCGATTGGGCCGCTTTCGGGGAGGACGGGCAAAATCACAAACCATGGTGGCCTCGTCCTCGAGCTTTTCGCTCGCCAAATCTTCGGGGTAGGCTTGACCATTAACGGCCTCTTTGACTTTGTCCGCGAATTCTTTGTCTACCTCAATGTGTGATGAGTGGTCGCGCAGATTACCGGCACCGGTAAAGTTGGCGGGATCGATTTGGGCAAGACTGGCGAGCGCTTCCATGAGTTCGGTCAAATCGTTAAGACCATTATCGCGTCCCAATGATACGTAAAGGTTTGCGAAAGGGCTTTCTGCTTCAGGTTCTTTGGGCTTTTTCTCTCGAGGTGCTTTGGGCTCTCTCTCCGTATCGCTTGCCGTATTTTGAGGGGCGTTGGTCTTCGGGGTGGGTTTGCCATAGTGAGATTTGAGCAAAAAGGCTAGAACCTCAGCGCTATCGCCACGTTCGATGAGCACTTCTGCTACTTCGCGGTATTGACTGGTTTCGACGCCGTTGGCGGCTTCTAGAATTTGTTCTGCGAGTCGATTGGCTTGCATCCAGAGGATCTCCTTTTCGCTGGGTAATTCCATTTTGTTCATTTCCAGCTGAAAGTTTTTTTGCAGGTTGGTGAGATGACTCATGTACCGACCCCTAATCAAGGAGACGGCCGTTCCCTTGCGGCCAATCCGGCCCGTACGGCCGCATCGATGCACATACACTTCGTCAAAGTCAGGCAAGTCATAGTTAAAAACGTAGGGCAGATGGGAAATATCGATGCCGCGCGCCGCAATATCGGTGGACACCAAAAGATCCAGCTCGTTGTTTCGGACTTTGGAAAGGGCGCGCTCTCGTTCTTTTTGGGACATATCGCCATTGAGTGGCACGGTTCGGTAACCAAAACGACGCAGGTATTTGGATACCAATGCGGTTTCATCCCGGCGGTTACAGAAAATGATGGCCGAACTGGGTTTGTGGTATTCGAGCAGATAAAGCATGTTACGCGGCTTGGCCCAGTCCTCATTTTGCTCATGATACAAGTGACGCACGCTTTTTGCAGCCACGCCGTCACCGCTCAATTCAACCCGTTGCGGGTCGTTGAGATAGGTCCTGGCCGCTCTTTGGATGGCGTCCGGCAAGGTCGCGGAGAACAATGCCGTTTGTTTGCTTTTTGGCATTTTCGAGAGAATATCGGTGACGTCTTCCCAAAAGCCCATGGAAAGCATTTCATCAGCTTCATCTAAAACCGCGAATCGAATGTCTTTTAGGCTGAGTGCTTTTCGAGATATGAGATCGAGAATACGGCCAGGCGTTCCCACCACAAAGTGAACGCCATGTTTGAGGGCGTCGATTTGTCCCCTGATGGAAGCCCCGCCGTAGATGGGTGCCACCACCAGCTCACTGTCATGGGCCAACCGGGCCAGCTCCGTGGCGACCTGAAGCGCAAGCTCCCGGGTGGGAGCCAAGCAAATGGCTTGGACTTTCATGTTGTCGGGATCGAGCTGTTGCAAAACGGGCAGACCGAAGGCCGTGGTTTTACCAGAGCCCGTGTGGCTTTGAACCACCAAATCCTGCTCTGCAGAAATGTGATTAAAAACAGCCGTTTGCACCTTGGTAGGTTGCTCATAGCCGAGTCGTTTTAGCCCTTTGCGGAGGCCGTCTGAGAGTTCGAAATCGTCAAAACTGCCCGCAAAAAGAGAGGTTTCTATGGTCATATCTAATCCTGTGAGGGGATCCTAGCGGGCTATTTCTTCACAGCAAGGGGTCTTGGAGATCTTCCCTAACGCAACAAGACCAGAAAAAACCACCAAAAATCGGGTCCATCCCCTCCATGGCGGTTGCGCCAAGTGGTTTGCTTAGGTACACACTTCTCCATCGATCATAACAATTTAAATGAAATCAGAGTGCTTGGGGAAAACTAGTATGCAAACAAACCACACAAAGAACAGAAGTCCGTTATGGGTGCTGGCATTGGCCACCATGGTTTTTGGCACCGCCTGCGAAGAGGAGGTGCTCCGGGAGCTGAAACGTCCCGAGGATCAAACGGATATCTTTGACCAAAAGTCCGCAGCGGAAGTGGATATCCTTTGGGTTATCGATAACTCGGATTCCATGGCGGCTGAGCAGGACAAGGTTTCTAACGGTTTTACAGGATTTTTTAATCAGTTACTGACATCTCAAGTGGACTATCACATTGGCGTCATCACCACGGACCCCAATGAGGGCGGGATTTTGCGGACCTATGACGGCACTGCCGTAACGGGCTGTGACGGTTGCAAATTTCTGACGAAAGACGTTTCGTGTGGCAATGCAGACGTCTCCACCACCGGGCTGACCGAGTCCCAAATCGAGGCAGAACTTCTAACGCAGTGTCCAGCACAGCTGGTTTTTCGCAAGCTGATTCGCGCCGGTATTGGGGGGACCCCTTTTGAAGAAGGCTTTACCCAAGCTGCTTCCGCAGTGGGCTTGGAGCCCATCGACCCCAGTACAGGTTTTCCGGGCGGTGCTATTCCCACCGAAAACGAAGGCTTTCTGCGTGATCAAGCCTCTTTGTACCTCATTTTTGTATCGGATGAAGACGAAGGAGCCAAAGCAGATGGGGCGCCTCTGGGCTATTACAAGCGGTTGTTCGAAAGCCTGAAAGGGGCCGGTAACGAAAACAAAGTATCTATTTCCGCCATTACCGGATGGTCGGCTGACACCACCGTGAGCATCGAAGAGGTGTGCGGTATTTTGGACGACAACACGCATGCCCAACAAGGGGAAGTCAAAGAAATCCTACAATCCCGGGCTGGATGCATCGACCAGGCGGCAACCACGGGTAGCGCAAATGCCATGGCGGAAACCGGTTCGCGCTATATTGAGCTGTCTTGCCAAACAGGCGGCGTCTTGGCGAACATGTGTGAGCAGGACTACTCCGTGGCCCTCAAAGACCTGGGTGCCAATGCTGCTGGGTTGCTGCGTAAATTCGTTATTTCACGGCCCAACGAAATGGACTTAGGGGCGGACTGCACCTTAGGCACTGAAGACGATGCACCATTGGCCATCGATTGTGATGGCAACGGCAGCTACGCCGATCCCATTGATGGGGTGATTTGCGTAACGGCACAAACCATCGGGGGTGAAGAATCCATTCTCGTACCGCAAGACGCGACCAATGGATGGGAGTGGGAAGCAGCAACCTATTCGGTGCGGTTCGGTGGAAACTTCATTCCCGCGCCCGGCAGCAAAGTAGAAATCACCTACAAAGTGGCTGCAGTGGCACGGAATTGTGGGGGCCTGTAAATGCCCGGTTGGAAAATGAAACTTAGTTTTTCCCTCTTGTGTTTGTTTTTGGTGGCCTGTTCAGGACGTCCGGTCAACGAAAACGAAGTAGGGTGCGCGGCAGATGCGGATTGTCCCGGTGGCCAGATGGGTTTCGCCACGTGTGAGATGTCCTCGGGTCTCTGTCTTTGCTTGAGTGACAATGCCTGCGATGCGAACGAATTTTGTAACGCTGTGGGGTCTTGCCAGGGCCGTGCAGGCTGTGAGTCCAACGACGATTGTTCGCTGGGCGCCATCTGTAACAATCGAAACGGGGAGTGTGTGGAGCTCAACGCACAAATCCAATGCGTGGAGGACAGCCATTGTCCATTCGGAAGTGTGTGCGAAAATTTCGCGTGCGCACAGTCCTGCCGGGTCAACGGTGATTGTCCGCCCGGGCGGCCATGCATGAATGGCGTATGCAGCGCCAGCACGGGTGCCTGCAACCTCGATAATGGAAACCATTACTGTGACTACGGACAGCTGTGCGATGGTAATTCCATGCAATGTGTGACCCACCCAGAGGCCAGTGTGCTTTGTACTCGCTGTGACCCCGCTGATTTTTTCGCATGTACCAACGGCCAATGGTGTTTGGTGGATAACACCATTCCGCCGGACAGTTGCACCAGCGATTCACAGTGCTCCCAGTATCCCCATGCATCTTGCGTTAAACGAGAGTGCTTTTCTGACTCAGACTGCAGTGGAGGCGGGACGTGCACCAGCTCTGGGCTGTTCGGTGGGGAGTGCTCTTCTGGTCACTGTGGGGGGTATTTTTGTGGTGCTTCCTCGTGTGATGAAAACAACCCCTGTCCCAGAGGCTATGATTGCAGTCAGCTTCAGATTGTGTCCGGAGACCCTTGTAATACGGCCGGTAGCGAATGCACCGGTGGCCGTGAATGTAAATCGGGTGGTGAAAACAATAACGTAGGCTTTTGCTCCTGTATTTCGGATGATGATTGTTGGAGTTTGAACTTCCCGGATGCCACATGCGTTAATCCCGGGCCAAACGGGGCTTGTATCTTTGGATCGACATGCGGTCCAGCGGATGGTTTGACCTGCGATGACGTGAGGGAGTAAAACAAGATGATGAACAGATGCCCCAGATTTATTTGTCACCATCTTTCCCTTTTGGCGAAAGTTTTGGCTCTTTTCGTTGTCGTGCTTGGTGCGTCTGCCTGTGAAGAGAGCACCGTCAGCGATGGACTGTGCCGTGCCCATGAGGATTGTGGCGAGTACCAGGCCTGTGACATGGATACCGGCGCGTGTATTTGTATCGACGACAGAGGGTGCGGCGACGGGGAGTTCTGCAACACCGCGGCGCGCTGTCAGGCGTTGTCTGGCTGTCGCACGAATGCGGACTGTCTGGTGGTGGAAGACGACCTCTGTGCCTCTTCTTTTTGCGATATAGGTTCCAGTCGGTGTGTCGGCTATTGCGAGTGCGACCCCGAAGAAGGGGAAACCTGCTGTACGTTGGATACCCATTGTCCCTATGACCAAATATGCGAAAGCTTCTCTGGCAAATGCCGAGATGGCTGTCGGACAGATGGGGATTGTAAGCCTGGGTCTGGTTGTACAGACATTGAAGCGGGAGGGGGCGTCGGGATCTGCACCGAGGGCATTTGTACCGCAAACAACCAATGTGACTACCAAGAGCTGTGCAACCTCGAAACCGGAGAGTGTGTGTTCGATAGTCGCGGTCCTTATTGCGAGGCGTGTACCGGTGGGGTGGCCAGTGAAGACTGTGGCGACCCCGGGAATTATTGTTTGCTGGATACCACCGACCCTACGGGGCAAAGTTCCTTTTGCGGCGTGAACTGCGCTCAGGGTCAAGCTTGCCCCAATGGCTACACCTGTAACCAAGTCATCATTTTGCCTCAATCAACACCCCGCTGCGGGGTCGAAATTTGTGTCATGAGCGAAGGTGCTTCTTCAGGTTACTGTTCCCAGAACACCAATATCTCCTGTGGTGAAAACAAGGATTGCCCCATGGGGCCCCCCGGAGGAGATTGCCCGAGAAGAGACGTGGGGAACTGCCTGATCGATCAAACCAAAGATTGCTCTGATGACTTAGAATGTTGCGACGACCCAACCGCCTGTCCAGAGGGCTCGTGTGTGAAACAGTCTTGCCGTGGTGGCGAAGGTGCCGCCTATGGCGTTTGCTCTTGTACCCGGGACTTGGATTGCCCTCGAGACGAATGCAGAGGCGCAGACCTGACAGATTTCGAAAACCCCATCATGGGATATTGCCACCTTTCTGGGCATTCCTGTTATGAGGACCTCGATTGTGACGTGATTGCATGCGTTCAGGGTGGTTGTCGCCTCGGTGCCAACTGCACGCCAGGCAATGACCGCAGCTGTCGCGATATTATGGCTGATTAAAGCTTTACAGGGCGCTCTTAAAGACAATCAATAGGTTGATGGTGAGGCAGTAGGCGAACGGTGGAATTACGGTTTGTCCACCTCGGTCCCACAGTAGGCCGGGAATTACGCCCATGAAAATCATGTATTGGCCAATCCAAAGGGTCATCCATACACCTTCAAGCCCAACGATGGTTGGGAAACTGAAGTGATAAAGCCCAACGAGAAGACTGGTAATGACCACCCCCGCGAATCCGTGACCGGTTGCTCTTGAGAAACAATGATTGAGCAATCCCCAGAAGAAAATAGCGTAAGCCGCAGCATGGATAAATGCACCCAAAACGTTTAACGAGGTATTGCCCGTGGGGACAAAGTCGCTCGCCAGACCGAGAAAAATCCCCAAGACGATGGCCACCGGTGTGGCCATGGGCGGTAAAGTGAGACCAATGTCATCGGCCATCTCTTGTGGGTTTTTTTCATAAATAAAATAATAAAAGATGAATGCTGCGCCGATAAGGAGAAATCGACGAATAAGCCAAAACGCGTTGGTGATTTCATATTGTGGTTCTGTCGAGGCCATGCCCATGGGAATGGCAAGGACCCAAGTCAGTAAAATGACCAACAGACTGCCCACACCAATTTTTATGGCCTTCGAAATATCTTTATCGCCTCTGACGACGCTGGGGCGTGGGCCAGGCGTCGCTTTGCCAGGGGCATCCTTTTTCGGTGAAACCGTTTTACGAGAGAGTTGTTCTCGCAGGGCCATCACTCTAGGATCTTTTGCGTTGATTTGTTCTGCGCGTACCACTGCTCCCTTGGCTTGCTCTTTGCGGTTTACATGTAGAGATGCTCTTGCTGTGTACACCTGAAGGTCTAGGGAGGCTGGTGCATCTTCGGCGATTTTCATGAGTCCTGTAATTGATTCTTTTTGCACCTCAACAGAACCACTACAGAAAACACGCGCCGTATAAAGGGCTGCTTGTGAGTGGGTATCCTCTGGACTTAAAGACACCATTCGCTCAGCCAGTGGCAGGGCTTCTTCATATTTTTCAGAATCGAGTAAAGTAGGGACTCTTTCGTCGAGAAACTTGGACTCAAGAATGTTTCGAGCTGCGATATCGGAAAGGTCAACGCCCATGCTCTGTGCTTGGTTTAATATAAATCGCTGCAAGGGCTGGTTGATGAAATCGTGTATTTCGTTGAGCCGGCCTGGAAATGAAAGCCGGTAAGGATGAGACTCAGGCAAAGTGGCAATGCACGCGAGAACCTCTTTTTTTAAACTTTGCAGCGACGCGTGAATCTCTGAAAGATCATAGGTCGGTTGTAGCTGCAAAATCGTAAAAACACTGCTCGCTTTCAGTCGTCGATGGAGTGTTTCAATCTCTTGTTCGCTGCGCGGGGGACTGACCTGTGTTACTTCATCCATTGGGAGCCCTCAATGGTGAGCGGTAGTGCGTCCCCAACCACAGGACAACGCCCATGCCCGTATAGGTCATGAACGCAATGAGCAGGCCGGTCGTATCGTGAAGAGTAACAAAATTAAATTCGGGAAAGTAGTGGCCCACCCAAGAGACGATAATGATTCTGAACCAGTTGAGCGACAAGGCGAGGACCATCATGCAGATCCAAAGGCCGACCTGTTTGCGCTGGGGCGCGAAGGAATAAGTCAAAAACCAAGCCAGGGCTGAGGTCGATGCAATGACATTTAAGCCAACACAAGCTTGGGTCACATGAATGGTCGTGGACAAACCGTGTATGGTGGTTCCGTCTGCCCAGGCAGGTGTTCCCAGCAATCGGAGTCCCCATGCGGCAGTATTGGCAGCAATCGCTTGCGATGCTTCATTCACCGGAAACCAAAATGGCTGGCTCGCGAAGCATACGAGGATGACCACCAGTCCGAACAGTAGTTTCTGTGGGCGTGAGGTGTCGAACTGAAGCAGCAGCGCTAAAACCGCTAGGCCGACCATGGGCGCAAAGGAGATGGGCAGGACAAAACCCAAAACCAGTGCGAACAGCGTGAAGAAAACGCAGGGGGCAGCCGAGGGTTTTCGGCCGTTTGTTTTCAAACACAATCCGATGACCGGGACGGTGAACAAAAGGGCGTGAGTGCCCTCCAGCCAGCCCAACAAAAAACCACTGCAAACCAGCGAAAAGATGAGCATCGCTGGCAGGACTCTTCGGACGATATCTTTTTTTAACCACATGGAGAAAAGCACACCAAAACTCAGGAATAACGCACCGAAAGGGGCTGGTACCCCGCCAGAGTGTGAGCCTCCGCCCGGTCCGCTACCGGTGCCCGGCTCTGCTGCCCCCGGGACGCCCCATGCGCCCACGTCGGTTGCGAACAAGAGGAGCGCAGCACATCCCCACAAACACAAGACCGGGTTTAAAGGAGGGAATACTGGGATTGAACTGTTGAGACGCGCCTTCATGCAGGAGTCCTTTGGTGGTGACCGGACCAGACTACTCATTGGTGGGTGGGGCGGTCAACTTTTGAATGATAGAACCGGTAGCCTCATTTTGACGTAGGGAGCCCTGCGACTGAAAGGCAGTTCCAAGGCGAAGAAAAGCGGCGTTTTGTCCGACCTGTAGGTGTAGGGTCGCAATCAGGCCTTAGATTTGCGGGCGTAAAAAGTTAGGATACCCATGAGCGCATAAGTTCCAAAGGCAACGAACCATCCAAGGGTATCGTGAAACTGATTGAGATGAGCACTCAGAGACAGGTGCCCGACGCCACTAATAAGGATGATGCGTCCCAGGTTCAGTCCGATTCCTACCCCCGTGAGCATCAAGAAAAGTCGGCCCTGCTTTTTGGGTTCGCCAAACATGACAGTCAGGAAAGCGCTCAGCGCAACGAGGTTGGCG
>PBLQ01000070.1 GCA_002721815.1 Myxococcales bacterium
GTTCTTGAATGAGTTTTTTATTTTTGATGCCAGCGGCAAGCGCCAACAAAGGAACTTTTGAGGTTTGGGTGGGGGCATAAATGGCTAAGGCTCAACGTTCATCCGCCAAAAAGGTGCCGAGCATGGAAGCCATTTCAAAGAGATCTTGAACCTGGGCGTTGTTCATTAAGGGCCCATACAAACCCAGACCATCATCACTGCGCCCATGCACCATCATCAATGCTTGGTCGTGACTGAGAAATGCACCATCCATTTGCTGGTCAGCAGGCAACCAAAGAGCAGGTCCTGTGGGGCTGCCGCCTTGGCTTTGCAGCTTCAGACTTAAATCTGTTTGTCCTTGATGGTTCAATTGAAAATCCCACCACATGCCATTTATTTTGAGTTGCCCGATGGATGCTTGGTCAAGGCTCTCAGGCAGGCATTTGAGGTTTTGCAACAACTGACCGAAGGATTCGTGTGCGGGTCCGGTAGCGCCCAAAAGGGGGCAGCGCGTCAATTGCGGCTGGAGCGCTTGGGCCCACCGCTGGGCAGGGGTGTTTTCCAGCTGCAGCAAAGCGGGGAGGATTTGTTTGAGGTGATTTGCATGAATCTGTAATTGTTGGCTTTTTTTGGGGGCTTCGGATTGGCAGCCCACAACGAAGGCGAGACAAATTGCCAGCCACCATGGATGCCTCTTGGTCTTGAACCCATAAAATTTGAAAATTGCGTTTTTCAACCAGAGCCTCAGGTGACTTTTTCGTTTGTACAATTACAGTTGAAGCGTACGGTCAGGTTTGCCATGTTTGCAAGCAATTCAAGGGCAATTCCCAAGAAAGGAAGGCGAGAAATGGCCACTTTAGAAACCCGCGCAGGTTTGCCAATTTTACAACTAGATGAGGCACCCGGTCGCCCAAGGGGCTTGGCCCATGGCGAACTGTTAAAAGATGCCATTCACGAAATCTACGCCATTCGATTGGAGCTCATGCTCGACAAAACGGACATGATTGATGAGGCAGAGGTCTTGCGTGCGGCTGCCCCTCATTTGGACATCCTGAGAGATTTTGATGAAGAACTTTTTGAAGAGTTCATGGGCATCAGTGACGCCAGCGGGTTATCGGCCGAAAAATTGGTGGTGGTGAACCATTACACCGATTTACGAGATTTGAGCCAAAAACACTTGGAGACGCTCCCACCCATGGATCCGGGGGGTTGCTCGGTCATGTTCACACCCACGAACACAGGGAACGTGTTGGGGCAGACCTGGGACATGCATGGCTCAGCCCAAGACCATGTGATCATCATTGAGCTTCCAGATGCCATCTTATTTTCCATCGCTGGCTGCCTGGGGATGACCGGTTTAAACAAACACGGCGTTGGTATGACCATCAATAATCTCAACAGCATCGATGCTAAATATGGCATCATTTGGCCTGCTTTGGTTCGCGGGGCTTTGCAAAGCACCACGGCCGCCCAGGCGCGTGACGTGGTGCTCAATGCCCCCATTGGCTCAGGGCACCATTACGTGGTGGCCGACAAAGATGAGGTGTTTGGAATTGAAACCAGCGGGACCAAAAAGAAAGTGATTCAAGAAGGTGCCAGTCATATCCATTTACATACCAACCATTGCCTCGACGACGAAATGGCCCAAACGGCGCGCGTTCCCGACGAATCAACGAGCATGAAACGCTTGGCTGGCCTTGAAAATTGGGTGGCCGGTGGCGCGCCTCAAAGTGCACAGGCCATGTTTGATGGCTTTACCTGTGTGGGCATGCCCCGCGAGATAGGCTCACATAAGTCGGCCACCTGTGGTGCATTGGTGATGGACTTGGTACAAAAACATGCACTTGCATGTGTGGGGATTCCTGGCGAAAACCCAGCGGTGACTTTTCAGCTGTAACGAGGTCGGTATGACAGAAATTCAAAATACGTTTGAAAAGGTTTTTCCAGACGCAAAGGCAGCGTTGCATGATTTACACGATGGCGCTCGCATTATGTCCGGCGGTTTTGGATTGTGTGGCAACGCCGAAAACTGCATTGAAGCCATTGCTGAAAGCGGTAAAAAAGATTTCACCATCATCAGCAATAACATTGGCAACCAAGGACAAGGGTTGGCGGTGCTTTTAAAGAAAGACATGGTCAAAGAAGCTTACTGCTCTTTCATCGGGGGTAACCCTGATTTGGCTGAAAAAATGCAAGCGGGAAAAGTAAAAGTCAATTTGACGCCGCAAGGCTCATTGGCTGAAAAAATCCGAGCAGGTGGTGCAGGCATTGGCGGGTTTTTCACCCCCACAGGGGTGGGCACGGTGGTGGCCGAAGGAAAAGAAGAACGTGTTTTGGATGGCAAACGCATGATTCTCGAAGAAGCACTCACCGCAGACTTTGCCATCATTCGGGCCAAACAGGCCGATCCTTATGGGAACTTACGTTTTAATAAAACCGCTCGAAATTTTTCGCCGGGAATGGCCATGGCCGCCAAGGTCACTGTGGTCGAGGCGGAAGAGCTGGTTCCGCTGGGCAGTTTGGGCCCCGATGACATCCACCTGCCGGGTATTTTCGTGCAACGGGTGTTCGAGGGTAAAAATCACAAAAATCCCATCGAATATCGAACGATCACCGAACGCTAAACGTCACGTTGACGCGCTTGTGAATAGGAATACGATTGAAAGAAATTTTACGGACCCGCTTTGGTAACTGCACGTTGGTCACACACCTCGATGGTCCTGGTCCTAAAATTTTAGGGATTCCGGGGATTCCCGGTGGCCCTCGAGATTTTGCACCGCTATCGGAGGCCCTGCGTGATTCTGAAGCGTTTCCAATTCAACCCAAATTGATGGCCTTGACGTTGCCTAATGACCTTCATGGAGAAATGCGCATCTCTAACGATGATCGTCATCTGTTTTTCCTGACTTCGTTCATGGAAGACGTTTTTTCTCAAATGGGCCCGCCTCGTGTACACATCATGGGCCACTCTTACGGCGGCGCGGTGGCTTTGATGATCGCCGCGCGTTTTCCCCAGCAAGTGGCTTCGTTCATTGGGGTGAACCCGGTGGGATTGCAACGGCATCCCGCACTCACATTGCCGCCTCGTTTATGGAAACAAATCTACAAGCCGTTATTTCAGACCTTAGGTCATTTCAGCGCACCATTGATTCGATACGCATGGACAAAACGTGGTATCCCCGCCATGGATCGCATCAGTGATGACGATGTGAGGAAGGCAATTTACTGGGTGGGGGCATTGGATTTCAAATGGCAAATATGGGCCGCGCGCAACTTACAGTGCCCCGCGCTCGTTTTGGGCGCAAGGAACGACAAGGTGATACCTAGCCACTACGTCCACGGATTGATGCGTGGGCTGAATAAAAACCAGCCAGCACAATTTCGCATGCGCCAACGTGGTGGTCACACGCTGTTGATTCGTGAAGCAGATTGGGTGGCTCAAGCCTTGAGAACGTTTTGGTGTCACCAAGGCTTTATGGATGTCCCTTCCGTTTAAGGCAGTGGGGTTTCTTCATCCCCAGCCTCTAAGCGAACCAGGGCGAAAAATTGATTCATGGATTTGCCCTTTTTACAGGCTTCACCCACAGTGACTCGCGATGAGACTTTGCGCATGTAGTCCTGCATGTTGGCGTACACCAGCTTTGAAACACCCTTTTCGTTGGGTTGAATGTTGGGCCATTTCTCGATCTTTTCATTGGGCACACTGCGATAGTCGATGAAGAGTTGATCTTCATTGGGTTCATTGACCACAAAAAAGCCGGGTCCAGTGAGCCACATGAGCGGTTGCTGGTTGTAACCCCAGAAATGATTTTTTTGTTCGGGGCTTCGACAAAAGCGTTTTTCAAACAAACGTGAAACAGGGAGGGAGTTGATGCCCTTATGGCGAACTTCCACACCGGCATCCACATCGCTGGGTACAATGTCTTCAAGCTTACAGGGGGCATTGCCGGCGGTGACTTGGTACATCTTTTTGACCAACCCTGGCGACAAAGTACGCACTTGTGCCACTTGCTCTGCCACTGGTAAGGCGTCGAGATAGGCCGCCAAAGCCTCGGCATTCGGTTGTTTTTCTTTTAATAATTGTTTCAAGTTGGTCATGAAATGTCCTCCAGTAATTCTGCCGCCCGTTGCCGGGCCAAACCCATAATGGTGTGTTGTGGGTTAACCCCCAAATTGGTGGGCATCACGGATGCGTCCGCAACCACGAGCCCTTCGTAGCCAAACACCCGCCCTCGTTCATCGCACAGGCCAACGTCTGGATTGGCACCCATGGGACATCCACCGAACAGGTGGGTGAGGATGCTGGTCCAAGCGCGCGGATCGAGCGATGCGTTTTCCAGGTGATGTAAATCTTTTTCGTGCAGCTCATAGGGCACCCCCAAAACACCGGGCATGACGGCTTTGGCGCCGGCCGCAAAGTGATGTTTGGCCACTTCAACCGCGCCATCGCGTAATTTCGCCATATCCGTTTGGTTCATGGTGTACTTCACGATGGGTTTTCCAAAAGGGCCATTCGAAACGGTACCGATGGAGTCAGCCCGACAAGCCACCACCCATAAGGCCAGGCGCCGATAGTTTTTGAGACGGTCCATGAGTCGCATGCCACCGCCAGAGATGCGCCCGGCAATGAGTTCTAAGGGCATGTTCAGGGTCTCGAGTTTAAAACCCGGGGTGTTTCGGTATTCTAACGATGACCAACCTTGGGTGGCGCCGAAAGGCATATTGATATCGTCGTCATACAGCCCCAAAATGGCTGATCCTGGGTGCGCTCTAAAAAGTTGCCCCAACATGCGGCCTTTAATGCCCGAGCGTTGTAATAAGGCGGGGGAATGGGTGCACGAAGCAGCCACCACCACGCCATGTTTGGCGCGCACCACGAACTTCGCGCCTTTTTCTTTGGTTTGCGGATGAACAAACCTGCCTGTCACACCCACTGCGCGATTGCCTTTCAGCATGATTTTATGAACAGGGGCACAGGACAGAACCATTCCGCCACGTTCCATGACTTCAGGAATCATTTTCAGGTTGGTGCTTTGCTTGCGTTCTTTTTTACAGCCCTGAAGGCATTGCCCCGAGCCTTCGCAGTCTTTCACGTTGCGACGAATGACGTGGCCTTCCACACCTCTTTTTTGGCTGGTGATGAGCGCCAATTCATTGGACCGTCCCATTTTGTCGGGGGCGGTCTCTTGCACGTAGAGTTCTTTTTCCAGTTGGTCTTGATGGGCCCAGACTTTTTCGGCCAATGCTTCCCCGCCAAAGCCGTAGTTCTTTTCCCAGCTTTGAAAAATATCCGCGGGGGTGCGAACCACGATGGCGGAGTTGATGGTGGTGGTACCGCCCACCACACGTCCTTGCAATACGGGCCAAAGGGCGCGGCCAAAAGTCATGAGCGAGGTCCAATCATCGAACATGTCGCGCATGGTGCCATACATACTGCTGGGGTAATGTTCTGGATCGCGCCAAGGGCCGGCTTCAACCACGGCCACCTTCGCGCCCCCTCGGGCCAGGCCCGACGCCACTGCGCCGCCACCCGCACCGGAACCCACCACGATAAAATCAGCTTCCACCTCAACAGGCGCACCCTTTTTTTGAAAAGCGATATGGGTCATTGTCGAAACCCTCCCGTGTCAGGCGCGTAGGGCTTTAAGTCGAGCTGGGCCCGCACTTCGGGGCACTTCCCCCAACAAAATCCAGCGACGGCCTTAACGGCAAACATCAGTTGTCGCAGCAAATAGACTCTGGTGAGTGCAATTCGGTAGCAATGCTCATCTTGAAGTTTCTTGGACAGTAAGAAGACCGGCAGCGGAATTTTTAAGGTGACAATGGGACTTAATATAAACGCCCAGGAGCCCAACAAAACAGTCAGGCGCATGGGCAAGGGCGCCTCGCGGTTAAAGTCTTTGAGAAAACCTTTGACGTCCACCTGGTCGAGGCCCTTTAAGCCGTCCACTGATGGCAAGATCAACCTCATCACATAAACGGTTGGCGATAAGCTCATGAGGCCTCCTTGGGGGACGTCACGCCCAGGTGTTGTTTGAGTCGGTCAAGCGCTTGCTCTTCAAAGAAAGTCATGTTTTCGGTGAGGCCTTGACGGAGCGTGCTGGGATCAGGCAACTCCTCGCTCCCTGCCAGAATTTCAAAAAAACCAGCGGTCACTTGATGGTGTTCGTCCAAGGGACCCAAGAAAGCCAAAATCAGTTCGGGTCTTTGGCGAATGATGCGATTGAGACCATGGTGCAACATTTGAACCGCCAGGTTATCGTGTCGGGCGACCAAATGGTCCATTAAGCGCAGATGGGCCTCTAGATAAGCCATGGGTTCATGGATGTTTTCGGCCATGGCGTTTAAGTCCTGCCGAACGGTGGCCAAATCGTCTTCCGAGATTTGCGCCAAAAGGTCCATGGCAATGGGAATCACCAAATTTCGCCGTAAGCGAATGATGTCGGCAAAGACCTTAAAGATTTCTTCATTGGACAGTTCGGGGTTGCTGTAAATCCAGCGGAATAAGTCGAGGTTGCCGCTTTCCCGGTAATTTTTAACTTCTGCGCCGGAGCCATGTTTGACCTCCAAAAGGGATTCTGCCTGCAGCTGACCAATGGCGCTTCGAATGGTGATCCGCGAGACGCCGAGGGCCTCCGCCAGGGAGCGTTCGGGGGGCAATCGAGAGCCAATGGGCCTGGTTCCCGTTAAAATTTCGCCTCTTAGGCGGTTTGCCACCCAGTCTTTGGCGTTTTCGGCCGGTTTATTTGTGAGATCTTTATTGGTCATACCAATTGGTAATACCAATATGAGAAGAAAAGTAAAGCCAGAAGATTGCTTTAGACCGGACGACTGTGGCAGGTTCCGGGCACCAACCTACTAACGTTTTCATTGAGGGAGATAACTAATGAAAAAATTCAAGATCTTAGCAGTATTCGCATTGGCGCTCGGTTTGACCGGTTGTTTTACCCATACCATCAAGGTGGGCTCCGGCGGCGATACCAGCGGTGCAGCTGCTTCTGAAACCACCAACAGCTTCTTCGTGGCTGGTCTGTTTGGCGAAGCCAATGTTGATGTGAGCAGCGCTTGCCCAGATGGCAATGCAACCGTGGTGGTGACACACACCATCATCAACCGCATCCTTCAAGGTGTGACCATGAACTTGTGGGCGCCTGCGACCACCACCATCTACTGCGGTGGCGGCAGTGCAGAGGTTGAGCTGTCAGCAGAAGACATGCAAAAAGTGGCTGAAGCACCGAGCATGCAGCCCATCATCGAAGAAGCACAATCTGAGCAAGCCGCTGAGTAAGTTTCTTTGATTCTTTTAAAAGAGGCGGCCTTCGGGTCGCCTTTTTTTTTGCCTGCGCCCCAAGAGTAACAGACCAAAGCCCAACCATGTAAGATCGGGCCGGGTGGCGTGGCAGCCAAATGGAGTCGCTGCATCTTCATCGGTGGATGGGGCAGCGGCTTCAATGGGCTCTTGAGGGGTTTCCTCTTCCAACTGGCAAAGAGAAACATTTGTAGGGCTGCCGGCACAAAAGCGAATACGAGAAGATTCGCCTTCGTAGTGGGTTCGGACCAAAGCCAAAAAATAGCCCCCAGCATCAAAATCAGCTTCGTCATTAAAAGTGACGACCGCATTGCCAGCCACGCTGGGCATGGTTGCTGTGGCGCCCAAGACAGGCCCGTCTAAAGCGCCGCCCGATACTGGATGCAGTGAGATGGCCAAGTCCGCCAATTCTTCTTCAAGTAACACCGCGATGGGACCTCCGCTGTGGTTGAGGCGAAAGTATTGGGTGGCCATGGGAAAGAGGCGAATGCTGTCATCAATGGTGTCACCATAATTTTCGATCACCAATCCATTGAGACTTTGGGCGTAAGCATAGTTGTTCATTTCGCCCGCGCGATCGCCAGTGCCTAAATTCCATTGGGCGAAGGTGAAGAAGGCATCGGCCAGGCTGTCGTCCTTTGTTTGTAGCTCGTCATCTAAAAGTGAAAGCCAATCATCATCTGAGAGTTCTTCGAAGACGACAGACGACTCAAAATAATCTTGAATCAGGACAGAACCGTGTCGCGTGCTGAGAAAGTCCCAGAAAAGTGATGTGCTGTAAGCAAAAGGCGGGACCGGTCCTGTGGGAGGGTGATTTAGGGAGCGACTGGTTTCTTCCAAGTAGTTACTGGCCCACGCCAAAAAGTCATAACTGTCGGGATCGTATTGTTTTTCCGCCCAAACTGCTGTGCCTTCAGATACCCAAATGGGCAGGTCACCGCGATATGCCGCTTGTACTGCATGAAAGAGTTCGTGGCTGACCACCACTTCCAAGGCCGTGTACAAACTGGAATATCCGTAACCCGCAAAGTCGTTTTCTATCACCATGTGGCCAATACAAGCCGGACTGTCTTGAAAGCAGCCATCCATTCCAAAATGGCCATCTCCTGCGCCGTCGAAATCAACGAGATAAAAGTCGAATGCTGAAGAACCACCATTTTCGATGTACAACGTGTCATCCGCAATTGGCATGAAGAAGCCAAGTTCCTGATGGAAAGTTTCGAGTACCATCTCCGCAATATCGCCTAAGTTTTGTACGAAGTCAGGCACTCCGTCCTGATCATTGTCATCGAGAACCGTTACATTGGGGCCCGACTCACTGTAGTGCACGCGCACATTTCCTTCATCGGTGTCGTAAAACACCACAGTGTCTGAATCAGAAAAACCAAAAAGCCCGCCTTCGGTGGGACGGGCTTGGCTGGTGGGGCAAAACAACAGGATGTTAAGCCCGAGCACTGCGATCAATTTGGACATTACAGAAACGACCAGCGAATTTTGAGATTACCAGATTCATCACCTCGTGACCCATTGTCGTTACAATCGCTTTGCCCTGAAGCATAATATTCCTCGACGATAAGTTTCACCACACGGCCATTCTCCAGTTCGATTAAGAACGGGGTCAGTGTGGTTTTTACACAGCTCTCATAGCTCCACCAGTTAACCAGAACCACTTGAGGGTCACCCAGTCCGTACGAATCTGGAATAATGTCGCAGGATTCCGTGTAAAAATCATCACTGTAAAAAGAGAGATTTTCAGGGACAGTTGTCACATTTTCGTATTGGTCGTTTAACAGGGCCGCAGCGCCCACACATGAAGGGCCGGAAGTCCCGCTGTTGACCCGAACCACATATCGGCGGGCTGATAGGTGCCATTCCATGCTTTCGAGCGCGCTTTCATCATCAAGTTCTACTTTTTCAAGTCCATCGTCGGTGAACTTCATGTACAGAAACGGGTTTTGAGAGGCGTTCATAAAACCGCCGGCGGTGGCGTCCACGTGCGTGACCCAATCCTCGCCATCCTGTGTGTTGGTAATGGTACCTTCACTGATCTCGTCTTGTAGGGACAGGTCGGCGATCAGGCTGTCTTGACAACGGATTTCAGCAGGTTCTTCACACAGCGGCTCGTAGGTCTGTTCACCGTTGAGTTCTTCATCTTCATTGGTAGGGTCAGTGTCGGAATTGAGGGGGCCTCCACAGGCCATCAAGGTCAAAATAAAGGCAGTTAACATTAAGTTCTTCATCTTACGCTCCATTGATTAAAACTACAGATGGGGTACACCCTGGTGCATGATGATCTTCCACGTGCATTCATTTTTTTTGTGGCTAACTCTTTTTTCAGCCTTCGTCTACAGGGATGGCCACGCTCACACCCTCAATTTGGGGCATTTAACCGATATTTCGGGCATTGCGCCCTTTGAAAACCGATTTTTAGTCAAGGCCGAAACGCCTCGGGGCGATCTTTTGTTAGAATCTTTGCCCTATGTTGTGGTGGAATTCGCTTCTGCGGAAATTGGTTGTGCTGATTTGAAACATGGCAAACCTTTGGGACGCAGCGGCCTTTTTTGTCGGGTACCGTTGCCTCCCGGGCATGATTTTCTCGATTACCTCTATACGCTGGATATGCACCCCAAAGTAAAGAGTGCTTTCCCCGATGTGCTGCTGCATGGGGCCCCTAAAAGTCTAGACATTGATGACCCTAATTATCCTGCTCAATGGTATTTAGAAGAGTTACATGCCGAACTGTTGTGGGAAAAATCTTTTGGGGATTCCGAGGTGCGCGTGGCGGTGATCGATTCGGGCATCGATATCGCCCACCCGGATTTGAGTTCAAAAATCCTCGCCCCCAAAGACACTTGGGATAACGATGATGATCCTTCGCCCAACCCAGGCGAGTTTTGTTACGGCGGTGGTGGTGGCATTTGTGATGAGCACGGCACGGCGGTGGCGGGCATTGTTTTGGCCGATGCCAACGACATCAACATTATTGGGTTGTGCCCTGACTGTTCATTAATCCCCATAAAAATGTTGGGCGATGGTTATTTGTTGCCCACCCAAGGGGCATTGTCGGGTGATGTGACGGCCTTTGAGCACGCCATCGAGCACGACGCAGCGGTGATCAATAATTCGTGGGGCTACAATGAGTCCATGCCGGTGCCCGAACCTTTGGCGTCTATTATTCGCATTGCGGCCACCCAAAACCGAGAGGGTAAAGGGGCGGTGGTGGTGTTTGCGGCGGGCAATGAAGACCGCGACATCGCAGACAACGAACTGTCGGCCTTAGAAGAGGTGCTGAGCATTTCGGCTACGGATCGCTACGGCAATCCAACGCCTTACACCAACAAAGGCGCATCCATCGATTTGGCGGCTCCAGCGGCAACGCTGTCTTTGGCACCGGGCGGTGGCATCACCGAAAATTTTGGTGGCACTTCGTCAGCGGCGCCGGTAGTGAGTGGTGTGGCCGCGTGGATTTTATCAGTCAAACCTGAGTTGACCGCGACCGAAGTTCGCCAGTTGCTCAAAGACACGGTGCGGCCTGATCCCCGTTATCTGTATGATGACGAAGGGCACAATGAAATTGTAGGCCACGGTTTGTTAGATTTAGAAGCTCTGGTGAATACGCTTTACCCGTCGCAAGAGGAGGCGTCGTCCAGCGATGACGAAGAAGCGCCTGAGGCGTGGGGGTGTCACAGTGCCTCCAGCAACACTTGGGTTGGGTTGTTGCTGGTGTTGTTTGGGCCGATTGCTCAACGCCGAAAACGTCGATAAAAAAGGACTGCCCCGGCAGAAGGCACACAGTGCCAGGGCAGCCCCACTGGGAGTTAGTATTGGGGCAAAGAGGTTTCGATCTCTTGGGCCCAGGCGGTGATGCCGCCTTCGAGGTTGAACAGTTGGGTGAATCCCGCTTCGGCCAACACTTCACAGGCTTGGGCGCTGCGCCCCCCTTTTTTGCAATGCACCAGAATGTCTTGGTCTTTGGGAAGCTCGGCGAGCACTTGATTCACTTGATCGTGTGGCACCAACCGGTTGGCAAAAGAGAGCGACACGATATCGGCCTCGGCGGGCTTGCGCACATCGAGCACGTAAGGGGCCCAACCCGAATCCAGTTTTGAAGAGGCTTCGCGCACTTGAATGCGTTCAAAACGCTCCTCTTTGGGAGTGTCCAAGTTGTCTGGTGGCTTTAAGCCGCACAACTGTTCGTAATCGGCCAACTGGGTGATGGCTTTGGCATTGGGGTCTTTGCGCACGTTGAGTTCTTTAAAACTCAAGTCTAAAGCGCTGTAGAGCAACAAACGCCCCGACAAAGTGGTGCCTTTGCCCAAAATGATTTTGATGGCTTCGGTGGCTTGGATGGTGCCGATGATGCCGGGTAATACCCCCAACACGCCTGCTTCGGCGCAACTGGGCACCAACCCTGGCGGGGGCGGCTCGGGGAACAAGTCGCGGTAGTTGGGACCGCCCTCGTGGTTGAACACCGTGGCTTGTCCTTCAAACAGAAAAATAGACCCGTACACATTGGGTTTGTTGAGCAACACGCACGCGTCGTTCACCAAATAACGGGTGGCGTAGTTGTCGGTGCCATCCACAATCACATCGTAGTCTTTAAAGATGTCCAGTGCGTTGTCTTTGGTGAGCCGTTCTTCGTAGGTGATCACTTCAGCGTAAGGGTTGAGATCTTCGATACGGTCTTTGGCACTTTGCACTTTAGACACCCCCACGGTTTTTGTGCCGTGAATGATTTGCCGTTGCAGGTTGCTCTCTTCCACCACGTCGAAATCCACGATGCCGATTTTACCAATGCCGGCGGCACCCAGGTAGAGCAGTAAGGGCGAGCCCAAACCGCCCGTGCCCACGCAAAGTACGCTGGCGTTTTTCAACTTTTCTTGGCCGGCCAAACCCACATCGTCCAAAATGATGTGACGGGAAAATCGGGCTTTTTCTTCGGGGGATAAGGTACGGGTCATGACGCACCTCCCGCGATGGCCGGCACGATGGTGAGGGCATCGCCGTTGGACAGGGGACTTTTTTCACCGTCTAAGTGACGAATGTCTTCTTGTCCAATGAAGATGTTCACAAAGCCGCGCAGTTGGCCGGTATCGTCACGCAAGTGTTTGGCCAAATCAGGGTGTTGTTGTTCGGCAAAGTCCAGGGCTTGGCCCACGGTCTGCCCGTGGGCTTCGATGGTGCTTTGGCCTTTGACATAGGGGCGCAGGGCGGAAGGAATGTTGATGGTAATGCTCATGTTGTCTCCTTTGAGGGTGAGTTGGTTTCGATAAAGGGGTGCTCTTCCATGGCGCTGCGGTCTTCGAGCAAGCGCCAGTTTTGGATGCTGTGCGATTTGCCGAACTGCACCGCAATGATCACGTAGTTGACGTTGGGCAAGGCGAGTTTGCGATCGGTTTCGGAGTATTGCGAAGGGTGATCGGGGTGGCTGTGATAATAACCGAGCACCTCCAGGCCTTGCGCTTCCAGTTCAGCTTCGGCTTGCCACTGAGCCAAGGGATTCACTTGGTAACGGTTGTGGGCTTGCTGGTGTTCGTTCTGCAAGGGAACGGTTTGTAAAACCAGGTTGTCTTTTCGGTGACCTGCCAAAATGCCCACCGCTTCGTGGGGGTAGGTGGCTTCGGCGTGTGCGCGCAGTTGTTCGGCCAGGTGCTTTTCAATCTGCATGACCGCCTCCAAACACGTGACTTTCGCTCAAGTACCGGGAGCCGTGATCGCAAAAGATCACCACCAGATAACCCCTCTCGAGTTTTTGGGCCAAGCCCACCGCCGCCGCCAAGGCCGCACCCGATGACGGGCCCACCAGCAAACCTTCGGTGCGGGCCAATCGTCGAACCCACCACAGGCTTTCTTCGGTGTCGGCACCCCATTGGGCATCGGGCAAGTTCACGTCGTAAATACCGGGGACCAGGCTGCTCTCCATGTGTTTGAGCCCTTCGAGTCCGTGAAAGGGGGCGTCGGGTTGCACCGCCACCGTTTGCACATCGTTGTTTTGACGTTTGAGAAAGCGGGTGGTGCCGGTAAAAGTGCCGCTGGTGCCCAGGCCCGCCACAAAGTGGGTGAGTTGCCCTTGGGTTTGACGCCAAATTTCAGGACCGGTGGTTTCGTAATGAATCTTCCAGGTGGCCGGATTGTTGTATTGATCGGCGTAATAATATTTAGGGTTGTCGCGGGCCAATTGGCGCGCTCTTTGTATCGCACCATCACTGCCCTCGAGGGGATCGGTGAATTCCAAATCCACATTGTAGGCCTGTAACAATCGCTTACGTTCCAGACTGGCCGAAGCGGGCATGCAAATTTTTAAGGGGTAGCCTCGGTCGGCAGCCAACATGGCGTAGGCGATGGCGGTGTTGCCCGAGGAGGCATCGAGAAGGGTGCGCCCTGGATGCAAATAACCTTTGCGTTCGGCCCGCCGGATAATCCCCCAGGCGGTTCGATCTTTCACCGAACCGCCGGGGTTGTGGCTTTCAAGCTTGGCATCAATGCGCACGCCCGCAGGCACGTATTCTTGGATGGATTTGGCCAAGGTGACCAAGGGCGTGTTGCCAATGGCATGGATGAGCCGATGGGGTTGCGGTTCAACCTCGGGAAGATCCACCAATCGAATGCGATGCGTTGCGGACATGCTCGACTCCTAAGCTGAAAGTTTGGTGTAACGCAGATAGGGCGTCACCACTTCAAAGCCCTGTGGGAACTTGGTTTCCAGTTCTTTGGGGTCTTGAATGGATGGCAAGATCACCACTTCGTCACCTTGTTGCCAGTTGGCCGGGGTGGCCACAGCATTACTGTCGGTGAGTTGTAGCCCATCGATGACCCGCAAAATCTCTTCGAAGTTTCGTCCGGTGGCCGCCGGGTAGGTCAGGTACAGCCGAATCTTTTTAGAGGGGTCGATGATGAAGACCGAACGCACCGTGAGGGTGTTGTCGGCCTTGGGATGAATCATGCCATAGAGCGAAGAGACCTTACGGTCCGCATCGGCAATGATGGGAAAATTCACCTGCGTTTGCTGCGTGCGGTTGATGTCTTTCACCCATTTTTCGTGGCTTTGCACATCATCCACCGACAGGGCCAACACCTTCACGTTGCGTTTTTCAAACTCGTCTTTGAGTTTGGCGGTGGTGCCCAGCTCGGTGGTGCACACCGGGGTGAAGTCTTTGGGATGCGAAAACAACACCCCCCAGCTTTCGCCCAGGTAGTCATAAAAATTAACGGTTCCAATGGTGCTCTTTTGTTCAAAATTTGGCGCAGAATCGCCCAGTTGCAAAGTCATGGTTGTCTCCTTGGCCCAAAAAATAAACGGGCGCTTTGCAGTTAAAACAGATTTGGTTTTAGTGGGGGAATGATGCCGGGGATGCGTCTTTCAAAAAGAAAATGAAAGAGATTAAGCCATCGCCGGCTTGGTACACATACAACAACAACAGCAGTCACACATGGTGGTGACGACGTTGATTAGTGATTGGTTGTTGCGTTGCGTAGCCATTAAATATTTTTTCCTTAAGGATCATGTAGCGCAGGCCCACTCATTGGGCAACCCAAAAAGAAAATTATTTTTGTGACATGACTGTGTCGCAGGCCTAAAGAGGCGAAAACAGACCGTTAATATTCGATCTGAAACATGGCCACCAGGCGATCGTTGGCCAAGCTACGGGCGCTTTCTTCTACCAACCAGGTGTAATCCACCATAAAGGCCAATGGCAGATCGATGGGTGCATCGTAACGGAGCGAAGCAGTGAGTTCTTGCAGTTGATCGTCGGCCAAGAAGGAAGAGGGGTCCAAATAGCTCAGGCGAATCCCGGGTTTAAAGTTGTACAGGTGTACACCGAAAGGCTCATCGAGCACCAACCAAGAGGTGAGGCCCAAGGCGGTGTCGCTGTCGGCAGCGGAGGTATCAAAACTGGTTTGCCGCCAAATGCCTTGCACCAACATATCGATGCCCCACACGTCCACGTGCAAATCACCCAGGGCCACCAAGTCGTTTTCGGTGTATAGATTGGGCAACTCGCCCACGGTGCGCGGGTTGTATTGAAAACCAAAACTCAGCTGCACCCATTCGTCGATACCAGCACCTAGGCGAGAGTAGAAGGCAGGTTGTTCGTTGTCATTGCCCAACTGGTTGGGGCCGTTGCCGTTGGCCAAAGCGATGCGGTAGTCCAAGTGGATCATGCCCGCCACGAGATCTTGTGCGCCCAGCACCATGCCCTGTTGCCGGCCAGCGCTCAAACCCGCCACTTCGTAGCCCCGTCCAGGGAGAACACCGATGGATGCGACTGAACGGTTTACAAAGTTCATTTCTCGACGAGAAATCATGCCTTCATAGTCTGCCGGCATGAAGAGTTGCCCCAGCCAAATGTTGAAAAAGTCGGTGGCGTGCCAGTGCAAGTATGCGTCTCGCATGGCGGCGGTGACCCCTGACAATGGGTCGTTGGCATCAGCGACCTCGGGGGTGATGGCATCTGCGATCAAAACCCAAGAGATGCGGTCTTTGAATTGGCCTTTAAAACCCAATCGGGCTTGGTCCACCCGAAAACCATCATTGCGACTCACAAAGGCCACATTGGGGTCTGCTTGCACCATGTCGAAGCCCAGACGCAAACGCGTGTATGGGGTGAGGGTGATGTCAGAATTGTCTTCCGCGTGACTGGTGGCTGGAAAGGCCATTAGGGCACACAGGGTTAGGGCACAAAAAGCACGAATCATGGATTGAACTCCTAAAAAAAACGCAGTCGCCGTTGGATTGAGCGATGCGCTTTTTTTATCACAAGGCCTGGGCTCTGTGCGAGTTTGGGAGCTCTAAATCCCTAAAATGTTAGTGGTGACCCCCGGGCGGCGGCCCGCGATGGCCCCCAGGCCCTCCAGGTCCCCGCGGTCCGCGATGGCCTTTGCCTTTGTGGCCCCCTTTTCGGGCCTTTTGCAGCATGCGGTGGATTTTACCTTGGATTTTTGGCCCCACCAGCACCAGTTTGGCTTGCTGGCGCGGGGTGAGCAGCTGTGAAATGGCATCAAAGAGGGCTTCATCCATTTTTCGGGCTTTTTTCATGGCCTTTCGCGCCTTGTCTGCCTGCTTTTTCAGCGCGCTATCGCCACTTTTTTCGTCTTCGAGCATCTCCTTTAAAGCCTCCATTTGTTTGTGGGCTTTTTCGCGCAATTTATGTTGTTCGGCCTGGGTGGTTTTGATGGTGCCTGAAAGCTTCACGGCCAACTCATCGCTCAATTCCAACGCGTCGGTCAATTCCACCACCAAGAAGGTACGGATTTTCTTTTCTACTTTGGCCCGACGTTTCTCTCTTCGTTCTTTGTGTTTTTTTTCATTTTTCTTGCCGTTGCGTTGGGCCATCCATTTCTGCGATTGTTCTTCTTCATGTTCAATGTCCCAGCCGTCCCACATGTCGGTGGAGAGGTTGGCCGATGCCAGGTTGGGGGTACACAGTGCGAATGAGATGATGAAAAGGTATTTTTTCATGTTCATCCTCCTTTGTTTTGCAATGCAGTGTTTAAAAGGTTGTCTAAGCGTTCGAGCGCTTCATCATCCAAGTCGTCTAATGCGGCAAAAGCAGCCGGTTCGTATTGTTGCTGAAGCTCGTCGCTCACCTCTAAGTCGGCAAACAGATCGTCCTCGATCTCTACCTCTTCAGTGAGGCTGTCCGGATTAAAAATATCTCCTTGCCAATCCATTTCGTCGCTGGATTCGATTTGCAGTTCGGCCCATTGAACCACGGGCTCTTGTGGGGCGGGCGTGGGTTCGGTTTGGAGCGAGAAGAACAAGGCCACCACAGCGGCAGCAGAGGCGGTCATGGGAAAATAAAAAGCCCAAAAAGAAGGTTGGCGATCTTCTTGTCGCAATCGAACAGCGGCTGCGAATTGATGCAGTGAGGTGGGAGGGGCAGGTGGCTCTTGGGTTTGTAGTGCTCGTTGCAGGGCAAGATCTTCTTGATCGAATTCGGGGGTGCTCATGGCATCACCTCCTGTTGAAAAAGCGAAACAAGTTTTTGTTTGGCCTGGGAAAAGTGAACTTTGGCGGTGGCTTCTTTTAAGCCCAAGACTTCACCGATTTCGCGAAAGGACAAATGGCCCACCAAACGAAGCTCCACCACTTCTTTTTGTTTGTTGGGCAAGGTCGCGATGGCGGCTTGGAGTCTTTGTTTTTGTGCTTCATTGTGGAGGCGTTCTTCGGGGCTTTCACCTTTGGCTTCAAAGTCATCATGGTCCATCAGCGCTGATTCCCGCCGGCGCTTTTTGCTGCGCAGATGGTTTTTGGCTAGGTTGAAAGCGATTTTGGCCAGCCAGCCTTCCAGGCTCCCTAAACCGCTGAAGAGCCGTATCTTTTTGAGGGCGCGCACCAGGGCCTCTTGGGCCACATCATCCGCATCGTGTGGATTTTTTAGAATACTGTAGGCAGCACGGTACATCAGAGGTCTCGTTCGTTGGCATAATTCCAGTAAAGCTTGGCTGTCACCCCCCTTGGCGGCCGAAAAAAGCGCATCGAGGTCTGATTTTGGCTCCATTTGAGCCGTAGACAGTTGATTTTTCGACCGAAGGGGTTGCATGGTAAGCGTCATCATTTCATCTTGCAGACACCATGGTGGCAAAAAAGGTAAAGCTGAGCGAGGGATTTCAATGTTAGACATGAAACAACTGGAAAACGAGCCCGAACACGTTAAAGAAAGACTGGCTTTGCGAGGCGAAGTTCCTGGAATTGAAGAACTTCTAGGCCTGTTGGCCCAACGGCGGCAGCAAATCGCCACCTTGCAAGAAGCCCAGCAGAAGCGCAACGAGGCCTCCAATGCCCTCAAAAAAGCCTCCAAAGAAGAAATCGAAGCCCAGCGCGGCGCCCTGAAAACCCTGTCCGGTCAAATTAAAGAAATGGAAGCGGCGCAGCGGGAATTAGAGGCCGATATTCACGAGCGATTGCTCTTTATCCCCAATCTTCCCAATGCATTGGTTCCAGCCGGCACTGATGAAGATGACAACGAGTTGGTGAAAGAGGTTTTGACGCCTCGGGAGTTTGGTTTTCCAGCTTTAGACCACGTGGCCTTGGCTGAGAAGTTGGACATCATGGATTCAGAGCGGGCCGCTAAAGTGTCGGGTTCGCGGTTTACTTTTCTGAAGGGGGCCGGCAGTCGGCTGAATCGCGCACTGATTTCATTTATGGCCGACTACCATTCCTCCCGTGGCGATACCGAATTAACCCCGCCCTTTATGGTGCGTTCCGAAAGTATGCGTGGGACAGGGCAGTTGCCCAAGTTTGCGGACGATGCCTATGCCGTTCCCCACGGCGATGGCGAGCCCTTCTATTTGATTCCCACAGCAGAAGTGCCGGTGACCAATTACCTCGCTGACGAGATTATTGAAGAAGAACATTTGCCCTTGCGTTATTGCGCTTATTCTCCTTGTTTTCGGGCCGAAGCGGGTGCGGCAGGTAAAGACACGCGCGGGTTGATCCGGCAACACCAATTCGAAAAAGTGGAAATGGTTCGATTTGCCAAACCCGACCAAGCCCAAGCCGAACTCGACGCCATGGTGGCGCGGGCTTCAGACATTATGACCCAGCTTGAATTGCCACACCGCATCGTGCGTTTGTGTGGGGGGGATTTGGGCTTTTCGGCGGAGATGACTTATGACCTTGAAGTGTGGTTGCCCGGTCAAAACAAATACCGCGAGATTTCTTCTTGTTCGACCTTTGGGTCGTTTCAAGCCCGTCGTGCCAAGATTCGTTATCGACCTGCCCCGGTGGGCGGTAAAAAGAGCAAACCACAGCCTTTGGTAACTTTGAATGGATCGGGGTTGGCCATCGGTCGCACTTGGTTGGCCATTTTGGAAAACCATCAAAACGAAGATGGTTCGGTGAATATTCCTAAAGTGTTGCAGCCTTATATGGGCGGCCTTCAAGTGATCGCGGCGGAAGGATAGCCATGAGCCAACAACCCACCGCATTTCGAACTGTTCCCCGCACCGGGGTGATCTACGTGACCACCGAAGCGGTGAAGCGTGGCTTTGACCCCGACGATCCAGACTGGTGCAACTTGGGTCAGGGACAACCCGAAACCACCACCTTACCCAATGGGGTTGAGCGACTCACTCAAATGTCCATTCCTGGCGATGGTTACGATTACGCACCCGTTCCAGGACTCACTGAGTTGCGCGAAGCCGTGGCCAACTATTACAACACCCGTTTTCGTCAGGGGATGTATTCGCAGTACACGGCAGAAAATGTGGCCATTTGTTCGGGCGGGCGTTTGGCGTTGGCACGAACCGCATTGGCATTGGGCAACGTGCACTTGGGTCACTTTCTGCCAGACTACACCGCTTATGAAGAGCTGTTGACCGCCTTTCGCATTTTTACCCCCATTCCCATCATGCTCGACGGTAGCCGAGAGTATGATTTCTCTGTGAAAGAGCTTGAAGATGAAATCGTGGGTCGTGGTTTGGGTGCTCTGTTGTTGTCCAACCCGTGTAACCCCACCGGGAAAACCTTGGTGGGCGACGAGTTGGCGGCTTGGGCGCAAACGGGTAAGAAACTCAACTGTGCTATGATCTTTGACGAGTTCTACAGCCACTACATTTGGAAAACAGGCCCGGGTTTTGAGGGCGGCATCAACTCGGTGGCCAAATATGTAGAAGACATCGAAACCGAAGACACCATTATTATCGATGGGCTCACCAAAAACTGGCGATACCCCGGATTGCGCTTGTCGTGGACTTTGGGTCCCAAGCACGTGATCGATGCCATCGCTTCTGCGGGGTCTTTCCTCGACGGTGGTGCATGTCGCCCGGTGCAAGAGGTGGCCATTGGGTTGTTGAATGCCGGCCATGTGGACAAAGAACGTCAAGCCATTCAAGACGTGTTTCAAGGCAAGCGCGATTACCTGTTGGCGCGATTGACCAAGATGGGCATCAAGGTTGATCTGCCCACCGAAGGCTCCTTCTACGTGTGGGGGCGGGTGGACGAACTGCCCGAATCATTGAACCGTGACATGCTCTTTTTTGAACAAGCGTTGGAAGAAAAAGTCATTACGGTGCCCGGTCGTTTCTTCGATATTGACCCTGGCCAACGTCGCTACGGCCGTCGATCGCGTTTTGATAAATATCTGCGTTTTTCCTTTGGTCCGCCCATGGACGTGTTGAAAAAAGCCTGTGATCGGCTCGAAGCCCTCATCGCAAAAGCTTAGGCGGTTGTATGGCCAACTTCGTATTCATGGGAACACCTGAGTTTGCGGTACCTTCACTGAAGGCTTTGTTTCAGTACTGTGAATCCCACGGGCATCGATTGTTGCATGTGGTGTGTCAACCCGACCGTCCGGCGGGTCGTGGTAAAAAACTCAAAGCGCCCCCCGTGAAAGAAGCGGCTTTAGAAATGGCTTTGGATGTGTATCAACCCGCCACACTTAAAAAAGGTACCGAACCTGGTGATGCGTACTTCGCCCATTTTGAAAAAGAAGACATCGATGTGGCGGTGGTGGTGGCTTACGGGCGCATTCTGCCCAATCGTTTTTTGCGTCATCCCCGATGCGGTTTTGTTAATGTACATGGATCATTATTGCCCCGTTGGCGCGGTGCAGCCCCTATTCAAAGAGCGGTGGAAGCGGGGGACACCGAAACCGGCGTTTGTATTATGAAGGTGGTGCCCGAATTAGATGCCGGCGATGTGTACTTGGAAAAACGCATCCCCATTTTAGATAGCGACACTTCAGGGTCTTTATTTCAAAGTTTGGCCGAGCTGGGTGGCCGCGCATTGGCCGAAGCCATGGCCGGCATTCTCGATGGCTCGCTGGCTGCCACAGCTCAAGATGCCGCCCAAGTCACCCACGCCAGCATGTTGTCGAAAGATGAAGGATTGATTGATTGGGCGGGTTCAGCTGAAGTCTGGTGGCGCAAATCTCGGGCGTTCACGCCTTGGCCGGGGCTCCACACGGTGGCTGATGGCAAGCCCTTGAAGCTGCATGGGGCCGATCTGAAAGAACGCCATGGCGCGACCGGTGCGCCGGGTGAGGTTTTGGCCTTGGGTGATTCCATCGTCATGCAAATGGGTGAAGGAACCCTCACTTTTTCCCAGGGTCAGCCCCCAGGTAAAAAGCCGCTTTCTGCGGGGGATTTGCGCAATGGTGGCTTTTTGAAAGTGGGCCAAATCCTCGGCCAATAAAAACAGTCTTATAGCCCTTTAAATAGCCGTTTGAGCACTTCTCGCGTGATGGCGATTGATCGTCGAATTACTGGGCGGTTTGGGACTGAGGGGCCGGTCAAATTATTTCCGATGCTTTTAGGCTTGAAGGTCACAAGTCCTTGAAAAACAGAGATTAAAAAAAGTCGGGGTGACTGGCATCACCTTCGAGCGTCAAAAAATTTTGGATGTGGCGTCACTGGTGGCAAGGTGGCGCCTGTTGAAGACAAATGAAGTGAATTTCAGGAGGAAATATGTCAGGGGCCACCGCGAAAAAGAAAGAAAAGCCCAAGGCCAGCATTCGGCCAGCAGAGCGCATCAAAGACATTAATTGGCAACTGGGCGAAGTGGACCCTTTTGACCTGGATCAGCCTTATGAGCCGGTGAAAAAGCCGGTCAAAGCTCCAAAATCCAAGAAAAGCGCCGATCAAGAAGCCAAGCTGTTTCCCCTGCACAACCAACTCTACAAAGGGGACATTATCGAAGTGATGTCCAAATGGCCCGATAACCATTTTGACGCGTGCATCACTGACCCGCCGTACAACATTGCCAGTGATCGCAAAGGTTTGTCTTGGGCTTTTTCATCGCACGTGACCATTCAAGACAAATGGGACCGTTTCACGCCGGATGAGTATGAACAGTTCACGGTGAATTGGCTGGAGCAAGTGTGTCGGGTGACCAAAGAAAACGGCAACATTTTCATTTTCGGAAGCTATCACAACATTTACACCATCGGTGCGTTGGCACTGAAAATGGATTTGCGAATTGTGAACAGCATCATTTGGACCAAGCCCAATGCGCAGCCAAACATTACCTGTCGCATGTTTACTGAAAGCACCGAACAAGTGTTGTGGTTGTGTAACAACAGCCAAAAGAAAGCCAAGAAATGGACTTTCAATTACCACGACATGAAAGAACTCAATAATGGTAAGCAGATGCGTAACTACTGGGACATTCCTTTAACCCCCAAAAGAGAACGCATTCATGGGAAGCATCCTTCGCAAAAACCTTTGCGTTTAATGGAACGCTTGGTTTTGGCGGGCAGTAACCCAGGCGATTTGGTGTTGGACTGTTTTGCGGGGTCGGGCTCCACCTTGTTGGCCTGTGATCGTCTCAACCGTAATTGGGTGGGCATCGAGCGTGAGTCCGAATACTGCGATATTGCACACCGTCGTTTGGATGACGAGCGAAAGCAAAGGCGCTTACTTTAGTCGGTTGTCTCAGCGTGCGCGATTTCGTGAATGGGGCGTTTTTCAACTAAGGCTGCATTCAGTTTGCCACGACGGGCCAATTCGAGCGTTAAATCTACCACTTGGTCTCGTACCCGTTGATGGTTGATGGCTGTTTCGAGCATGTCCTCATCGGTAATATGTTGAATAAATTCCATGAGCAGACGGCCATGGGCACGGGGAAAACGTTGGGCCACCTGTTGATTGAAGACCCTTGGTTTGTCTGTGAGTGCACGGGCCAGTCGATACAAACCAGCTTTTTGGCAAAGCTCTTCGGTATTGGCGCGCTGGGCAAACACGCGTTTGATAAAACCCTTGGCATTTTCTTTATGGGTAAGATCATCAGGGTGCAGACTTTTGAGGGCCACCATTAACTCTTCAGTGAGGTGGGTGGGTTGTTGTTTGAGAAATTGGGCCAATGCGCGCCGACCGGTACTCGAGAGTTGGCATGCCATTTCTTGTACGCCCATTTGACGAACCAGACTGACCAACTCTTGGCCTTGTAGGATTAAAAGATCATCAAATCCAAAATCCTGTTTGTCTTCTCCAACAGGCATGGTGGCGAATTTGTCATGAAATTGCCGACGCACGCGTTTTAGAATGTCCATCGGCAGCTGAGAAAGTTCGCGCCTGGACGGCATGGCGTCTTGTACTTCTTTGGGCAATCGCGAAACGATTTGATTGGTTACCGATGAAGGCATGTGCATGAGGGTGACGGCGATGGTTCTTGGGGATTCACCCTGAAAGCCTGCCACCAACCAAGTGGGGTCAACCCCTTCAAGACCCACCAAGGGCCTGAACTTCACCAGTTGGCGGAGTTCTCTAATAAATAGAGGGACCCTTTTTTCTAAGGGCAGCTCCACTAGCTTTTCACTTTTTTGTCGAATCGACGATTGGTGTTCTTCTGGCAGGAAATGAAGCAAGTGTTCCCAGTCAGCGCCACCATAAGTGAGCAGCGTTAGTAGCAACGCCTGTTGTTTCTTAGGTAAGGGGTGGAGCAAGCGTCCGAGCGTGGACATTCATCAACCCTCGTTGGCTTTTTCAACCGCATCGAGCTCGTTTTGGGTGCGAGCCAATTCGCCACGCAGCTTGATGGAGCGGGACAGGCCAAAAAGGCCAACGCCCAAACCCAAAAGGGTGAGGATGGAAAAGAGACCGAAAAAGATTTTAACTTTGGTTCCTGATTTGCTGTTAGAAACGTCGATGCCCAAAACGGTGGCCACGCTGCCTGTCAGGCTGCCGTCTTGCGCGTCTGACACGAGGTTGATGGGACGGTTGGGCGCGAGCACCACTTGTACGTTTGCGGGTTTGAGACCTTCGATCGATGCTGCCACTAAGTTTTTAATTTCTTCGGCGGTGAGCGCACTTTGACCATCTTTTGTCGGGTTGTAAATGACCGCCACCGATGCGCTGGCTTGCGGGGGTTCGGAGTCTACGTCGCGAACCAAGTCTTTTTCGGGGACCACCACTGACACGTGAGCGCGTACCACGTTAGAAAATGTTTTGAGTTTGCGTTCGATTTCGCCTTGCAGTGCCATGAGCAGTTTGGCTTTTTCTTCGCTCTGGCTGGGAATCATGCCGCCCCCGCCCGCAGGGTATACTTCAGCGAGTCCGTTGCTTTTTTCTTTTGGTAGTTTGTTCGCCACCAATACGGCCAAGGCGTCGGTTCGATCGTTTTCTGACACCACAATGGTGTAAGTGACCACTCGGTCAGGGACTGCCATTTTGGTGGCTTCGATACCTTGGCTCCCCAAGATCACCATGATCTGGTTGGCTTCATTTTCGGTGAGTTGGTGCACCAAAGCGAAATCACCCGCACACCCGGTGAAGCTGAAAGCCCCGCAAAACAGAATGAGACGTATAAAGCTTTGGAATTGTTGGCGGTACCGATTGGTTGGGGTCAAAGGACTGGCTTTCTTCATGGGCGCTCCGGGCGACGAATACCGAACCAATGTGCTTCAAAGTGTCTCATTTTGTCAAAGGCTTATGGATTGAGATGCGGAAATTTACGCCAAAACCTCGGTCATCTTTGCGGGGGCAAACCCGTCCTGTTAGGCTTTAAAAGTCGTCCGCCTGCCAGCCACTCCGGAGTATGGTCATGAATTCTGCCCCTTTTGCCAGTCGTTGCAGCTCACTGTGGTGTGGTGCCTTGCTTTTTGCCCTAATGGGCCTCTCCACCCTGTCTTTGGTGGCTGTGGGAACAGAAGTGGCGGTTTTACTGGTGATGGCCATTCCGTTTCTGACGTTCATCATCGGTGCGCCCGGTCGCATTCGTTTGGCATCCGAACTGCGTTTGGCCATCAGAGAGCTGGAGTGCCTTTTCTTGTCCGCCCTACTGCGCGTCACTGGGCAAGCCCAAAAAGCCGAGACAGTTTCGGCGGCGCAAAAAAAGCGAGTGCTCGAAACATATAAAATCGAACAATCGTCGTCGCTGGGCCAAGAGCAAGCCAGATTTCTGTTGGGAAGAAGTGTGGCCAATTGGGGGGCCCTGTGGGTCACGGCTGTAGGCTTGGCAATGCCCTTTCAGTCCGAAACGCTCTCTTACGGCCCCGCCGCACACGCACCGTTTATCTTCATTTTAGATGCCGGTTTATTCTGGATGATTTCGCGACTGGCTTTGGGACGCGTTTCTTTGCGCCTTTGTGAGGGCATCGAGCTGTTGAAGCCCAGCCGGTTGGCCGACACCACGCTATGTGCCCTGTGGACGCCTTTCTCCGGTGGTGTGCTGGGGGCTGTGGGCGGTTTGGTTCTCGGCCAGGTTCTGGGAGTGGCTTCGGCCATGGAAACCCTGTGGGTGATGCCCCAGTTATCCATTTGGCAAGTCACCAGCGACGCGGCCCTTAACTTCACCTTTTTATCGTTTGTGCCCATGGCGCTGGCTGGCACCATCATCGGGGCCTGTTTGGGTGTTACCCTTCCGGTGAAAAAAGCCTCTAAATAACGCTATCTTCCTATTATTTATAGCCTTTATGTCCCGCTTATTTGCTGGTTGACCCTCTTTTATGGCAAACTGCCTAAGTCGGCGATTGGATCTAAAGGGGCACCGTGACTTCTCTTTGTCGGTTACTAAAGCTTGGTTTGTTCAGCGGTCTCTGGTTGGTGGCTTGCGACCGGCCTGAGCTTCCTGAGCCGCCCGATAAAAATGAGCCCACTGAAACCGAGCCCCCCCCAGGACAAGAAGGTGGCGCTTGCTACGGAAACGATACCTGTGACGCGCCTTTGATTTGCGAGAATGATGTTTGCATCTCAGAGCCCACGCCTGATTTAACGGGTCAGGTCGGTGGCCCTTGCTACGCCAATGATACCTGCAATGAGGGGCTGGTGTGTGAGGAGAGTATCTGTGTAGAAAAAGAAGACGACCCACCACCACCTGACGGTTCATTGGGAGGGCCTTGTTATGGCAATGGCTCTTGTGACGAACCTCTGGTCTGCGAGGAAGATACTTGCGTTGAGGTACCGCCGCCCGAGACGGGGACTCTGGGTGGGGCTTGCTATGGCAACGGGACCTGTAACGCCGGTTTGATTTGTGAGAACGAAGTTTGTGTGACAGCGCCTGAAAGGGGAGATAATGGTCAACCTTGCCTTCCCGGCGACAACTGCAATGGCAATCATGTTTGCGTTGAAGAATTGTGTGTCCCGGCGGGCGATGAAGACCAACCATGTTTGGACGACAACACCTGTACCACCCCTTACGAGTGCATCGATAATGTATGTGTCTCTACCGGTGGCGACGGCGAACCTTGTTCGGTGGAAGACAGCTGCAATACCGGTTATGTCTGTGTGGCTGAGCTCTGCGTGGCGGCCGGTGGCAATGGTGAACCCTGCTTGCCCGACGAGGTCTGTGATGAAGGTTACCTTTGCTACAACGCACAATGTGTCCCGGCGGGCGGCAATGGGCAGCCCTGTGACGCTGATGGTTCTTGTGACCAAGGATATGTTTGTATCGATGAGGATTGTATCTCCGCCGGTGGCAGCGACCAACCTTGCTTGGCTGATGGCACGTGCGATGTCGGCTACAACTGTTTGGGTAATATTTGTCAGAGCACTGGCGGAGAAAATGAGCCTTGCAACCCAGACGGCTCTTGTGATTCTGGCTTGTCCTGTGGGCTGGGTGATGTGTGTTTGGCCATTGTCGAGCCCGATTGCAGCGCAGTGCCTTACGGCAACGAAGACATTGATTGTGATACCTTGCTGGGGACTGCTCAAGGGTACTGTGCGTTTATGTTTCCCCCGCCGGTGGTACAGCGGTATGAAGGCCCAAGTTGCAGTGAAAGTGACGTCTGTGAAAACAACGAATTCAATGTCTACTTCCAATGTATAGATGGCACATGCGTTGCATCGTGCCCAGGGGAAATTACCTGTCCCAACGGGTACGCCTGCGAAGCGGGTATCTGCGAAAAAACAGTGAATACGCCGCCCGATTTTGCGTTGCTGGATACCTGCGCCATTTGTAACAATACCTACTATAACCAACCCAATGACCTCGAAAATTGCGTTATAGAAGGACCAGAATGTACGCCGGAGACTGCCACGGACGATTGTGGAGAGGGCTTTATCTGTGAGAACAATGCGTGCACCATCTACCTGGTAGAGTGTACCGAGGCGAACCAGGACACCACCTGTGGCGCCAGTTACCAATGTATAGATAACGCGTGTGTTCTCGACGATGTCGAGCCACCTCCGCCTCCCCCCCAAAGTAACTGCATGCAATGTCACGCACCGGCCGGGTATGATGGTTTGCATTCCATCGAAGACCCTCATCCATGGGTCACTTTGGATTGTGTAGCGTGTCACGGGATGGGAGATCCTCATTCCTTCTCGCCTATTTTTGCACACGTGTGTGCACCTCCAGAAGTGGGAGGCAGTGGGCAAGGGCCTCAGTCAGAGCGCGCCTTTCAAACGTTAGATCCTCGAGCGCATTTTCTGCGAACGCGTTTGGTGGGGGTTGACCTATTGGCGGATTATACTTGCGACAACCTCAATGGCACGCAACGAAATGTCACGCCTTTGGAATGGTTGGCATTCATTAACCCAGGCAATTTACGTGTGGCACAGGCGGTGATGGACGGTGACATGGCGCCGGTGGGCTGTGCGGCTTGTCACAGTGGAGAAGCCAAAAAAGTGATTCGGTCGGTGATGGGGCAGGCGTCTGGCATTAACAGTGGAACCCGCCATGGGGTCGGTATCGATAACTACTACCCGGATCGCCGCGGTAACTTCAGTGACGGTTCCACCGATTTCAATACCATTGCCGATTATGGCGCCAGTGATGTGACGAATGACGATTTCGATGCGAGTGATCGGAAAGTGGGCGAGGTTCCAAGCCTAAAAAGGGCCCAAGTGTTTACGGGGCTTTCATTTAAGTACGACCCCTCTTTTACTGCAGACCAAGTCAATAATTCACTGAATCAAAATGCGAACGAGTTAGACAATTACCCGAACGGTCTCATCGGTAATGTGGCGGGTCAGCTGTTTCAAGAAGTGATCAATCAAGCCTGTACGGGGTGCCATTTGCAATCCAACTATCAGAACTTTCGCTCGGGTGACTATCGAACCCAGGGGTGTTCTCAGTGTCATTTCTCTACTGCTGTGACAGGAAGGTCCAGTTCCTCGGACCCCAACGTCAACAAAACCGAGCCGCTCAATCCGGATGCCTTGGTACCCGGCGAACACGGCCATCGACGTGATCATCGCATTCGCAATGTGGCCAAGCCACCAAACTTAGCCGCTGGGCAGTACCAAGCCGTGCAAGGAATTGACGACTTTAGATGCATCACGTGTCACAGTGGTTCCAATCGAACGGTGGCTCAATACTATGGGTATCGCTTAGACGAAAACCAGGATTTGACCAACGGTGATTTTTATCCTTCGGGCAATACGGTCACTTTCACCACTCGAAATGCCTTGTTCGGTAACGAAAACGCCACCTTCAACGGGCGGGTTTTAGATCAATGGATCGATGAAGAGATTTGGCAAGCGAATGGTGGGCAAGACGAAACGCCGCCCGATGTTCATCATGAGGCGGGCATGGGGTGCATCGACTGTCATGGCTTGGGGGCCACCCATGGCTCGGGCCGAATCTACTCCCGCATGAAATTACAAACCCATGAAAACGATGTGCTTTGTCAAACCTGTCATGGTGATATTGATGGTTATGCTGCCACCGACGATGAAGGGCAACACATTGTGGATCAAAACGGTGTGCCCTTAAACAATACATTGGTGACGCCCCAAAACAATTTCTACCTCATCTCCAAACTCAATGGGGCTTATCACTATATACCTCAAGTGAAAGACATCGTGGATGTATCCACCACCAATAACAAAGTGAACCCAGACACTCAGTTGCCATTGAAAAACTTAGTGGCCTCATATGCCATGGGTCGCTACCAAGAGGGCGACAACCTACTCCAAGACGGCTATGGGCCCATTCAGGCAGACACCACGCAGTTGCCCAGCACCTATGCCCATCAAGATGGTTATGTGGTGGGTCAAGGCGAAAGCAAGCCGGGTCAAGGGCTTGAATGCTATACGTGTCACGCGGCCTGGCAAAACAACTGCATCGGGTGTCATTTGGATGCCGAATACGACGCCAATGCGACGAACTTCTTTTACAGTAATGTCACTGGAGAGCGTATCTATTTTAACTTTGATGCGTCCTTTGTTTATCAGAACCCCATCAACTTTATGATGGGTATCAATGATCGGGGTAAAATCTCACCCTACCAAGGATTGCATCGATTTTTCTCATATACCGACTTAAACGGCGATACCTCTGACCGCGTGAGCTATGGAGATCGCAACGGGCTTGGGAATGACCCAGCTTTGGGTTACGGGCAAAGAAACAATCACCCCGCGCTTCAAAACCAACCTTTCACGCCTCACACCATGCGGGGTCGATGGACCCAAACTCAAGTTGGAATGAGAGGGTGCTTGGATTGCCATTTGCCCAATGAAGATGCCGTTCAGCTGGTGAATCATTTGGGAGAGACTTACAATCTCAGAGATATCGACGGCAACGGTACGGATCTTTTGGCCGACTACGATGATGCCATCACCCTCAATGTCAGCATGGCTTGGGGATTGGGTTCAGATTTGTGGCATTTCGACGAAAACGGTGACCCGGTTTATGACAACAATAACAATACCGCTTACGATTTGGATCGATTGGTGGAAGAGACCGGGGTCTCCAATACCAGCAGTAATCATCCTTTGTTAGACACGGCCCAAATCAATGATGATTATCTGCAAACGCAAGATACCAATAACGCGAAGGTGGTGCGACCACTGACCTATACTGTGTTAGAGCGCATCAGGAATGTGCGCTTGGATACCATCTACTATTATTCCATCGATCCTACCAACGACATTCAGTATTGGTTGAGGAACTACAATTACGACACCCAGTAATTGGCCAAAAAAAAAGGCGCCCAACTTGGAGCGCCTTTCTTTGTTCGACCGCAGGAGTTTAGCCTTGCGTCATTTTGGCGACCTCAGCGGCCAAATCGTCTTCACGCTTTTCGATGCCTTCGCCAACTTTAAAGCGTTCAAAACCCTTGATGGTGATTTCGCCACCGAGTTCTTGTGAAATTTTGCTGAGCAACTTGTTGATTTTCACATCGGTATCTTTAATCCAAACTTGCTCCATCAAGCAAACTTCGCCGAACCACTTGTTGATGCGGCCATCGACAATTTTTTCCACGATGTTTTCTGGCTTTCCAGAATCCAATGCTTGTTGCTTGTAGATGGCGCGTTCATCTTCAATGGCTTTCGCGTCGGCTTCTTCACGGCGAGCATAAAGTGGTTGGGATGCAGCGACTTGCATGGCCAGGTCTTTGGCAAGAATCTTCACGCTTTCGTTGCCGGCATCGATGCCGTCGCTCAGGCCCAGTTCCACCAAGACGCCAATGTTGCCGCCCATGTGAAGGTAAGAGCCAAACGCGTTACCATCTTGTACGAGGCTGAAACGACGAACGGAAAGGTTTTCACCAATGGTGGCAATCTTTTCGGTCATGATGTCATTCACGGTTTTGCTGTTGTCATTCCAAAAAGGTTGGTTCAACAAAGCATCCAAATCTGCGGGCGCGGATTTAGCCACTTGGGTGGCAATGTCGCTGACCAGGTTTTGGAAGTCATCGGTTTTGGCCACGAAGTCTGTTTCACAGTTAACTTCGACCAATGCGGCGTTGCTGCCTTCGATGCAGACGCGGGTGAGACCCTCGGCTGCGATACGGCCTGCTTTTTTAGCTGCTGCGGCCAAGCCTTTTTCTCGCAAAAACTTCACGGCGGCATCCATGTCACCGTTGTTTTCGTTGAGGGCTTTTTTGCAGTCCATCATGCCTGCGCCAGTTTTTTCTCTTAAATCTTTCACCATTGATGCAGTGATTTGAGCCATGGTTCTTCTCCTGATTAATTTTAAAGAAATGGAGGGGCCAAAACCCCTCCGAAAACTTGTTAAATGTGCTGCGGTTCGGACGACCTATGCAGAAGCTTCGCTGTTGCTTTCTGCTGCAGGTGCAGTTTCCAACTCTACGGGTGCAGGCGCGGCAGCGTCTGCCGTTTCACCAGTTGCTTCCGTGTCTGCTGCTTCCGCTTCTGCTGCGGGTGCTTCCGCTGCGGGTGCTTCACCATTTTCAGGCAAAGGCTTGGTACGAACCACTTCCACTTTGGGACCTTTCGGACGGGTTTGGATGGTATCGCTTTCGGCGGGAGCTGCTTCAGGTTCACGCGCACGCTGCTCGAGCACCTGAGCGTATTCAGTGGCACCCGTGAGACATGCATCTGCGATACGCGCAGCGAACAGTTTCACGGAGCGAATCGCATCGTCATTGGCTGGAATGGGATAATCGACCAACTCTGGATTGCAGTTGGTGTCCACCATAGCGATGACGGGAATCCCCAACTTGCGTGCTTCTTCCACTGCGATGTGCTCTTTACGTGGATCGACCACGAACAATGCGCCGGGCAGTCGGGTCATATCTTTAATCCCACCTAAGTTTTTGTCTAGCTTGGCGGTCTCGCGGGTGAGTTGCACCACTTCTTTTTTAGGTAGGCGTTGAAAGGTACCATCGCTGGCCATACGCTCTAGGGATTTCAAGCGTTCTAAACTTTGCTTAATGGTTTTGAAGTTGGTGAGCATGCCACCGAGCCAGCGGTTGTGGACGTAGTACTGATTGCCGCGAGCCGCTTCTTCCTGGATGACGGATTGGGCTTGTTTCTTAGTACCCACGAAAAGGATTTTGTCGCCCTTGGCTGCGAGCTTAGACACGAAATTGTAGGCGTCTTTCAGCAGGGGAACCGTTTGTTGCAAATCGATGATGTAAATCCCGTTTCGCGCACCAAAAATATAGCGTTTCATTTTTGGATTCCAGCGATGGGTTTGGTGCCCGAAGTGTGCACCTGCTTCTAACATTTCTCTCATACCAACCGTCGACATATTTATACCTCATATACCTTTTTGGCCTTGCGGCCCGTTTGGGTTGTTCCGCCACATTCAAACGGCGTGATTGCCGGCTCATCGAACTGAAATATTCAGCACCCTGGTGAGCAACCCTCGAGCCCAGGCAGGCTTTTGGGCGAATGTGTGTGTCGTTAAAAAATGATCCCTTTGGATAAATCCACGGGGACCCTTACATTCGGCTCATCCCTAGCAGACGAAGTTTGAACCAGCAAGCAGGTAGTCACCCGGATTTTTTCATTTTTCATGGTAAATTATAGTGGAAAAATTGAAGGGCTTCATGGCATCGTGACGATACTTTTATGTCGGGCCAGGCAGGCCTGTTTGAGGATTGAAAATTTGATTCGAATTTCCTTCACTTTACTGATGATCGTCTCGTTTTTGGGCGCTCCCACGCCTGCAAAAGCACAGGTGTCCAACGCGGAATTCGGCAAATTAGTCCCGGCCGAAAAAGTGAAAACTGCATACAATTTAGATGTTTACAAGGTTTCCTCCCCTGATTTGGGTTGGGTCTACACGCAGATGTACGTGTTCAGCGCGGCCACCAATCTGTCGTGGCAACAACGGGAACATTTGGCCAATTTTGCCAAACTGTTGGCCTATGGCCCTTCCCAAGCTTACAAATCCGCTGCCGATTCAGCACAGCGCATCAAGGCTGCCGGCGGATTTACCCAGCTTTTTATGGAAGAAGATGGGTTCGGCATCTTGGATGCGATCCCCATTGAGCACGCCGAAGTGGGACTTTGGGCCATGAACCAGCGCCTCGAGGCCCGAAATCGGATGCTGAATCACCCCGGGTGGGTGCCCAATGACACGCCAGTTTCCTACGAAACGCAGAGTTTTCCCCTGGAGATCCGGCAAACCCTGACCCCTGGGCACCCTTACGCCCACAGCAAATCCCCGCCCGCCAAATGGCAAATGGGCACTGCGGTGGCCGTCCCCCGACCCGCCGACATGGCGCGATTGCTTCTCACCCGGGCTTCCACTTCCGTGGTGGTTTATGGGCCCTTTGAAGGGGCCACCGGAGACTACAAAATCAAAAGAGCATTTAAGTCTTCCCTGCCGGGCGGGACACGTGTTTTACCTCCAGTTCCCGACGAGGGCGCGCAAATTAAGCAAGAAGATCGCAGTGAAGGACGACTTAAAGTGAGGGCCCAGTTTTGGTTGAAAATGACCGGGCGCGCGCTCACCCAGCGCGAGAATTTACAATCGATTCCCCCCGTGGCATTTGGCGTAGATTATCCTTTTGCCACCGAAACCACTTTGGGCAATCCCAATGGCGAACAACAAAAAGACCTCACGGCCATTCGCCAGCGGGCGGATGCCATGGCGCTCGCCCAAATCGTGGGGGCTGAGGTGTTGAACCAAGGTGCCGTCTCCTGGTTTCGCACCCGGACCGTCTGGGGACGCAAAGGCGAGATTAGTAAAAAAGAAGCGAAAATTATTAATAAAATCAGGTCTGTAGCTAAGAAACCCCCCAGTAAAGCCAAGTTGGAAGAGATCAAGATTGCACTTTGGCGCTCCCGACTCAAAGCCATGCAGCGACCCGAAACCCTCGTATGGAACCTCGCAAAAGCGGCCGCACAAGGGGGCGACATTTCTCTTTGGGAAGCGGAAACCTGGGCCATTTCTCAGATTAGCACACAGTCGGTGTCACGATTGGCACGGGACTTACTGGAGGCGCATCGGATCATTATTTTAGAGGGAAGTGATGGCAACCATGGTTAAAAGAATTTCTGCATGGTTTTGGTTCGTCACGTTGTCGCTGAGCCTTGCTGGGCCTGCCGTGGCGAATACTTCTGGCAATCTGCCAGGCGTCGAGGAAGGTTTATGGATGCGCCAACGACCCGAGATGCCTTGGGTCTATATGGTTTTGGCATTGCCTGGGGACGAGTTTGATTACGCTGAGAAACTCATTCTGGCCGACATGTTAACGGCCGTCGTGGATGAACCCAGGCTGGCCATTCGAAAACTAGAGAATTTGGGTGGAACCATTCAATCTCGGGCCACACCCGAAGGAATTATGGTGATCGTGGAAGGGCCAAGTGCATTGGCCCCCCTCATCGTACAAGCACTTAAAACTGTATTCGTTCCCATACGGCTTTCCGATGACCTGGTGGCGCGAACTCGAAACCGCGTGTGGCGTGATCAGCAAAAATTTCGTTATACCCCCAAGGTGATCGTGGAGGAGAATACCTGGAGGGGTTGGTATGCTGGCCAAAGCCCTGAGGGCGGGTCGTTTGTGGGTCACGAAGCATTGCAACAAGTCACTCCCATCAAAGTGAAGCAGCTGCATCGCAAATTGCTAAGTCGTGGCGGGCAACGATTTTTTGTAGAGGGCCGCATCCACCCCGACACCATTCAGCCACTGCTTAAAAAACTTCATTTCGAGTCTCAGGTAAACGGGCCATTGCCAACCATGCCCACACCCGAAGCCCAGAATAGTGCTTTTCCCATGGGGACGTCGTCTGTATGGGCCATGCCCTTGTGGCCCGTGCGGCAATTCACGACCCCTTTACGGATTTCCTTTTTACGGGCCTTGGAAGCGCGGTTTAGCACGAACACCCCTTTGCGCGCAGGGACCTTCCTCAGAGAAAAGCAGAGCATGCTCTGGTTGAGTGTTTCGCCCACAGTGGAGACGAAAACCAATCACATGGATGCACTCCAAGAAGAAATGGCAGGTTTGCTCAGCGACGCGCGGTTTATGCAAATTTGGCAAAACTACTTTATTGAAGAAAAACAACACGCTGAACGCAGATTCGCACAAATGGGCCGTGCGCCCGTGCACGCCGCCATGCGGTGGCTACAGTTGGATGGCAGTGAAGAATTGAACTCGGTTCCCGATGCGGTGTTTGCCATGAGATTGTGGTTCGCACCAGAAACATTACGATTGGTTTACACGCCCCAAAAAGGACAGGACCCCAGAATTCAACAATGGTTAAGTGCTTCCAAAAAATAGAATCGAAAGGCCCATTCTTTTGGTCCTTCATTCTCATGGCGTTGCTGTGGGCCGACCTGGGATTGGCACAGTCCATTGTAGGAGGTTGTGAGGCGCCGTCTCCAGCACTTCGAAAAAAACATCGTGTCGACGTCAATGAAAAACTGGAATACCAACTTAAATTCTTAGGAATGAACCGGGGGAAAGCCTTTTTTCAAACACGCAAAACCAAAGGCGGGTTCTGGGTCAAAAGCAAGGGCAAGCTCAAGCTGGACGGTTTTTTTCATTGGCTCGATGCAATTGACGGACGCATGGTTTCATTTTTAAACCCTAAGAATTCTAAACCTGGCCGCATGTATAACCACATCTACGCAGGGAACAGCGGTGAAGTGCGAGAGTCTGCTGTGTTCTCGGCCGATCATCACGTGTCCGGCACTTTGATTTACAAGGGCCGGAAACGGCCGGCCACTTTGCAAGGTACCTCTGAAGTGGTGGACGCGCTATCCGCGCTTTACTATTTACGCCACCGCAAATTTAAAGCGCAGAAGAAATTTTGTTTCGAGGTCTATCACCGCCGGCGTTTGTGGCGGGTTGAGGGCCAAATGTCCCACAAAGAGAATATTTCGGTGCAAGCAGGAAAAGGGGACGCCATCGTCCTAAAGGCCACCGTTCGGCGTTTGGGTGGGGGAAAAAGCCAGGGGCAGCGGCACCCGGTGAAATTGTGGTTAAGCCACGATAGGCACCGATTACCGCTAAAATTTGAGGCACCCATCGGTTTTGGCGATTTGCGTGCGGAGCTCGTAGGGTATAATCTCTCTCCTTGAGGCTAACGAGGAACCGTTCAAATGAAGCAACACACTCGCAGAAAGAAAACATGGGCCCCCCTGGCTTGTGCATTGGCGGCTCTGTTCGTTTTGGGGGCCTGTTACGATCCACCCGATCTCGATGATCCAGATGACGTTGATGAGACCCTTTACAATTCTTCTTTGGCCGGTGATTTGGAAGTGGGCGGCTTCACGGCATCAAGCGTCTCCTCTGCCAGTAACGCCAAAAAATTGTATCGCTCCATCAAGCAGGCTCGTGAAGATGGCCAACATCAGATTCGCCCCACGCGAAGAGAAACCTTCAAGAAAAAGACATTTCGCGAAGGGGAGTTGGTCTTCTTTTTTCATCCTGCTGCGTGGAATGCGATCTCGCTACAAGCGCTAATTAGTAAGGAGATAAAAGTACGCGAACCCAAGGTGTCCGTCAGGGTGACCCACTGTACGGCGAAGCGCTTTTGTTTGGTTCATTTGGACGATGCTCATGGCGCTCCCATCAGCAAAGAAAAAACGGCAACCTTAAAATCGTATTTTGGCAAAAAGTGGTCGAAACACTTCCGGCACGTGACTTTCAACGACTGGATGCGTCCCATGCTGAACGCCAATGATACATTTTATGCATATCAATGGAACTTGTCGTCGGTGCGTCTGCAAACCGCATGGGACATCACCACGGGATCTGACGACGTGGTGGTTGCAGTGGTTGATAGCGGTATTGTGAGTGGGCACCCAGATATTGTGGATCGATTGGTAGCGGGCGTCGACTTAATTGAAGACATCGGTACGGCTGGTGATGGTAATGGGCGTGATACCGATCCTACCGACGAAGGCGATAACATGTTTGGTTCTGGTCAGCACTCCTACCATGGCTCCCATGTGGCAGGCATTATTGGGGCTGCATCCAATAATGATTTGGGCATCACAGGGATCATGTGGTCTGGCAAAATTTTGCCCGTGCGGGTATTGGGCTCGGGAGGCGGCGCGCAGTTTGACATCTTGTCTGGGATTTACTGGGCCGTGGGTGAGGCTGACGTGACCGGCGTTCCACAAAATACCACACCGGCACGCATTGTGAATCTATCACTCGGGGGCGAAGTGGATGGCGAAACCCACCAAGCATGGGTGGCGGAGTTAGATTATATCCTCGGTGACCAAGCACCTTATAACTCACCCATTCTCGTGGCTGCGGCCGGGAATGAAGACCAAGACGTGGTCAACGTGACGCCGGCCAATATCGATGACATTATTTCGGTCGGTGCATTTCGGTTCGATGGCCAACGGGCTTTCTATTCGAACTGGGGCGCTCAGGTGGATTTGATGGCGCCAGGGGGGCAAACCAATGTGGATCAGAACGGCGATGGCCAGCCCGACGGAATTTTTTCTTTTAACAGCAATGATTACCGCTGGGAGCACGGGACGAGCATGGCCACGCCTCATGTGGCAGGGGTTTTAGGCCTGGCACTGGCGATCAACCCAGATTTGAATCAGGCTTCCGCGCAGCAATTACTCTACGATACGGTGGACCAAACCGGTCAGTGCAACGAGGGCTGCGGTGGGGGGTTGCTGAACGCCGGCAACCTCATGATGGTACTCAGTGGTGGGCATGTGCCTGAGCCTTCACCGCGATTGGCTTTGGACAGTGATCGCATCACCTTTTTCCAGGGTCAATCCCAAGCCCAAGTGGCAGTCTTTAATTTGGGAGGCGGCGTGCTCTCTTACCGGGCCAGCATTGCAGGGCCCAGCGCCAGTTTGTTTGAGGTTTCACCGGCCACCGGGAGCGCTCAGGCGGCCTCTGGGGAGATGCTCAACATCACACTAAACCGTGGCGGTTACACTGAGGGCGAGGCTGAATTGACGGTCACTGGCGTGGGTGAGACCGAGGGACAGAGCAAAACCATCCCACTGACTTTTAGAGACGTGACTGCCGTTGAAAACCAAGTCCAAACAGCCATCGTTGAAGCCTTTGAGGTGTTCGAGGACGGCAGTGTCGAAACCGCGGGTGTTTTGGCTACTGCCCGCAGAAGTGGTGGATTCGCTTGGCAAATCGATGGGCTCAAGTCCGCTTACTATTATGTGTTTGCTGTGGGGGATGACAACAACGATGGCGCATACGACTCCGAGCGAGAAAGCTTTGGGGCTTATCCGAATACAGCCGCACCGAAATCTATTTTTGTGGATGAAAATCAACTCCTTAAAGGCGTCGATTTCGCATTGAGTTTCGTGACAGACACCTTGATTGAGGGCGTGGGCGCGCCGTGCCAAATCGATACCGATTGTTCCTTCTTCGATGATGGAGAATGTATCAGTGATTGGCCGGGTGGCTACTGCACGCGCTATTGCGATGACGGCTTTTGCGGGGAAGGCGGGGTTTGTGTTCAGTTGGAATGTGACACCGGCCCCTGTTCCATTTGCTTGGCAGACTGTGTTAGTGCTTCTGATTGTAGGAGTCAGGCAGGTTACACGTGCGATGCGTTCAACACCTGCACGCCGAGTGGTTTTTAATGCAGAGTTTTCGCCTCAAACATTCTGACAAAATGGTCTGGGTTTTTTTGACCGGGGTGGTGGTCATTTTGGGCATCGTGGTGTTCTTAACTGTTAAAGGACAAAACCTCTTTGAAAAGCGACTCCAGTACCGAACGGTGTTCAGAGACGGCGGTGGGTTGAGCACTGGCACTGCGGTGACCATTTCTGGAATGGAAGTGGGAATGGTGCGCCAGTTGAATCTGAACGCGGAGAACAACGTGGAGGTGACCTTTGAAGTGATGGAGCGATTTGCCGATCGAATTCGAGAAGACTCCACCGTGGGCGTACAAGGCGTTGGCGGCTTTGGCGGATTGGTCGGTGGGGGCGGTTTGATCATTTCGGTGGGGAGTCCCAATGCTGCGCCTTTGGCCGAAGGCGCGATGGTTCGCAGTGAAGATCAAGAAGGTCTCGGCGAAATGCTGGAGCGATGGAAAAAAGAAGGTGTGATTAAAGACTTGTTGGACATCGTGGACCAAATCAACATTCTCTTGCGCCAAATGAACAATCCAGAAGGGCCGTTAATGAAAACCCTCACCCACGTGGAGGTGATCACGCAAAAAGCTGAATCTGGCGGTGGCATTATTGGCGGTCTCACGAACGAAGATTCTGCCATGTACAAAAATGTGATTGCATCCATTCGGCGTATGAACCAGTCCATGGCCAATGTGGAGCAGACCACCAAAGACACCGCGGTGATCACCAAGAAATTCAGGAAGAGCAGCGATGACATCGATCAGGTGATGAGCAACATGAAACGGCTGTCCCGCGATTTTAGTGGTTTCGCCACCGATATGAAAAAGATGGGCAATGAATTAGAGGTGGTCCCCGGTGAATTGCGAACCACCATCAAAAACATGGACGCTCGAATCGATGATTTGGGAGAAGTGATTGCAACCATGAAGAACAGTATCCCAGGGTGGATGCGAAGTAAGCCCGTTAAACCCGCCGAAGAATCACCTGAAAAAAAAACAACATCAAACCCTTAACCTCACCCATAAAAGGTTACCGACTCATGCCAGATAACTTAAAAGAAGTGCTCCTCGATGATGAAACAAATAGAAAACGTCTCTTAAAAGATTGCGTACGCTTGATCGATGATGAAGTGGCCAGCAAAAAAGGCTTTAGTGGGCTGGCCATTAAAGGTGGGTTTAAAGTGGTGCGCGCCGTTAAGCCAGGGTTTGTGGAAGAGGTCATGGAATTTCTCCTCGAGGAATTTATCGATCACCTCGAACCAGTTTATGGTGAATACCGTGAGCAGCAAGCTGAAGGCCTCGAAGGTTTTTTGGTGGCGCGGGACCAAAAGGTTGCTGACCAACTGCTCGGAATTACCGATAAGCATGCGCAGAAGACACAAAATCAAGGCGTAAAAATGGCTTACGATAAACTTCGACCCCAAGCGAAGACGCATGTGGCTGCAGCCATTCCTCGGGTGGCTAAAATGCTCACCACTTACATTCCCAACTAGCACATGGCCGTATTAGAAATTGTACAAATTGGTCACCCTGTTTTAAGAGAGGTGGCCCGCAACGTATCGGTTGAAGATATTCAATCAGAGGCCGTGCAGAATTTCATTGATGAGCTTGTAGAGACCATGCGTGCGGCCAATGGGGCTGGTCTGGCCGCGACGCAGGTGGCCCGTCCCTTGCGCATTTGTGCCGTAGAAGTGAAAGCAGGGAATCCCAGGTACCCTTATAAACCAGCCATTCCGCTGCGGGTCATGATCAATCCCGAAATTGAACCCATGGGACCGGCCACCTTTTTGAACTATGAAGGTTGTCTGTCCGTTCCCAATTTACGGGGCGTGGTGCCACGCTACGAAGCCATTCGATTGCGCTATCTAGACCGGAATGGGGTTCCTCACGAAGAAGAAGTCAAAGGGGTGAGTGCGGGGACCTACCAGCATGAAATGGACCATCTCGATGGCAAAGTGTTTGTGGATCGCGTGGTGGACAGCACCACCCTTTGTACCTGGGACAATTTTGAAACCCATCACAAAGCTGCATTTGTAGAGGCCATCACTGCCATGGAAAAACGCTTGGGAAACAGTTAAAAGATCTTTTGCAGTGTCAAAATGATTTCTAGGTTTTTCTGTTCAAGAAAATAACCTTGGATTTCGTAGAGTCCGTCTTTTTCAGCATGGACGGGGAAGACGCGAAGCGGTCCCTGGCGAATGATCGCAGTCGTGCGAATGCGGACAAGGTCATCTGAGACGCCAAGCAGCGTACCTTGAACGTGACTCCGCCCGTCGGCAATGACCACTTCGTGTTCGTAGCTGGGAGGGAGGCAACCGCGTAATGGCATGGCTATTGAACCTGATAGAGATGCAAACCGTGTTTTTGGGTTGATGCGGACTTGATGGACTTCCATTGACCCAACGACTTTAACTTTTTGGGAGGCTTTTGTTCTCCGAGCCAAAACACGGGGTGTTGGCATCGGAAGGATTTCTTTTTTCGCAGATAGTTATTTTTTACATCACGTATGGGCAATACCAAGGATGGTGTACCGGCATGCCAAAGCTGGTGCACCAAATGGCTCCAGTGGGTTTCAGTGATCACCACGTGAGGCCCTGTATTCGATTGTTGCATTTCCAGTAAGGTCTCTTCCACGGGTTGAAGAGGTGATGCCTGGTTTTGCTTCCAAGAAAAAAAGAACAAGCTCACGAAAAAAAGAAGGTAAGCCAAAGCGAGTGATTTCACTGTGCACCTCCTTGTTTCGATCGGCAGACTTGGTTGAGCTGTTTGATATATTTTTTGCTTTCCCCCAGGGACATCTGCGCGGCCAAATCTGTTTGGGAAGCAGAAAAATTTAATGGCCTCCCAGTTGGCGGCTCCCAAATGCGATACATTTTACGGGTTTCTAAGGAAAAGTTTTGCGCTTTGGTGTCGGGGAGCATTGGCCCCACCAGCATGGCCCCCCACAGACCTATCATCACCACCAAAAGCGGTCGTTTGCCCCAAAAAAATTGGTTTTGCGCCAGCCAAATTAGCAAAGGTGCGAACAGGATGCCCAAACCCGTCCAAGCTGCGGCCTTCGGGGGCAGACCCCATCCCAAGGCCCAAGAATCGGGTGAAAACCCAGTCAAAGCCATGGGGATCATCATTTCATAAACGGGGTTGTTGTAGGTCTCTGAGAAATGAGGAAAAAAAGCACCACCAATTCCGCTGTGCAAGACACCAATGACACTGCAAAGAAGGGCAAAGGTGAGCAGTTTGCTTTCTCCTTTTCGGAAGGCGTTTTGTTCGTGTAGGAACAGTCCGGCCAAAAGTACCAGCATGCAGGTCATTTCACTGATGTAACGAGGACCAATCACCCATCCGCCTCGCCATCCGCGGTGGCCGGAAATAAAAAAGAGCATGCCCAGCATGGCCGCCGAAATAAAAAGGGCATTGACTCGTTTGCCTTTTTGAAAAAACCAGCGTCCTAAGGCCATCACCCCCAAAAGTGCCAACGGGCAAAAGAAGAAAAGGCCCACGTCGGTTGAAAACAGTGCCTTCATGAGGATGTCGGGTTGTGGAATGCCAATCCCAAAAAAGTCTTGGCTGTGCATGCGGTTGAAATTTTTGTTTTCTAAAAAGCTGTATCCTGTCTTCCAAAAGGCCCCAAACATTTGATGATGGGCCCAGCCAGCCAACAGTGCAAAGGGCAATGCACCCACGACGCAACCACAGAGGGATTTGAGCAGCTGCTTGCGGTGATGAAAGAGAAAGCCAACCGCCAAAGGCAATACCGCGAGAAAGGCCGGGTACTCGGCCGCCACACTGGCTGTGCCACAAGCGCCCACCAATACACTGTCACGCCAAATAGAATTGGAGTTTGAGGCATTGAGAAGTAAGAGCATCATGACGCCGGTCCCAAGGGCGGCCAGGGTGTGTCCGGAGAAGACGTGAACGTAGGCCAGCAGATGTGTCCCTGTGGCCAAGCATAAAATAATGAAATCTGTCAGCCGTCTGTCGTGCGTGGTTTTGTCCAACAGCCAGGCCAATAAGAGCAAGAGTAAAAAGCAGGGGAGAGCGTTGGCCCATCTTCGACAGAGTAATGTTAAGCTTTGTTCATCCAAGGGGGCCCCAAACCAGCGGTACACTTCGTACACGATGGCGCCCATCATGCTCATCAAAGGGGCTTTGCTGGAGTAGAGTTTGCCATCGCGCTTGCTTTTATCGTTGATGTATTTCCATTGTTTCACCACGGGATCGATGTGGTATTGGTCGTGGTCCACCATGGCCTTCACCATGAAAATTCGAACGCCCTCATTGGGGTTGTTCAGGCGGTGGTGGTAGGGCGCAAAGAAAATAAACGTACAAAGCACGGCGCCCAAAAAAACAAATCGAGAGGCTACGAATGAATTCGGCAACGATGCAGACATGGAGTGACTCTAGTGGCTGGCCTGGCGCAACCAATAAGATGCGCGAAGTCGGTGGGCCCAGCGACGGAGGGCACCGAACGGCCACACACTGGTGGCAATCATCAGGAATGCACCGGTCAAGGTGGGTCGGTAAACGCCTCGATTGCCATCAAGGAAAAGTCCCCCCAGCTCTACTTGTGAATGCAGCTCTCGGCGAAAGGTTTCCTTCCAGGTGTCCACCAAATTGTCACCGTTGTTGCGTAGGGGCTGGGTGGCTTTGGACCAAATGTCCACGATATGTCGATGAATGGAAAAGAGTTCCACTGGGTCTTTGACCCTGTGAAGGCCCAATACGGTATGGGTTTTGGGCAGCACAGGGGCACCCAGTTGTTCGCTGTTGTGGGTGCTCAGTTCCATTTTGTTTTCAAACCGCGTTTGAAACTCTAAAAATTCGATGAGGTTTTCTTCGGGATCGGCGGGGTGGACCCGAACGGTGGCAATGCCCAAAGTACCGTTTTGTGGGTGCTGGAAGAGCCGCAAATAGACCGGGTGATCCGAGAGCCCGTCGGACCAAATCGCATCCTGCCCTTCTTCAAAGCCCAATGGCACCAAATGATGCCCCACTTGGTTCAAGTAATCGCTCACCCCTTTGGGTTGGTATTGGCCCAAAAAGGGGCGAATTGCCGGCTCTGCCGTGAGTCTTTGACTGAAGAAAAACCACAGCGCTACACCGAACACAAAAACGGTTAAGCCACCAAATGCAAAGGATAAAACGGTAATCAGCCAGGTCATGGCCTTTAATTGGCAAATCCACCTACCCTTGAAAAGGGGGCGCGGGCCGAAATGGGTGGATATTTCTGCGCATTTAGAGGGATAAGGGAATTCAATGGTTTCGGCACAAATATTGCTTAATCTGGTTGACAGGGAGCCCCAAATGAATACCATGCCGGTGTATAGGTTTGTCCCGGACCACGGGGGCTGCCGGTTTCCCACACAAGTCGCATAAAGCGGCGCCGCTGGATAACCCGGTGGTGTCAACAGACCGCTAATTTTTAGGGCAAATGCCCAAGCATTTTGGAATATGCGACACTGATTTAGGGAGAGCGCCATGAGATTGTACCGTAAAGCAATACCGAAGATTGCCAGAGAAATTATTCGCAGTTCAAATGCCCAAGAGCACATTGAAATCGAAGACAACAAAATGGAAGAGGCCGAGTTAGATTTGGCCGCCATTTTGGTGACCTACATGAACGACGAAGAAAAATTGGTTCGTGATACCCGTGATGTGATGAGTCGCCGTGGGATGTCGGCCGATCGCTTCGTCCAGATGAAGAAAAGCATGGCGGATTCGCGTGGGTTTAAAACCGGCGAAGAAGGGCTCGACTACTTGTTGGCGCAGTTGCTTGAAGGTTTGTTTGCATCTCGCAACATTGCCGAGATTTACGCAGAGGACAATGACCTGCGTTTGTTAATGAAGGGCGCCATCCAAAAATTCGCAAGTGTCGATGAAGAAATCGAGCGTGAAGCACGCAGTCGTTTGAGAAACCTTCGCGAAGGAACACCAGAGTGGGAAATTGAATTCCCGCGAACTGTGGCCATTCTCAAGCGTCAAAAAGGTTTAATCTAAGCGAGATTCAAGTCATCGCTGAACGGATAAAGGTTGGTCTTGCGCCAGCCTTTTTTATTTGTAGGACAGCACTTCACTCAGATCTGTTTCACCTTCGGTAAATTCGAAAAGAGAACCCGTTTCACTGAGCAGGTAAACGCGATGGGTATCATTAATTTCCCCACCGCTGTTTTTGATTTTCACTGCACCACCCACCATGGCCACTGCGTAGTTTCCAAAGGTCCCGAAGCCACCGGTTTGGTAAGAAAAATTTTGTGCCAAGTACATGCCCACGGTGCTCACTTCGGCGGAAACGGTGACCTGGATTTCGTCTCCTCTCGCCCAAGTGGCATTGGCATCAGGGGTGAAGGTGGCGTTCCACTCGCCCAATGTCGCGGTAAAGCTGCCCTCGTTGAAACGGACGGCCTGTAATGTGCCATGACGCTCATCCTGAAGGGCGAAACTGTTTAAGGGGTGGACGGAGACACTGATGGTTTGGGTTTCGGTGAGACAGGTGGCCAGGGCGTTTTCCATTAAGCCCACCTTCAGAAGAGATGCGTTCAAGCTTTCAAAGGCCAGTTTGAATTCTCCCGTACACGATTCGGTTTCACTGGTGATATTCAAAGCCACTTCATCCCCCGTTGTGAAGGCAACGGCCGTTGGGAAGGTCCCATACACGGGGACAAACCCATCTTGTTCTGAACTGTACAGGACGGGTCGGTACTGCAGACCATTGGGCGCACCTTCGTAGACCCAGGTCACAGGACCGTCCAGAATCCAATTATCCCAAGGGGTTTGTGATGCTGCTCTCTTGGCAAGGGTTAGGTCCCCGCAAGTGGATTTATCTTCCCCGGCCGAAGTGGTGCAGGTCATTTCTGCAGAGGGCGTTCCAGGGTTGCTGTCAAAGAGCTGGAAGTCCAGTTGAAGCGCATCGAAACTGTCACCTTCGAGGGCCCACTTCCAATAGAAGAGGTTTCCTTCCGCATCGATGGAACTCAGCCACTGGTCGCTTTTCAATTCTGAGGCAAGGCCATCACAGCATGTATTGTCCGTATTTGTCTGTGGGACATAAAAGGTTTGTAGGGGGGCTGGTGCTTCCGCCCCTCCCAAGTAGCGCGCGGCATTCGTGGCAGGATCAAATACGATCAAGCCGATTCTGGTACCGCCCGAGTTCATGACCCAAATGGCGGTGACGGTGCCGTCCCCATTGGGAATTGAGCCCACCTTGAGTTCTTGAATGACGAACGGAACAGTCACGTTGAGCACTTGTTCTGGGTTGGCTCTCGAGGTGATTTGCAGGTTATTTTCCGAGGATGCCAAACCGACAAATACATGCTGTCCGTCTTCGGCAAAGGCCATGTGATTTACGGCGGCGTCTAAAGGAAGAGACCCTTGCAGGCTTAATGTGAGGTCTGACGTCTTCAGAGCGTAACGGTTGATTTGGGGTGGGGTATGTGAGGCGACCCAAATGTCCCATGGATCGGTCTCGGAGCCATCTTGGTACACCGCAATTTGGTTGGGATTGCTTTGGGTGCGAAACGGTGCACGTGCGTGTGTGAAAGCTTGTTGATCATCGCTTCGCATTTGAATGGTGTAGACTTCTGCCAGGGTGGTGTCCAAAGCGAAGATCAGAGAGGCGTTGGAGGCGGCTTGGGCTAAAGACCGTGTTCCTGAGCCGATGATGGTTGCAAGTGGGAAGGCCAAGTTGGGGGCAGGTTCAAATAGACCATCGGTGATGTTGAAAAAGCGCAGTGTTTTCGCTCTGGGGTTTGCAACGACCACGTAGGAGTCTCCTCCTTCACCTTCTTCGATGATCAGGAGGTCTGTGGGGCGGTCCAAGTTGTTACTGCCTGCCACGGTCTCTTGATCACAGCTGGAAGCCGAGGATAAAACCAAAAAGGCGGTCACCCATGTTGCCTGGATTAATTGTTTCATTCCGTTTCCTCGTCAGCACTCAGAGGGGCGCCAACCTGAGCCACCAAAGCCATCTCGAATGCGCCGGTTTCGCCGTGTTTGAGTTGGTACACCACCAAAGAATGACTTTTAAAATAAGAAACCCACAACTGGTTATTGGTGGCGTCCCAGGAAAGGTTGCGGGGCCCCTGTCCATCGTTTTCCTGTACCGCCACGAGCGTGAGGTCATCGCCCCGGTAAATACGAAATACATCGTCATTCAAACAGGTGAGCGCCAAGTAGTTTTCGTCATCGATGACAAAAGCCAACAGTCGGGTCGGGTCGTTACATGACCCTTCCAGTGCTTTCAATTGAAGAGCGGGAGTGTTGGTTTCTCTTTGGGTGGAACTCAATAAAGCCAAGCCGTCGGGATTGCGTAAGGCCACCGCCAATGATTGTCCATCATCAAACCAAGCCAAATCATTGATGGAGCTGCTGCCCGTCAGTTGGGTTAAGTTGAGTGTTCCTTCTGCTTCGAATTCCAACTGACCGTCTTGTGGGGCCAGCCCCCAGACCAGTACCGCTTCCACTTGGTTGGTTTGGATTTGTTGTCCCGTAAGCCAGAGTCGCGGACGGTTCAGCGTGCTTTGGGTATAGGTTCCTAAGCGCACCGTTGCGAGCAGTGGATCAAGCTCGATGGTGGTGAGATGCGCCCATTCTTTCACGTCGTCTTGGGCTTGAAAAATGGTGAGTTGATCGTCCGCCAAGTGCGGGACCCACAGGTAGGTGCCATTGCTGAAAGGGCGAGCCGGGTTTTCGGCCATCAGCTCAACTTCGGTGATGGGCCCACATCCTTCATCGCCTTGGTTGAGGCAAGTGAGGCTGTCGTCTGCGATTTGCGCGCCGTAAATGCCTCGAGATCTTCGGTGGACCCAGCCCAGAATGGCATCGGTGGGCGACAAAATCACCGGGTCGGAAGCGAAAGATCTGATGGGCATATGGTCCAGCATGACATCTGAAACCGCGATACTGCTGGGGGACGCGGCATCACCGATTTTTTCTTGAATGGCCACCAGGTCCATCAAATGTAATTGACCCGCGCTGTAGCGCAAATCAAAATTGCTGGAAGGCACCAAGAGTAAGTTTGCCTCCGAAAAAATGGCCACTCCCATGGGGTAGTGGAGACCATCAGTGGGCATGGTGGTGGTGGTGGGGTTTTCCAGGCAGCCAGTGGTCACCACCCCTGCCAAGCCCAGGGCGGCAAAAGAGCGAAAGCAAGAGTTCAAAAGTCGCTTAAACATGGGGAAAACCTGTCTCTTCTATTGGTTTTGGTCAATGACCATCGAGCCCGAAAGATCTTTTTGCCCTTTGAAAGGGTCATATTTGGGGGTTGCTTGCTAAGGGGGGAATCATTTTGGGGCCTAATTTCGAAAAATCACTTGGATTTGGTGTTTTTTGTACTCAAAGCATTGGCTTAAGGCCTCATTTTGGCGCTAGCATAAGGGCCAAACAGAAAGAGCAGGTTGGGTTTAAATGGAGCATTTCGGCGATTTTAAGTTGCTGGATAAGTTGGTTGAGCGAGATGGTGAAACTGTCTATCAGGCTTCCCATGCGCGACAGACCCAACCCTTGCGCCTCACCATGTTCAACGGGTTGCCCCCACAGCAAAGCCAACGCATTCGCCGAAAATGTGATCGTTTCTTGGGGTTGAAGCATCCGCATATTGAGCCACATCTGGGTCATGGCATGGTGGGAGACACGCCCTATCGGGTGAGCCCTTTTGTTGAGAGCGTTAGCATGGCGGCCTTTTTAAGGTCTTTGAAAGCGCGTCGCGTTATTTTACCCATGGATAATGTTTTCTCCATTGCCAGAGCGCTTTGCAAAGCATTGCACGCTCTTCATGGCTACGAAAAAGATGGGAAACACGCGCAGCTCACCCACGGTGCCATTTGTGCAGAAAACGTTCATGTGGCGCCAACGGGCAATGTGTGTTTGATGGGCATCGGGACATGGCACGAAAAAGACAGCGAAGATGTCATGGAACAGGTGTGGGATGGGGCCGGCTTAGCTGCTTTAATCTACGATATGTTGAGAGCGACCAAAACCAGTGGCGAACTTCCCAAGCCTTCACAAGAAATGGATTCCTTGTTGAGGGTGGCCTTAGGCATCGGGGATTCGGACGAGATGTTGAGCCCAAAGGCTTTTGGAAACCGGTTGCGCGAAATCGCCGTGCGTCAACACGTTTACACCACCTTGGATCGTTTCAAAGCTTTGGCCCAAAGAACCTGTGAAGCAATCGCTCAAGAAAAAGAAGTGAAAATCGAGACAGCGGAATTAATGCCAGAACCCTCGACAGTGACGCACCAAGAGCCGGCGCCTGGCGAAGAAGCCAATGTCAGCGATGCCGTTGCTGAAGAAGATCTCTCTTTAGCCAATGAAGACTTGGCTTTTGATGCCGATACCCCACCCAGTTACGAGGTGGATGATTTCGAAGCAACGTCAGCGCCTGGCGGACAAGCACAAGAAAATCTCGAAGATGCAGCAGCAGAGTTAGAGGCCAGTGAGGCTGTGACCCAAAAATCACGTCTGTCATTTTTTCAATGGGTCAAAAACAAAGGAGTCTTTCCTGACAATATTCTGCAGCTGTGCATGGACGCCTTTGAAACCGAAGCGGAAATGCTGCAGGCATTATGGAATAACGATAAAATTGATGATCAGGCCTTGTCACATGAATTGACGCAATGGCTCAACGCTACCGATGAAGGCGTTCCAAATGACAACGATGAAGACATGGTGCGCATGTTATCATTGCTGCCCGCATCTTTGGTGGTGGGCCGACAGGTTTTGCCGCTTTCATTATCCAATGGCGAACTTGTCTGCTTGTGCTCAAACCCTTTTCAAACAGAGGTTTTCGAAACCTTAAAAGGTACGCTAGGGGCCAACTCCGTATTATGTCGTACAGCAACGCCCAAAGCGGTCACAGAGCGATGTTTGGATGGTTTACATCGGGCAGGCCGGGGTGGTGTTATTTCCCCTTTTGGCAACGTCCCCATCAAAATATTGGTTTTTGATCAAAATGACGGCTTCCCCACAAGCTTGGGGGTGCGCATTGCCCAAAAAGGCTGGCTGGTAGAGTGGATGGCATCATCCCAAGAGTTGATCAGCAGCGCCGTTACCTCAACGCCCGCCGCGGTGATTGGCGTTACTGAAAAAGACAGTTTTGCTGCGACCGAGGTATTGGTGGAGCTCAAAACCCAACCCAGTGGCAGCCAAATTCCATGTTTTGTTATCGGCAACGACGATGACGATGAGGCCATCGAGCGCATCTTAGACTTGGGTGTTGAAGACTATTTTTCGGTACCTGTGAACGGGGATACCGTGGTTGCGAAGCTGCGGCGTATATTTAACCGCACCATGAATTACGACTCAACGCCCCCTATGTTATCGGGAGGACCGGCGCCGCCCCCCATTCCTTCAGAAGGAATGATGGAGGACATGATGCTGGCAGCGGTCTTGGACGATACCAACGAACCTCTGGGGCGTGGCGGACTCATTGGCCCCGTGAATTCATTGTCTCTTTTTGATTTTGTCGAGCACATGGTGTTGCGCCAGCAAACGTTTGTCTTGAAATTCATGGGCGATGCCGATGGCCGTTTAGGCGTATTGCGGGGCGAGATCGTTTTTGCGGAAACATTAGAGGGGAAGGGTGCAGAAGCTTTTTCCAAGATGATGGTGCAAAAAGAGGGTGTGTTCAAGGTAGACTTTGGGGCGCAACCCCCCGATACGAATGTTTCTCTGTCAACGTCACAACTGCTTTTGGCCTGTAAGATGAATCCTGGAGATTAGAAGGCAATCATGGGCTGTGTACTGCTGGTAGACGATGATCGAATATTCAGGTTGACCATCAAAAAGGCACTTGGACGACGCGACATTAAGGTGATCGACACCGATGATGCCCAAGAAGCGATTTCTCTTTTGCAGCATGGCTACGGTGAGCAAGGCACAATTGACGTCTGTGTGTTAGATTTGAAGCTTCCGGAAATGAATGGACTGGAAATCCTGCGTCAAACCCAGGGACGTACCGTACCTGTTTTAGTACTCACGGGACAGGGCTCGGTGGAGGACGCGGTGACCGCCATGCAACTGGGTGCGCAACATTTTATCCAAAAGCCGGTGGAGTCCCACTATCTTTGGGAATTGTTGATGCAGCTCATGCAAGAGGGGCGAAAACCCGCGCAGGAAGCTTGGGTGAGTGAAAGTCATGCCGCTCAAGAATTTTTCAGGAGCTTACAGCAGGCATCGCAGGTACGCGAACCCGTACTGCTCATCGGCGAGACCGGCGTCGGTAAAAAGTTGGCCGCCCGTCTTCTGCACGAATTAACCCATCGGCACGATTCCGCTTTCCATGTTTTCAGGGCCACAGGGTTGGATGGTCGCGAAGCTTCGGAACGTTTATTTGGCGATACGGATGATTCAAGCAAACCATATGGAGACTACTACAAAGCCTTTGGTGGCAGCTTATTCATTGAAGAAATCGGCGAACTGCCATTGAAAACCCAAGGGCAGTTACTCAATGTTCTAGAAAGAGCCGATCAAAGTCGCAGCGAGGTAACGGACGAGGCCTTTACACCACCCCGCCTGATTTTAAGCACCCGATATGATCTCATGAAACGGGTTGAAGATGGGTCTTTCAGGCCCGACTTGTTTTATCGTTTGGGCGTGTTGCCTCTGGTGGTGCCCCCTTTGCGAAAACGCGAAGCAGATATCCTCCAAATCACAAAAGGGTGGTTGCAGCGGTTGGCCCTTCCCGGTCAGCTGCCCCTTGAGCTGTCCGCTGGCGCAGAACGCGCATTTTTGAACTATTCGTATCCAGGTAACATCCGAGAGCTGATCAACATCGTGAAGCGCTTGGTGGTGTTTTCTTCTCATGGCGAAATTAGCGAAATCGATGTGCTCAGGGCTTTAGACTGGAGTCCATTTCAAATGGGTCAAGGGGCGAGCCCTGGCGTGGGTGCATTGGGGGTCTTAGGCGATGCCGTGCCGTTGGCAGAGGTAGAAAGAAAACATACCGAACTGCTTTTGGGGAAGCATAAGAACATCAGCGAAGTGGCGCGAATCCTCAAAATAGATCGACGCACCCTACAACGAAAAATACAAAGTTGGCAGTCCGAAGGCAGTTAGCATCATTGCTGTGGTTGTGGGTGGGCACCGATGGCAATTTTTTGCAGCCCGCTTGCCCGTAGTTCGTCTAAGACTTCCACCACTTTACCGTGAGGGACTTCTTCATCTGCCTGTAAGATGACCAGGGCGTCGCGTTGCGTTTCTGACAGTTTTTTGAGTTGGGCGATGGCCTGTTGCTGCGAAAGCTTTTGGTCTTGAAGAAAAAGATCGCCTTCGCGATTGATCGTGAGCATCATTTGGGTTTTGGTGCTTTGGGACTCGGAGGTGGTGGCTGTGGGCAGGTTGACGTTCAAGCCGGCCGCATTGCGAAAGGTGGTGGTCAGAAGGAAGAATATCAGCAGGATGAAGACCACATCGATGAGTGGGGTCATGTTGATCACGGGTGGGCTGCGACGTGATGTGGCGGCTTGTCGAAAATTCATACGGTTTTCCTGCGAATTGTTCGCATGATATCATTTCTCTTTTCTCTAGGACAAGGACAGGGTAGAAGAAAAGGAGAATCGAAGGACCCTGTGTGCAGCAAGCGTTTCAACATATAATTTCCGACCTGGAATCCAAATTTCTCGCCAAAGAAGATGCCATACGAATGATGCTGGTGGCCGCGGTTGCGGGAGAACACATGGTCATCGTGGGCCCTCCAGGGACGGCCAAATCGGCATTGGTTCGCTCTTTCGCCAAGCACATCAATGCCGTTTATTTTGAGTACTTATTAACTCGGTTTTCTGAACCCAACGAGCTGTTCGGTCCCATTGATATTCAAGCCTATCGTGATGGCTCCTACCGGCGGGTGACGGAAGGCATGCTGCCTCAGGCCGAGGTGGTGTTTTTAGACGAAGCCTTTAAAGCCAACAGCGCCATTTTAAATACCCTTTTGGCAGTGATGAACGAACGTTCGTTCAACAATGGAAATCAAGTGGTGCAGGTCCCTTTGATTTCTTTGTACGCCGCTTCCAATGAAGTACCCACCGAAGCAGGTCTCGATGCGGTGTTCGACCGTTTTTTGTTGCGTGTGTACAGCGATAACTTGGACTCTTACCATTTCAATGACCTCCTCCAAAAAGGGTTGGCCTTTGAGCAAAAGAAAGAGCGCCCGAGCCATGATTTACCGCCAGATGCCATGATTCAGGCCCGTGACCTTCATGAAGCCAGAACCTCTTTATTAGATACCGTTGGTTTTTCAGATGCTTTTCGATCCGCTTATAAGGGGCTGTGTTTTCAATTGCGTGGCGAGGGCATTTCGTTTTCCGACCGCCGTCTCATTCGCTTCATGAAGTTGTTTGCAGCGAATGCCCTTATCGATGGGCGTAGCCAGGTTCACGAAGGGGACTTGGTGGTTCTCAAGCATGCCTGGAATAACATGGATCAGCGGCAAATACTGGCGGATCTTATCGACCCGGTTGTCTCCCAGTTTTACGCCGAACATCCAGACTTGGTGCCCCAATCAAGTGGTATCTCTTTGACCCAGTTGTCCGAAGAGTTGCATTTGGTCAGGGATATTTTGCTCGAGGGCGAGGCCGTGAGCGATATTCAGCTGTTCACCCAGTTGAGGCACTTGGGCGATATCCGTAAGGCTTTGCTCCTACAAGATAACGAGATGGGCAAGCGGTTGTTGGCTGAGGCCGATGGGTTGCTTAGTCAGGTTTTTGATCGGTAACCAACCGGCCTGCGGTGGCCGCGGCGAGGGTGTCTGTTTCAACGCCGGGTGCTTTCTCCACCAGCACAAAAGAAC
>PBLQ01000071.1 GCA_002721815.1 Myxococcales bacterium
CTTTCTGAGTCTGACGCAGAAATGACCACCGGCGTTGATTTTGATGGTGATGGTAAAATTACCAAAGACGTGAAGGTGGATTTCTTAGGCCACGACGGCGGATTTGCAGCCGTGAGTTCCCGCAACCAATTGGTGCCCAAAGCACGTATTGGAGACGAACTGGTAGCGGTGACGAAAGAGCGCATCGAAGGCGACGATGGCACCGTCAGTTTCAAGTTCAAAAAAGCCGATGGTTCCGAGTTGTCGGCAGCCGAACTCAAAACACTCATTTACACCAATCCCAGCAGTGACGGTAAGGCCGACAAAACCCTGGATGTGGGATGGTGGGGATCTTGTGACAAGGTGGCACTGGCCGGTGTTTTGTTCAAGGAGCCCCTCAAAGATGAAGTGACCATCGATGGTGTGACCTTCACCAAGAATGATGTGTTGGGGTTGCTCACGGTGATCGCCGACAGTCAAGCCGATGGTACAGATTTTATCGGCAGCCGTTTTGATGACAAACCCGACATCGTGGTGACCAAAGACGGGCGACAACTGCACGGTAAATTCAAGCACGCCAATGACGAAGTCTTTCGTGGTGGCGAAGACATGTGGCGCTGGGACGGTGATTTCATGGTTCTTTCAGAGCCCTTTAAGGCCGACCCGGATAAAGAATTCGCCTTTAAAGAACTCGATGGCACCGAGCATGTGATCAAAGCCAGTGAGATCAAGCACATGGCCCGCGAAGACAAAAAAGATATTTCACCCATTGAGTTTCACACCACCATGCTCAATTGGTTGGGTGAAGGTCGCGCTGCAGCCATGGATCGGGACAGCGGTGATCACGTTTGGAATTACAGTTTTCACGGGGCCACCCTGAAATCAGGCGTAGAGTTAAGTGGCGAAGACCGGAAAGTGGGCCCAGGGCACAACGGTGAACCCGGCGAAAATACCAAACTGGTCAAGTACGAAATGGACGTGCGTTTTGGGGAGTCCAATTGGCCACGGACCTATGAGTATTGGTTGGAGTTTGATGCTGCTGGCAAGGCTGTGAACGGTGGCTGGAAGTCGGACAATCCAGATTTTTTGTGGCGGCCGGCGGCATTTAAAAATTGGACCGGGGCTAATGATCGCAATCCATTCGTGAAGCCTGAGTTGGTCAAAGAGATCTACGACAAGTTCATGGAGTCTTAGTTCAGCCTCAAAACTCCTATTTATACCTCACACATTTGCCCCTCGAGTTTGGACTGTCTAGAATTCAGTATGCGTCGAATTTAGAGGTTTACGGTTTTATGGTGGGTGTGTGCGTTGGAATACGTACCTACGCCACATAGAACCTTTCTAGCGTTGTGGGCCATCGCATCAAGGTGATCCGGCGCAAATGGTTTTTTGAGTGGGCCTTCAGGTGAAAACCGACTAATATAGTTTGAGAAGGTCTTGGGGATTCATATGAATTTGTGGTTATGGAGATACTTTCTGCTGGTTTTGTTGGGCTCGGCCTTGGGGGGTTGCCCCGTAGAGCCACCACCCCCCGAAAAACCGCCCGCTGCAAAAGAAGACGCCGGGACCCCGCAGGACCCGCCCCAAGTGGAAGATGCAGGAACCCCGCAAGTTCCACCTCAAGTGCAAGATGCGGGAAGTGAACCGATCGAAGTAGTGACAGACGCCGGAAATGACCCGGTTGAAGTTGTGGAAGACGCCGGAAATGGCCCGGTTGTGGTTGTGGCAGACGCCGGAAGCGACCCGGTTGAAGAAGTCGAAGATGCCGGAACAGCACCCAGTCAAAGCGCTCTCGATGCCGGCCCAGTTACGCCTGTGGAAGATGCCGGTACTGCAAGTGCTGAAACAGACGCTGGGGTTGTGTGTGAGACTTGTATGGCCGGTAGCTTTTTGAATGTCACTCACTGCACGTGCACCCCGTTCACGGAGTGTACTTCAGGCGAATACGAATTCACCCCGCCAAGCGCCACCACCGACCGCGTCTGTGAGCCTTTAACCGAATGCACGTCTGGCGAATATGAATTGAGTGCACCGACATACTTTGCCGATCGCGTTTGCGAGCCTTTAACCGAATGTACTTCGGGCGAATACGAAAGCGACGCGGCCACGCCCACTTCTGATCGTATTTGCAGCCCCCTCACCGATTGTGTGCCGGGCGAATTTGTTGAAATAGAACCTGCGTGGGACTCGGATCGCATTTGCAGCTCTTGCACCTTAGAGCTGGATTATTCCACAGAGGTCAACGCACCCAGCTGTACCCATGTGAATCCGGCCTGTGATGTGAGTACCCATTATGAAAGCAGCGCGCCAACCCTCACCAGCGATCGCATCTGCAGCGTGCTTTATGTGTGTGCCGATGATGAGTGGGAAGTCACGCCCCCCAATTATACGTCAGATCGGGTTTGTACCATTATTTCTAGTTGTGCCCCCAACGAATACGAAAGTGTTCCGGCCACGCCCACTTCCGATCGGGTTTGTTCCCCGGTGAATGACTGTGATGACGGTGAAGAAGAACTGGAGCCACCTACGGAAACCTCTGATCGGGTTTGCGGCGATATTGATGAATGTCAAACAGATAACGGTGGTTGTCATTTGACCCGGGCCACTTGCACCAATGCCGAAAATTCAGGAGAGGCCCCTTTATGTGATTGCAATGATGGCTTTGAGGGTGGCGGCGTGCTTTGTGAAGACGTGGATGAATGTGAAACCAATAATGGTGGGTGCGATCCCAACGCTTCTTGCGAAAACGCGGTCACGCCGGGGGATGCACCTATTTGCACTTGCCCTCCAGAATTGGAAGGCGATGGCAGCTTTTGCATTGCGAAGGTGGGTTCGTTATCTGTGCTCGGACCCGATGTGGTGATTCCTGGGGCCTGTGTTCCATTGACGGCGAACGCTCTCTTGCACGAGGGGGAAGCATGGCCAGATGTTGATGTCACGGTGAACTTTTCCATTCCCCAAGGCACGTTGTATGATGATGATTCTTGCGCCAACGAATTAACGGCCCCACTCAATCTTTCAGAAAACGATTTAGAAGTGACGGTCTACTGGAAAGCCGAGGCTGCTTTGGATTGGGCGGTTATCAATGCATCGGCAATCGCTTTTGACGATGCTGATTTAGAAGTGATCGTGCACGACGATAATTACAGTAACGATAGTCGGGCAGATAAAACTTTGATCATCTACAATACCAACGACCCAGACGCTTTTGGTATTGCCGATTATTACCGGGTGGCCCGCAACATCAATGCGGATCGTTTGTGTGGCGTTGAGTTTCCCCGCGGGCAATTTGCATCGCGACATCAGCTCCTGGAAGCGCGCAACCAAGTGGTCTCCAACTGTTTTTGTGCACTGACCACCGAGTCCATTGATGCGTGTGATCAGTCCAAACTCGATGAAATCTTGCCAGTATTGCCCATCACCCATCTGGCGCTTATCCGAGGCATCCCGCCACGCTTATTTTCTACCGGGTGGTCTTCTGATTTCGAAGAACCCGCTTTCGATTATTATTTTTCTTATCTGTTGGCGGGGGATGAAGATATTTTTTGCGATGCCTGTAGTGGCTATGTAACCATCGACTATGATGCGTCTCAAGGCATCAGTCCTAAAGACGCCCATTACTTTGCTTTGGGGCGGGTAGAAGCCATCACGCCAGAACGCACCCTCGATCTGATCGATCGCACGCTGCAATCAGAGTCCTTTGGGTTTACGGGCAACTTCATCAGTGAAGAACAGCTTTGGAATGGTGATGTTCAATCCACACGCTCGCGGCGATTGGGTTATTTTTTGACTTCTAGTTTTGACCCTGTTTGTTCCGCTTATTTATCCCACGAGCCTTTTGTGTGGGAGGCGCCAGAATCCAGTTGGCCTCACGAGCTGTGCCGATGGGGCAGTACCGGGTCAACGGCTGCGGGCAGCGTGCCAGGAATGATGCCGGGATATGAAAATACCACCATTCCTTATGCGATGAATGCTGGTTGGTTTAATGGCACAAATCCCAGAATTGAATCTCCGCAAAACAACATGTCTGCATTTAACAATTACGACACCATGTTGCGTTGACGCAAAGAGAGCACCACCTGTGTGCCCGAATGTGAAGATTTGCCCACCACAGAAGAGCAAGAGGCCTGTGTGGCGAATTCTACCGATTACTTTCAGGTTTTAAATACGGATTGCGTGGGTGTTGCGCCGGGCTTTATGGGCCAACAGGTACGTTCTTACCCTGTGCAGTATTATGGGTTTTATCCCGATGGATGGCATCCTTGGGGCGCTGGGCGGGACGACAGAACTCCCCCGCGTGTTTTAACTGAAGGTACCGACCTTGAAGAAAACCGTTTCTTGCGCTTTGGTTTTGCCAGTCCAGAAGCATTAAATGAAGACACCTGCGGGGCAATCAATTGCAAAGAATGGGTCGCGGTGAATGTGAGGCGATGGCACACTTTAGATTCGAGTGTGTCGCTCAATTCGGACAATAACACCATTGCGATTGCGCTGCGTTACCGCAATCAGGGCAACACCAATGCCAGATTTGATATTACCACAAAAATTAACGATGTATCATTGATCGCCACTGCCACTCAGACCTCTGCAGCCACGGTGTCTTTGTCAGAAAACCATTTGACATGGGCAGATCATACCGTTGAATTTTCACTGCCGGAGGGATTTTCTGATAGCACCATCGATAAGGTGGAAATCAAATTCGACGGAAGAAAAAGCAAGGGAATCCTCGGCTTTGTCGACCTGGATTCGGTCACCATGACCTATGCGGGGCAAAACCTATTGGGTGACGCATTTAGCGAATTTGATAACGTCGCGCCGCGACACACGGCACACGGGGGTTCTGCCGCAGATGTGATCGACCGCATGGGTGGTATTGCCTACTGGGGCAGTTCCAGCCACCACCTGACAAATGGGCACGCTTACGACAAATCTTTTTTCGTGGCCAAAAGGGTTTTTGAGGGTCGTACTTTAGGTGAGAGTTTATCGTTCACCAAAGCGCAAAGTGGTATCGCTTACGGTGACCCTCTTTATCGTGGCTATGGGGTTCGTATTTACTCTAATTCTTCAATCGCATTGAAGAACTCTGATGAAATTGGAGCGCACCCAAGTGCGCTAGATACTCTTTTGGGCGATGGTATGTCGGCTTGGGCCAATAACAGTCTTTTGCAAGAGCTACATTTGGATATACTCAATGGCACATCGAACGTGTTCAATTTGCAATGGCGCTTTTCGGCTTGCAGCGAATCAGAAGTAGAGCTGTGTGACGAAGAAGACTGGGTAGACTTGCTGATTGGGCAGGGCGCAATTCGGGGCTTTCCAATACAAATTTCAGATTTGTATTCACGATTGGGTCAAGGTTCTCAGACTTTGAGATTGCGCTCCTGGGTGCCTTCTCGTGCTGAAGAGCACCTATCTGCTTATGTGCGATTATCATTCGAAGACAATTTTGTGGACCCCGAAGTATGTATTGGCGATGTGGATGGCAATGGCCGTGTGGAGCACGCTGACCGTGATTTGGTGCAGGCCAACCGAACTTGTACCAGCGCTAAGTTGGTCTATGACATCAACCAAGATGGTGCAGTGAACCACGATGATTTGATTACAGAACAGCCCGAGGAATGCATTTATGACCTTGACGGGGACAGCGTCGTTTTGGACCTGGATCGCAGCCTAATGCTCCTCAAGCGGGTGTGCACCCCTGAAATGTTGGAGAGCACAGATGCCGAAGGGGTGATCTACGACAATGATCTTGATGACGATTTGGATGTGGATGTGGATGACTGGTACCAGGCCCCCGATGCGGTATCCCAGGGACAAATCTTTGAAAACCTCTGTTCTTCAATTTACGACGCCAGTTATGATTTCAATGATGACCAAACCATCGATGATGCAGACGTAGATATCTTAGCAGCGAACATTGGTTTTAACCTTTGCTTTTGTTCGGGAGATTACGATGTGAATTGTATACACTCCGCGCTCATTCAACAAAACGAAGATGTGGAGAGCAACCTATGTGTGAACGATTTGACGTCGGACTATGATTTGGACGATGACGGCGATGTGGATCTGGATGACATTATCATGGTAACTGTACCATCAGCCGTCAATTGTTCTTGCGATGCAGCGTTAGAGGTCACCGACTGCCTGTCTGGTATCGTTGTGATAACCGAAGAGACTTGCGACCCCTGCGCTACAGACAGTTCTTTTTTGAGTGATGAAGACCAATGCACGTGCAGCCCCTTCACTGAATGCACGTTGGCAGAGTATGAACTGGCGGCGCCCAGCGCTACGACTGACCGCATTTGTGTGCCTCTCACCGAGTGTGCTGTCTACGAGTACGAGTCGGTGCCACCCACGGTAATCTCTGACCGCGAATGCGCTCCCGTTTCTGTGTGGGTGGAAGCGGAAGATTATGGCGGTGTAGGCCTAGATGGCCTCAGCTACCACGATGCAAGCCCCGGAAACGATTACGGAGCCTATCGCGACGATGACGTTGATATTTACCAGGCGGAAGATGGCAGTTTCGTCGTGGACATGCAGGCCGGCGAGTTTATGTTCTACAGCGTGGACCTGCCCTTTTCTGGGCCTTTTGATATCCGGATACATGCTTGGGCGGCCGACTTGGGCCGCGAACTGAACCTTTATTACGCCACTGGAGATACCTTCCAAGAAATCGCCCTTCGCATGCCCGTGCCCACCGACGGATCGCCGATGGTGGTTAAGCAAATGGACTTGCCCGCTGGCCCCTTATTCGTGCAGATTTTAAATGGCGTCTATGACGGGGTGCAGCTGGACGCCTTTGAGGTGACGGTGCCCCAATGTGCCGCAGATCATGATGGCGATAGCTATTGCGATGGTGAGGGTGAAACCGAAGACTGTAAGCCCGATGATGGCACTTGTTCCACTGGCCTGTGTTGTCACCCATTGGTGGGTCATTGGCAGTTCGATGAGAATGAGGGCGTAACCGCCGCGGACTCGAGTGGCAATGAAGGCCAAGCCACCGTTTATGGGTCGGCGAATTGGGTGACAGGAAAAACCGGTGGCGCTTTGTCTTTAGATGGGGATACCTATGTAGAGGTGACGCACGCTGAACAGTTCGAAGTGGGCGACACATTCTCTTTTACGGCTTGGATCAAGCTCGATGCAGCAGCGGGTCGCGTGATAGAGCAAAAACACACCAATGCACGTTTGACTTTTGATGGGGGCAAATACAACCTGCGCGCCGCTTATACCGGCTCAAGTTTGTGGGCCCAATACGATCTTCAGAGCAGCAGCGCAGCATCGCTGGACACATGGGAGCACGTCGCGTTTGTGATTTCGGGAATGCATTTGCGTCTCTATATTAATGGGGCGTTAGATAAAACAGAGAAAACCGAACATCCCTATACATCGATGCAAAATTACACCGGGATTTTGATGGGTTCAGGTATGGAGGGGGCCATCGATGACGTTCGATTGTACGATGGTGTGTTGTCCGATGAAGACGTGGCCATGCTTTACGCCATGACGCCCGATTTGGTCACTGGGTGCAGTGACGGTATTGATAACGATAACGATGGCAAAGTGGATTTTGAGGGCGACCCTGGTTGTATGTCTCCTTTTGACAACGATGAAACTTATGACTTGGCATCACCCTTGACGCCACAAAACATTCACGTGGTTGAAGCGGCAGCCACCATTGTTCATCTGGCCTGGGATCCGTTGGATGACGCTGAGTTGGCGGGTTACAACATTTACCGCGATGGTCGTCGCATTGACACGGTACTCCGCCCCGCCTTTTACGATGTGAATGTCGAAATGGGTGTGGATTATGAATATGAAGTGCGCTCTATGGGGGCCAACGGTTTGGAGTCAACTTCTTCTAGCCTCGTTTCGGTCTCGGTGCCCCTGCGCGACGCGCGTACCCCGGCAGAAACAATCTTTGTGAGCCCCGAAGACTTTCAAGGTTACGGGTCGCTAAAATCAATTATTGAGAACAGCCCTGAAGACACGACTTTTGTATTGAGACCGGGGGTTTATCGTCTGACCTCTGAAATCCGTCCACGCACCGGGCAAAGCATCTTTGGTCAACAAGGCGCAGTGTTGTCGGGTGCAATTTTGTTGAATGAAAATGAGTGGGAAACAGAAACGTTTAATGGTGACATATTATATGTTTGGCCGGATCTGCTCATTTACGACCAAACCCACCAGGAACCGGGGTCGTGTGCTGATGGCGGGTATGGCTGTTTGTATCGTCAGGATTTGTTTTTCAATGATCAAGTCCTTGAGCGGGTGATGAATAAAGAAGATCTGGCCCCAGGTAAGTTTTATACCCATCACGACAAGTATAAAACACGCTGTGTTCGCAGCGGTGACCATTCGGGAACAGAAACAGAAACCATTTATGTGGATGCCACTTCAGGAACCTCCTTGGGATGGCAAGGGTGCCCGGCCGGGCAAAGCGGGTCTGAATGTGAACAAGGCAATCCCCATGGAAAAACCTGGGAGGAGGCCGTGGCTTTTTGCGACGGTTTATCTTGGGCGGGACTTTCCGATTGGCGTTTGCCAACTATTGATGAGCTGAGAAGTTTGGTACGGGGTTGCACCGGCACACAGACCGGTGGAGATTGTGTAATTACGCATCAATGTTCTTTTGAGATGGATAACGATTGTGGCGCATCGACATGCAGTGCCTCATGTTCAGGAACGGGCGCAGGGGAAGAAGGGCAGTACTGGCCATCGGACTTGAAAGGGAGGGGCCAACGGTTTTGGTCTGTCTCCGAAAAAGCAACCCATAACGATGCGGATACTGAAACGGCGCACGCCTACAGTCTTTTGTATAACCATAATTCTCAAGCATACATCTCGGCGGTATCTAAACGAACTGCGAGCAGTGGCAATACATCCATCTACTTTATGGACGATCCCTCACAGCAAAAAGTGGAGCTCAGTATGGTAACCAATGCCATTCGTGGTGGCCCATCCAATACCTGCTACACCGCGAAGGTTTCCAATCCTGATTCAAATGAGAATACCATCTCATGTGAAACGGACGAGGATTGTACCGTTTCAGCGGGGGATCACTGCATGGCCGACAGCGCCGATCCTCTCGTAAAAACCTGCCGCACCGATACCTGTTACAATCATGTGACCATCAAAGGGTTGATCATCGAAAAGTTTGCGACGGTGGCCCAGCGAGGGGCAATTAACCCGCGCTATTCGAATCATACCGGCGATACGGGTCGCCACTGGATCGTTGAGCAAAACGAAGTGCGCTGGAACCATGGTTTGGGCATTCGGACTGGGGCGCATTCGATTTTAAAAAATAACCAAATACACAATAATGGTAATTCTGGGGCAGAGACCGGCAGCTACACCTGGGCGGTGGGTAACGAATTCAGCGAACATAATTGGGCGAAATACATGAAAGAATGGTCAGCGGGTGCATTTAAAATCGTGGGAAATCATTACACGGTCATTAAAGGCAACTATGCAGGTAATAATAATGGGCACGGGATGTGGACGGATATTTATAATCGCCATGTGGTGTATGAAGATAATGTGTCGGTGAATAACAATGGCGATGGTTTCAAACATGAAATCAGCTACGATTGCGCCATCAGACGCAATACCGGGTTAGACAACTACCATCGTGACAATGGTAACAGTTGGCGATGGGGCTCCCTCATTCTGGTGCAAAACAGCGAAAACTGCGACGTTTACGATAACTACGTGGAAGTGGGCCCCATTGGAAATGGGATCAATATTATCGACCAAACATTCAGAAATAACCCCACGCCTTTGGCAAGTGAAACAGATGAAGACGTGAGTCGGTTTTATGGGCGACACAATGCCATTCATCGCAACCGGATCATTTATCCTTACTTCAGCGAAGAAGTAACTTCCGCCAATGATGACTCGGTAGATATTTTGGTGAGCTCTCAAGGCTATTCAGGTTACGAAAGACAATGGGACAACATTGTCGATTACAACTCTTATGTCTCCCCCGATGTTTACACCAAGCATTTCGGAAATACTTGGAGCCAGTTTCGCTCTTTTGGCAATGAAAGCCATGGCCAAATGGTTCAGATGAGTATGGAGCCGTCTTTGGTTTTTGAGGCGCCCATGGTGAGTTGGGCATCGCCCCTAGCGGGCGAAAACCTCAACTGCTTTCCTTACCCGCAGCTACAAGTAGAGGCCACTGCGGCGCATTTAGATTTTATCACCAAAGTGGAATTCTTTGTTAACGGAATGAAGCTTGCGCAAAGCTCTGGCGCACCTTATGCGGTGGATTGGTACTACCCCGAACCGGATACCTATGAAGTGAAAGCCGTTGTGCATACGATGCGAGGTCTAATGGCAGAGACTGAGCCCGTAAGTTTAACCGTCTCGGGGGCGTGCCAGTAAGTTGGAGGTGTTATCTGGGCCATCGCCACAAACCGCCAGCAAAAACCCAGACCGCATTTCAACATCAATTGCTTCATCGTTACAATGGACAACGACACCTTGGGGGGCCCATCGGGTTGGAACTGTTATGCGGTGTACGCCTTCACCTTTGAAGGAGAGCGAGAAAGCATTATCGGTGAAGGAGAAACTTTGAATCTCACCTGTTACAGCGGCGGGAAAGGGACGGGCTACCACATCGGCCCACGCTTCACGTAAAACCTTATCCGCTTCATACAAACCCCAGTTGCCTTGGGAGTCTTCCTCGTAAAGCCAATAAAAGCGACTGGCCAAAGCCTTATCCATTTCATCTTCAAGGGTGTTCATCCACAACTCACCATTTTCAGCGTAGGGGGCGATACCGTATTCGGTGACCATGAGGGGTGCGCCGTGTATTTCCGATTCATTTTTAGCGGCGGCTGTGCTGTCAACGAGACGGGTGGTATCGCCATTTTCAAAATTATTTTTATCGCCAGAGAATATTTCGGGGTACAGGTGGGGCGCATAGGCGGTGTTATTGATCAACAAGCCACCCATAGGGTCTGTATAGTCCCGCAAGTTTCGCAGAGAGTTGGGTTCAAAAACCACCAGTCGATGGGGATCGATGGCGTGAATCGCTTCGGCCGCTCGTCGAGAGAATTGCAGGACTTCTACATCCTCGCCCACAGGTTCGTTAAAAATTTCTAAGCCAGCCACAAAAGGTTTGCCTTTAAGGTGCCGGGTGAGGCGTTCGAGCATGTCAATAAAGGCATCTTGAACCCCATCGCGGTCGCCGAAAAAGGTGGCAAAGGCTTCTAAAACCTGCTGACTGATACGCCGTTCCTCAAGATCTTCCAGTGGGCCTTCAAGCAGTTCAGTGGGAGGGGGCTGGATGGCCCATAAGGGTGCCCCGTCTTCGCCAATCTCTTTGGAGTAGGCATCTTGATGCAAATCCACCAAACACCAGATTTCGGTTTCCGCGCACCAGTCTAAGAGTTCATCCAGATTTGCCAAGTACGCTGCATTGAGTCCGCCGTCTTCTACTGGTTCTAAGCCGCTCCAATTGATGGGAATGCGAAAGGCGTTCATGCCCATTTGTTCTTTGAGAAAAATGAGATCTTCTTTTCCGAATGGGGGGATGTGCTCCAAGGCCATGCGGCCATCGTCAAAAGTCACGTCAAAGAGACCTTCAATACGGGCGTTAATGCCTCGCAGCACCACTTCGTGATCTTGATCGTCCAAGAGCCTGTTGCCTTCTGCTCTGAGTTGGGTGCCCATGACGAACGCTTCTTGGGGGCATCCGGCAAGGCAACTGAGCAGCACACAAAGAAAAAGGATTCCAAATGGATTCATGGAAACCCCGGGTTGGTGATGGGATGAACAAATCTTATTCTAAATTATGAAAAACCGCTTGCACGTCGTCGTCTTGCTCTAACCGTGCGATGAGCTTTAAAATGTCGTCCATGCCGGCTTCATCGAGTTCGGTAGTGGTAGTGGGAATCCATTCAAATCCCGAAGAAACGGGTTCGAGTTTCATTTCTTCGAGGCCTGATTGCAAGTTGCCAAAGTCATCGCGGGCACAACGAGCGAGGAGCAGAGGTGTCCCTTCGTCGCTTACACCGTCGGCTAATTCTTCAAGACCATGGTCGATCAAAGACAATTCGAGTTCGTCGCGTTCAAGGCCGTCGGGATTGAGCCGAAAAACACCAAACTGTTGAAACATGAAGGAGACGCTTCCGTTGGTGCCGAGATTGCCATTTTCTTTGTTAAAGGCGGCTCGAACATTGGCCACGGTGCGGGTGGGGTTGTCGGTGGCGGTTTCAACGATCATGGGGATGCCGTGCGGCCCGTACCCTTCATAAAGCACGGTGTTGAAATCTTCGGTATCTCCCAATTTTAACGCTTTATCGATGGCATTTTGTATTTTGTCTTTGGGCATGTTCACGGAGCGCGCGTTTTGAATGGCGCGGCGCAATGCAGGGTTGCCATCTGGATCACCGCCGGCAGATTTCACGGCCATGGCGATTTGACGCCCGCAGCGGGTAAACGCTTTAGAGTCGCGACTGCCTCGTTTTAAAATTGCGGTTTTACGGTTTTCAAAATTGCGGCCCATAGCAGCTCCCTTTGAGCAATAATACACCCCAAAGCATTTTGAAGGCAACCCCGCAAAACCCCTTAAATGGTGCTTTTTACTGGTCTCGGACCCACTGACTGAGGCTGAAAATATTGAGGAGAGGAGCTCCTGGAGGCTGAGCGTTGGGTTGGTGAAGACGGGCATCAAACTTCCATTGTCGCTCAGGTGGCGTGAATACTGGGGCACAACAGCTCCATCCAGCTGGAATGTGGGCGGAGGCCCACCCCACCACAAAGGAACCACGGATAAACGCTTTCTGTTTCACAAAGGTGTTGGACTCCCACATTTCTATGAATTTGGGGAAGTTGTTGAGCCCACCATTGGTCAAAATACTGGGGCCCGTTTTGGCAGAAGGTGTCCAGCCCGCGAGAAATGAGGTGTTGTAAACGGCCGGGGCGGTGACGGCTCTGAGGGCTAAAGTGTTGACGGGTTCACCATTGATGGGTGATTTGGCGTCTGACCAGTCGTTGGACAACAATGTGATGTTATCGCCGACGATGCTGGTGCTGATCCAACAATCGGTGCCTGCGCCATTGTCATCGAGGTCTTCACAGGGAAACCAGGATTGCGCCACGTGATCGCCGGCTTCACTGGAGGGCGGGTAAGAGTTGCGATTGAAATCACCGAGCATGTAAACGGGGAGGTTGGTGGCGATGGTGAGTCCTTCAGCCAATTTGCGTACTTTGGCGCTGTTTTTCGCCGCGTCGCTTAAAGCGGGCAAATAGGGTTGGGTGGCAGCATCGGTGCGGTGGCTGTTCATCAGGTTACGGCCGTTAACGATACGTAATGCATTGGGAAATAAATGAGACGGGTTATTCATTTGGGGCAGATAGGCTGTGCTACATTTACTGATGAGGGGCGGGGTACCTCCCGTGGGCAATGCGCGATCTTGCTCACCACAGAGTGCATAGGGGAACTTACGTGTGGTGGGTGCCACGCTGTTTTCTTCGTAGGCCAAGGGCGCTAAGGCAGGATGAGCGGTTTCTTTGTTCTTTAAATCGTCGACGATGCCAGGCCACGAGCTGGCGATGTAAATGATGCCATTGAATTCTTCCTCTGGGATGATTTTGGTGATGATCCAGCCCAATTCCCCAGCTTTCTCTGAGGCCAAAGCCTCTTGGAAAGCATTCACATCGAAGTTAATGGGGTAGACGGCAGAGACGCGCTTTCGGTTGGCCGGTTCTGTCCCCAATGAGTTTAACCATACTTTGGGATTGCTGTTCACATACAGCTGGCTGTTTTGAAACCCAGAACGAGCGCCGAGCAAGATGCCCAAAAACTCACGGTTGCCAAAGAGTTCGGTGTCAATTTCGCAGGTGGCGCTGGGGCTGGACGACGATATAAAGGTGCCATCCAGCGTGTCAAAAGCTTTGAGAGGCTGACTGGCGTCACAAAAGCTGTTGTCAAAGCTGTAGTAGCCAGGTCGCCACACGGTGCCCACAGCCGTTGAGCCGTAGTTTTGCCGGAACAGGGACCCGTAGCTGATAACGGCAGGGGTGACTGGCACATCGGGCGCATCGATTCTTGACCAGGGTGTAAAGGTGTTTGGGTTCCATCGATAATAAGAATATCTTTTAGGGATGTCGGTCCAGCCCAGTGCATTACTGCCAGCGAGATCCGTTTGACCCACATTGTACTCTTTGCTTTTAGGTAAGAAACCGAATTCGGTACCGATGGCTGATTGGCCACTGCCGATTTTAGGGCCTTTCGCCTTATAGGTACCGGGGTGATCTGACCAAATTGGAACGCCAGGCCAATTGGTTTCTTCACCTCTGGGCTCGTTACGCACAAACCAAATGCCATTGATAATCCGTATGTCTGATTTGTATGCCATTTTTTGTCGCCGAATGTCTTCAGGATCGGCAAAAGCAATGTGATCGTAAACGGGCTCACTGACATACCGAAGACCACCAGGTTTCGTATCTCGGGTGCTGGTATCGATGTTATTCAGAGCCAAAAAGCGTTCCTCTCCCACATCTTCGATACTTGCCAGGGTGTTGTAACCGTCATGCATCACGCGGGGGTTGCCTGAAAGTCTGAGGTTGGCAGGTAACTGAAGTTCAAAAATCCCGTGGGCCGCGTCACGAATGTTACTATCGAAATCAGTATTCGATCTTTCCAGCCAGTCTTCTTCACGACTGTCATAATCCAAAACGTTGAAAGTTGAAAAATCGGGGACGGTGGAGACGGCGAGTTGGGAGTTAAACGTACTGGGCTGCACACATTCCGACGCCCCCAGCAAGTAGAGGTTGCCCGCCACGGTGACTTGCTCCACGTAGGGGCCTTGGTTAAACACCGGTGTGAATTGGTTGTTGGCATCTCCTAAGCCATTACCGCCCACGCAAAAATTGCCATTAATGTGATTTCGACCTTTCAAAATCATGTCGGGACCGAAGTAAAGAGAGGCATCGCCGTAAGTCCAATTCGCAAATTGAAAGGCAGAAACATCACCGATGAGTATTTGTTGTTTCGTATTGGATGAGGCGGAGATATTTCCTGCCGCCAGTGGCAAGGTGCCCGTGATGTGTCGGACCACTTGAATATCGATGGTGAGTGACACCAAATCGCTTTGCATGCCTTGAAAAGGCCCACCTGGTATACTTCCCGCCACCGATACGGAAGGTGCTTCTACCTTAAGGCACTGGACGTTATGCATGGCTGGAGTGAAGCGTTTGAGCATATCGGAATCGCAGCACCCGTTGGCATCTTGCAGGTTGGGGTTGTGACAACAGGGGTTATCTTGGAGTGACCCATTGCCTGCTTTGCAGACCAAGTCCAAAATGGTCTGCTCTAAGGCGTCCGGGTTGCCCAAAAGGGTGTCACGGGCAGAAGGGTCCATCTGATTGAGATGTGATTGGGTGATTTGACCTACCACTCTGGCCACGCCATCCGCCACATAAAAGGCTTGTTTGCGTTTTAAAATCATATAGCCCGCACGGGATGAGCCTAAAATCTCTACCAAAAACGCACCGGTGGCCGCCACCAAAACGCCGGTGAGAATGAGGACCATGGGCAATGAAAACCCTCTGGCCGCTTTAAAGTGTAACGGATTAAGGCTCATAGAGATTTAAACTCCGTAACATGGCTTTGGATTTGGTTTCGCGAAGTTGAAACCCATAAGGATTCAAACAATCGCCATTAAAATGTTGGACGAAAGAATATTTCTTGTCTCGCCCGATGCCCACAATACGTTTGCCCAAGGTAATGCCAATGCTGACCATTCGTAACTGATCGGGGCGTGCGCCTTGGGGAACAATATAGCCATCATTATTGTGGTTGGTGATGAGATCGTTATCGGGGTTACAATCATTGGCCGAGTTGAAAAGCCATTCGTCCTCTAAGTTTTCAAAATCTTCTAGCCTGCGATCTTGTGGGTTGTAATCATATCCCATGCTCACTTGAAAATCGTGTACGCCATTGGCGATGGTGTATCGTTCGTTGTTGGCTTTGTCTGGGCGCCCATTGTTATTTTTATCTTGGTAGACCCAAAGTTGATGTTGTTTGAACTTATCCCGGGTCATCAAATAAAACGTTTCAAATGTCACCCGTTGCATGGACAACATGGGAGAATCGACCCCGAGAATAAGGTGACTGTTGATGGGCTTGGCGCCCGCTCTTGAAAAGACCAAATCGTATTGGCATGCCACTTGCACTTGTTGATCATTGACCGGGTCGCCCGTGCACTCACCTTTGGTGATCACACCTGGCGTTTGGTTGGTCACGTAAGCGGGATAATAAGCTTTTTGATTGGCGTGGTAGATGATCACATGCTCTTGCTTGAATTGGGGACACTCACCACAGATGTTGGTCCCATAAACCACCAAATCCACCCCTGCATTACCGGTGGACCAACTCCAAGAATTGACGGTCATTTCTTGACCGTGCGCCGAGCCAATGGTGAGTGCATCGGCTCGTTTACCGGGGTCGAGTTGGTGTGATATCGTCGAAGAACCCTCATCGTGGGCATAGACCACCGCCCAAGGACGAATGTGTTCATTGCCCGCGCTTTGGATGCGCGTGACGAGATAGTCCGCAATCAGTTTGCTTTCTTCATCGAGCGCGATTCGCGTGGTTTGCAGGTTCAGAGAATTGAGAATGGCCAAAATGGACATGGTCGCCGTAATCAGGACCATGACGCCAATCACACCTGCGATTAGCGTTTCCAACATTGTAAATCCTCTTTTGACCATCTTCAATTTCTGTCGTTTCCTAGTTTCGGTAGGTGTGAAAAGTGATTTTCTTTTCACCCCATTTTTCCACCCAAAATATTTCCAAACGAATGTACCGCGACCCCACTACGGGACGGTTCAGCTGGCTTTGCCAGTTGGCGCGAAAAAGATCGGGCCGCAGTCCCTTTTCATAACCATCGCAGGGGTCCACGATTCGGTGTTTTTCATCGTAGCAAAACTCGTGCTCCCCCGGTTCGAGATCTTCATCATCCGAGTCCAGCAAAAGCAATTCTTCCATGAGCGCTTCACCCAGTTGCAGACCTCGGGTAAGTTTTTTTTGTCGCAAGGTGAGTAAATTACTCGATCCCAGTACCATGGTGACCGCCACCACCCCGATAATCAGCAACGCACATGAAATCATGACCTCGAGCAAGGTGAGCCCGCGTGCGGAAGAGTTAAGGGTATTGGGTCTAAATCGTCGCATGGCTAGTTACAAATGGAGTCCGTGTCTACAGGTAAACAAAGTCGAATGGAGCCAGTGATGGGGTACACTACGTATTTATAAAGTCGTCCATAATGTTCATGGATCGAGCGAACCCGAAATGTTTGGGCTCGAATGGTGGTTTCTTTTTCGGCTTGCTTGGCCGGCGCACCGTCTCTATCGAAGAGGAAGATCACGTCTTTGCCCGAATCGAATTCGTGATCGAACACATCGGTAACGTCGCTATCTGGAAAATCGACCAAGGACGCGTTGAAGGTGACCATCTTTTCTAGCTTTTCTCCGGGGTAAGGTTCTCGCCCGCCTTTGATGGGATATCGGCGCGGTGGTGGCTCGCAAGAATCATAAGACCAAATTTTTGCCTCCCAACCCACATCTTTATCGACCGTGGTATTGCGTTGGACTTGAACCATGGTGCAGCGGAGAGACGAGCGCGCATAGTAGCGGGCATAGGTGAGAACGCTTTTGAACTTTTTGGCGTCTGCCTGTGACCTTGCTTTTCGAACGGCGTCCGACACCCGAGGCAGGGCAATGGCAGTCATGATGCCCATAATGGCAATGACGATCATCATCTCCAAGAGGGTGAAGCCTTTGAGGGCCCGTTCTAAGAAAGGTTGGCCTCGCAATGCTGGTTTTCGGACAGTTTTTCCCATTAATAAAATATAACATGACCTGGGCTGAGGGTCACCAAATGCACCTCAATTGGGTCCTCCCTTTGAAAAGCGATAACCACTTATTAAAGATAGGCTTTTTCAGGCTCGTGAAACTCAAGTTAAAGATTCAAGCAGGACCAACACGTCATGGGGGTTGGAGATCTGGTGGGTGTTAATTTGAAACTGCTGCGCAGCGGACACATTTTCTGCACGATCGTCGATAAAAAGGACCTGTTCGGGCCTTAAATCCAGCTTTTGAAGACCCAAATCAAAAAAACGAGCATCGGGTTTCAGATAACCCGCTTCGTGGCTCAAAACACTTTTCGCCCAGACGGAGCTAGGAAGTTGAAGTGTTTGCTTTAACTTTTCAGTGTGAATGGGGTCGGTGTTACTCCAAAACACAAAAGGTACCTTCAAACCTGCCAGCAAAGGGGTCGCAAAAGATTTCCACGTGACCACTTTGGCCCAAACGGTTTCAATGGTCGCGGCATCCACTTGCAGGTCAAGGGCCACCCGTTCCGCATAATCCTTGGCCAATAAGGTTCCAGTTCCTAGGGATGCATGTCGATTTTGTCCAAAAAAAGCGCGTTCGATTTCTTCTTTGGGGCGATTCAGTTGGGGGAGGACCTGCCGTTGTACATCCACCAAAACCCCACCGAGATCGAAGGCGATACATTTTATGTCAGAAAGGTCTCGGGTCATGGCGGCTGAGCTGAACTAAGGTTGAGCGATGGTTAAAGTGCCCACGCGAATGCGGTTGCTGCCATCATGATTGGGTTTGTCGCCCTTGGTGATGGGAAGCCGTTCATCACCTATGTAAAATCCCATCCAGATGGTGTAGCGGCCCGGGGCTGCTGTCGCTGGAATGCGTTGCAGGTGTTTATCAACCAGCTTTTCTCCTTTTTGCCAGAGATTGGTGGGATATTTGCTCTTCACCGGATGATGGTCCCCGTGGATTCGCCGGCCTTGGCTGGTGGGGTCAATGTGTAAAAACATGCGCCAGGACCGATCGAGGTTGTCCGTGACTTCAAAAAAGAAATCCAAAGAGACATCATCTCCAGGTTTCACCGCTTTTTTGGGCAGGTTGGCACCCAAGTAACGGAGTTTCGAACCCAGCTCGATGCCTTTGGCTGAAGTATTGGGCTTTGGTGCTTCTTCCAGCAGCGCTGATTTCACTTTGGTGCGTTTAAAGTTGGTTCGTTCTTTCGCCGCGCTGGTGGGGTGGGGAACGTTTAAATAACCTACGATGAGGGCTGTCAGGGGGACAATACCCACTGCGATTCCTTTCATCAGCTTTGTGTTCTTTTGTGCCTTCATGGAGCATCCTTAACTTGTGCGCGGGTTGGCCGAGAAAACGGGGATATCATTTAAGAAGAGTTTTTCCACCACCAGTTGGCCATTTCCATGTTTTCTGAGTCGGTTTTGTGCTTCCACCGTGGCTTCGATTATGGAGAGTAATAAATGTTTCTGGGTGCTCGGGAGCCAAGTGGGTTGTGGGTTGTGGACTTCTTTGGCCAGCAGGTCCACCATTCCGGCCAACAAATGCGTGAGTGCTTCGCGATCTTGCCCCCAAGAAGCCAATTGCAAAACCCGTTCAGCCTCAGAACCTGAAAGAAGGTCAAGCAAGAACTTGGTTTCTTCGACACTCAAATGGGTTTGAGACCGTGCCTGCTCGATGGAGCCATCAGAGGCCACACTGCGTTGCAGGGCTTCTTCGGCACTCAAACCCTCATGCTCCAGAAGATTGGCCACCGATTCTGACTGCAGGGGTCTAAAGCGAACCACCTGCGAGCGTGACAGCAAGGTGGGTAGAATGCTGTCTTTCGAGGGGGCCACCAAAATCAGATGGGTGTTGGGCCGCGGTTCTTCTAAGGTTTTCAGTAGCGCGTTCGCCGCTTGGGGGGTCATGCGGTGGGCATCGAGAATGACGGCCACTTTGGCACGACCTTCGTGCGGCGGCAGCAACAAGCTTTGGCACAATGACCGAATATCAGCGATGGTAAGATCACTGGTTTTTTTTGAAGAGGTCTCACGGCTTTCATTTTCGGCCTCTCGCCGCTTTTCGGAGAGTACCCAATTGAGGTCTGGGTGTGATTTCTGGGCTACCCTGTGACACACCCCGCAATGCCCACATCCACTTAAGTTGGGACTTTCATGTCCTTGGGGGCACAATAATTTTTGGGCCAGATAAAGGCTCAAAGTGGATTTACCTGCACCTTGTGGCCCCACAAAGAGCAGCCCGTGGGCGAGGCGATCATGCTGAATGGCGTGAAGCAGCTGATGGGTTGCTGCTTGTTGTGCGCTCAAAAATTCATGGTCAAGAGGTCTCATCCAACACAATCCCTTCCAAATGATCTGCGTATCTTAGGTCCAAATTCACCGGTTCGCAACGCAGATCTACCTGTTTTGCCATAACTTTTTCAATTTGGGGACAGAGTTGCAAAAAAAATCTGTTTCAAGTTACAAGCGAAAGTCGAATGAAAAACCAAATTTGACGGGGTATTTTGTCGACGAGAAACGAGTAAAACACAAGAGGGGAAACGTCAAAAAAACCTTTATCTTGCTGTAAATAAAGGGTTTTTCTGGTTTTTCGATTTTCTTTTTTTGTCTTAGAATTTAAAGGTCCGTCGAGGGTGCTCCTGACGCTTTAATACAAAATAAATATCACGTCGATGCGCTGGATCTTTATTAAAAAAAAAGAGAAAAGAACTTCACGCACCACTAATGGTGCGGAGAAACACATTAAGTGTTTCGAAGATTTTTTTTCTGAGTTCGGTGCCCATGCAGGGTGCGACTCAAACCGAGAGGAATCGAAATTATGGCAAAAGGTAAACGTATCTTGAAAGCTGGCATCAAACGTGAGTCTGGCTTTCTTTATTACTTGGACAGCAACCTCAACGTTTTCAAAGTGAAAATGGTTCGAGGCGGCGAAAAGAAGAAGAAATCTGACAAGAAGCAATTGGTTCTCAAAACCGACCTTTCCCGCGCTTCTGGTTTCTTGTACTACATCGACAAAAATGGCGATATTTACCAAGTAGCAGCCAGCCGTGGCGGTACTGCCCGCGCTAAGAAAAATGCACGTAGAACAGCAGCTCGTAAGGCAGCCGCTAAGAAGCGTACAAAGAAAACAACCAAAAAGAAGGCTACTAAGAAAAAAGCCACCAAGAAGAAGGCTACTAAGAAAAAAGCCACTAAGAAGAAGGCTACTAAGAAAAAAGCCACTAAGAAGAAGGCTACTAAGAAAAAAGCCACCAAGAAGAAGGCTACTAAGAAAAAAGCCACTAAGAAGAAGGC
>PBLQ01000072.1 GCA_002721815.1 Myxococcales bacterium
GTAATCATTCTACTTGTGAATAGAGTTTGACCATAAAAAGCCCTTGTAACCAGATTGGATATTGATAAGTTTGACGCGATGTGGGTATGGTGTTTCAAAACTACGCGCTTTACCCGCACATGACCGTGTTTGAAAACATTGGCTTTTCATTAAAGCTTCAAAAGAAACCCAAAGCATTCATCGCAGACAAAGTGAACGCAGTGGCCCAAATGCTCGAAATCGATCAGCTGCTGCAGCGTAAGCCGGCGGCCTTATCGGGCGGGCAATGCCAACGGGTGGCCATTGGGCGCGCTTTGGTTCGTGAGCCTAAAGTGCTGTTGTTCGATGAACCGCTGTCTAACTTAGATGCTGCACTGCGGGTCCAAATGCGGCATGAGTTGTCTTTGCTGCACCAAAAAATCAAGAGCACCATCGTTTACGTCACCCACGACCAAGTGGAGGCCATGACTTTGGCCACTAAAATCGTCGTGCTGCACGATGGGGTGCTGCAACAAGAAGGCACGCCCCACGAGATTTACCACCAGCCGGCCAATCGCTTTGTGGCTGGGTTTATCGGCTCACCGCCCATGAATTTATTTGAGGGAGACATTGTGGAAACCCCTGCCGGTCTGCAAGGCCGGGTGGGTGAAAGCTTTACGTTTGATTTAAGTTCTTTTGCGAATCTGCAACCCCAAAAAGTCACCTTTGGGGTGAGGACTCATGAGGTGCAAATAGGTGCCGAAGGCATTGCGGGGCGCTTGGCATCGCGGGAGTGGCACGGCGAAGCCATGCTCCTGCATTACGAAACCGAAGTGGGTAACTTGATTGTACAGCGTTCGGCCCAAGATATGGAAGACATCGCTTTAGGCAGTGAAGCTTACCTGGGGTTTCAAACGGAGCGACTGTATTTGTTTGGTGCCCAAGGGCAACGCATAGGTTTGGCTTCATGAAGGCTGGGCGCTGTTTGGCCCTCATGATGGGTTTGGCTTTATGGGCCTCGGCCGCAAGCGCGGCGCAAGACATGGTTTTATGGCACAGTTACCGCGGGGCAGAGTTAAAAGCCTTAGACTCGGTCGTGAAAAGCTTCAACAACGAACAAAGCACCATCAAGTTAGAAACCATTTCCATTCCCTACGAAGCCATGGCCTCCAAACTCGAAGTGGCCATTCCTCGAGGACACGGCCCCGATTTGTTTATTTATGCTCATGAAAAGGCAGGGGCATGGTCGGCCAATGAGTTATTGTCGGTGGTGCCTCAGGCTCAAGCGCAGTGGGCCCAACAAAACATGTTGCCTCAGGCTTTCAAAGGCGTTTCTGTGGGAGCCGCAGTTTATGGTTATCCTTTGGCGGTGAAGTCTGCGGCGCTTTTTGTAAATACGGCTTTGGTAAAAGAGCCCATAAAAAGCGTGGATGACTTTGGAGCACTGAAAGGCAAACCGGGCATCTATCCTTTGGTTTACGAAACCGATAGTTTTTATTTTCATGCGCCATGGTTTTTGGGCTTAGGTGGCAGTCCGCTAGATGCCCAAGGCAAAGTGGCGTTAAATACACCCGCCTTCGCCGAATCTTTGGATTTGGTGCGGGGCTTTCAAGAGCGGCAATGGGTGCCTCAAGAAGTCACAGCCACGTTGGTGAACAACCTCTTTAATGGGGGACAAGCGGCCGCAGTGATGACGGGGCCTTGGTTTTTAGGCGAGATTAAAAAAGAAGTGGCTTATGAGGTGCGCCCGTTACCGAAATTGGCCAACGGTCAAGCGGCCACCCCCTTTTTAACGGTGGAAGCCTTATGGGTGGCCCAAACCAGCGCCAACGCGCAAGCAGCGCACCAAGTGGCACGATATTTAGCCGACGCCTCATCGGCGCAAATCCGTTTACATCAAGGTCGCCAAGTGGTGCCCTTGGCATCAGCCTGGCGTGGTGATGGTGAAAGAGAAATCCCTCAAGATTTATTGGCTTTTTATGAGCAGGCCCAAGTTTCGGTGGTCATGGACAACCGACCCGAAATGAGTTTGGTTTGGGAGCCTGCCCAATTGGCTTTGCAAAACGTTCTAAGAGACGGGGTTCCCGCACAAGAAGCCATGGCCAAAGCCGCCCATAGAGCCGCCGCCATTCAAAAACCATTGCCCCCGGCGCAATCGCCCACGGTCTACCTCATCTTGTTGTCGCTTTTGGTACTGGCGGGCATGGCTTATCTCATTCGCGGTGTGGTGCGTATCAACCAGCAAGGCCGAGGCAAACAGAGTGCGGTGGGGTGGTTGTGGACCTTGCCGGCCATGATTCCCACGCTTTTGCTGGTTATCTTGCCTTTTGTCTTTAGTTTGGGTTTGGCGTTTTATGCCCATGACAAAGGCAGTTTTACCTTTGTGGGCTTGGCACATTTTAAAGACATCCTTTTTGCCCAAACCTTTGACCTTTTGAAACCCTTATCCTTTTATTACGCCTTGGCCGTCACCATTTTGTGGACCTTGTCTAACGTTTCTTTACACGTCGCCATCGGGGTGTTGTTGGCCGTAGCACTCAATCAAAAAGGGTTGCGTCTGTCTGGTTGGTTTCGGGTGATTTTGATTTTGCCCTGGGCCGTGCCCAACTACATTACGGCGCTCATTTGGAAAGGGATGTTTCACAAACAGTTTGGTGCCATTAACGCCGTGCTCAATTCGTTGGATCTTGAAGATATCTCTTGGTTTTCATCCTTTGGAACGGCATTTTTTGCCAATTTATGCACCAACATTTGGCTGGGCTTTCCCTTTATGATGGTGGTGGCCTTAGGCGCTTTACAATCCATTCCCAGCAATATTTACGAAGCCGCGCAGGTGGACGGGGCCACACCGTCGCAGCAATTTTGGATGATCACGTGTCCGAATCTCTTAAAGCCCATGATTCCCGCTTTGATGCTCGGGTGTATTTGGACTTTTAATCAATTTAACATCATCTATTTGGTCTCGGGTGGGGCGCCCGACAACAGCACGGACATTCTCATTACCGAAGCGTGGCGTTGGGCTTTTGCCCGGCAAGGCCGTTACGGTTATGCGGCAGCTTACGCGGCTTTGATTTTCGTTTTAATGTTGGTTTTGTTCCAACTGCAAAAAAAGGTGAACCAGTGGCAAACGCAAAAATAAAATCGAGTTGGCAATGGGCCGCCTACGGTTTGTTGGGTTGCGCCACCGTGGTGACCTTGTATCCCTTGTTGTGGGTGGTGAAGACCGCATTCAGCCCCAGTCAAACCCTCGACCCATCGCCCAATCCTTTGCCCAACGCTTTTGACTTCACCCATTTCTCTCATTTGTTCACGGCAGCAGAGCAGGGCGCTCATTTTGGTGATTATTTCATGAACTCACTAATGGTGGCTTTGGCCACGGCATTTCTCGGGGTGATTTTATCTTGCACCGCAGGCTACGCTTTTTCTCGGTTGCGTTTTGGAGGCCAAGACAAAGGGCTGGCACTTTTTATTCTCACGCAAGTGATTCCCGGGGTGGTGATGTTGATTCCGCTCTACCTCATTTTAGAAAAACTTAGGTTGCTCGACAGCCTCATGGGTTTGGTTTTGTGTTATGCTGCCACTTCGGTGCCTTTTTGCACGTGGATGCTCAAAGGCTTTTTTGATTCCCTGCCCAAAGAAATGGAAGAAGCCGCTTGGGTTGATGGTGCCAATACTTGGACGGTCTTTACCCAAATCGTTTTGCCCGTGTCGCGACCGGCCGTGGCCGTGGCCTTTTTGTTTTCATTTATGACCGCATGGAATGAGTTTATTTTAGCGGCCACCTTGCTGAATGCGCCAGCGAAATACACCATACCGGTGGCATTGCAAAAATACATTGGTGCTTATCAAGCGGCGTGGGGCAGTTTTGCCGCCGGGGCGTTGCTCGCAAGCATCCCGGTGATGTTACTTTTCTTTTACTTGCAAAAGCATTTGGTGTCGGGACTCACCTCGGGCAGTGTGAAAGGTTAGAACCTTATTTTAAATGCCACACCGCTTCCCACGCTTCACATTTGCCTTTAAGACCATCGGGCATGGGTTGGTGTTGTAACATTTCACAAGTGTAGCTTTCGGCGTACAGCTCGCGGACCATGTCTTGGCTGATGGCAAAGGGGGGCCCGTCGTAATGGACCTGATCGTATTCAATGGTCACCAAGAGTTGCGGTGCCTTTTGGGTGATGGCCAACAGGTGCTGAGCATAACGGCGACGCATGGTATCGGGCAGGGCCACCAACGCCGCGCGATCGTAAATGGCATCTACCGGGCCAACAAGTCCTTCAGTGAGTTCAAAGACGTCCCCGACAAATACGGAGAGGTTTTGGGCTTGATATTGTTTTAAGTTGCCCACGTCTGAGACATCAGGGTTGACTTTCATATTTTCGAAGAGTTGAATGACCGCACTTTCATTGAGTTCTGCCGCCACGACTTTGTGACCCAGGCTGAGCAGGTAAGCGATGTCTAAAGTTTTGCCGCACAAAGGCACAAAAAGAGTGGCACCAGATTTGATAGCCAAACTTTGTAGATTGTCTTTTAAAAAAGCATTGGTTTCGTCTTTGTGAAAACCAATCTCGTTGGCTTTCCATTTGTTGTGCCAAAATTCGTGTTCCATCATCCCCTCTTTTACGAGCCATTGCGCTCGAGCTGCCTGTTATCGTTTGTTACGCCGCCCACCGCCAGATGGTTTCTTTGTTCGTCGGGCGCTGTTGGCTTGACCGCTCTTGCGCCGGTCGCTGTTGGAGCGGCCGGACCTGGAAATACTACCCTTCGAGCGATTTCCACCTTGACCACCGCCACCACGGCGTTTGGCTGGGCGTTTGGTTCGCGGTCTGCTGCGTGGGTTTCGGTTTGAACTTTGTTCTTGGGCCACGTCATCGGGTGTATCGGTGGCGGGGAACGGGTGGTCGTCCACAACCTCAATATCCATTTTAATGGTGCGTTCGATGTTTTTGAGGAGACCCAGTTGATCGACGGAGCAAAAAGCCCAGGCCACGCCACTGGCGCCGGCGCGGGCGGTGCGACCGATGCGATGCACATATTGTTCGGGCACTTCAGGGAGGTCCAACTGAATGACATGGCTGACACCCTCAACATCAATGCCGCGCGCAGCAATATCTGTGGCCACCAGAACACGGAGCGTGCCTTTTTTAAAACGCTGAAGCGCTCGCTCTCGCGCCCCCTGCGATTTGTTGCCGTGGATGGCAGCTGCGGTGATGCCTGCTTTCTCGAGCTGTTCGGCAATGCGGTTGGCCCCGTGTTTGGTGCGGCTGAACACCAGCGCTCGGCTCACATCAGCGTCTTTCATGAGGTGGAGCAGGAGTTTGCGTTTGTTGGCTTTGTCCACGTGAAATAGGGACTGCGCGATCTTTTCAACCGTGGTCGCGGGCGGGGTGACTTCAATGCGAATGGGTTTGTTCAAAAAACGTTTGGCCAACTGGGTGATGTCTTCGGGCATGGTGGCTGAAAACAGCAAGGTTTGCTTATCTTTAGGGAGCCTTTCCATGATTTTTTTAACATCATGTATGAACCCCATATCGAGCATGCGGTCGGCTTCGTCGAGGACCAACACTTCTACGCCACGCAAAGGCACATGCCCTTGTTCGATGAGATCGAGAAGTCGGCCCGGTGTGGCCACCAATACATCAACCCCTTGTTTGAGCTTACGAACTTGTGGGTTTTGATTCACGCCACCAAAAATCACCTGGCACCGAAACTCCATGCCACTGCCATAAGCTGAAAAGCCATCTTTGATTTGTGCCGCCAATTCACGGGTGGGGGAGAGCACCAAGCAACGAATGGCTTTTTTCTTGGTTTTAGAGGATGGCCGCGGGTTGTCATAAAGCCATTGTAGGGTGGGCAGAGCAAAAGCGGCTGTTTTACCGGTGCCCGTTTGTGCCACCGCCACCAAATCGCGGCCTTCCAATGCGGGGGGAATCGCTTTTTCTTGGATGGGGGAAGGGGCTTCATAGCCTTGGGTTGCGAGTGCTTTGAGAATGAGCGGGTTTAACTGGAGGTCTTTGAATTTCATTGTACTTACAGGTACAGGCGAGAGGTGGCTTCGTCCAGTAGAATGTGCCCCAGGGGCGCAGAAGATAGGGGACTTCAAAGCAGGTGGATGTTCTTTTCTTTGCTGCTCAGTGCGATGGATCATCCTCGATGAGGCCATGAACACCCCTAAGGAGACGAAAATTGATGGGCCTAGGTGCAAGTCTCGGCTTGGAATGTTGATGAAATAAAAAACCAGGCATGAATTCTTGGCGAAAATCCTGATTTGGTGCATCCTGTTTTGAAGGCAAAGGCCTGACGTTCTGCTGCCGCGAAATGGATAAGTCATCATGAAAAAGTATATATTTTGGTTTATCTTGACGCTTTCGGCCTACGCTTTGGTGGAGCTGTCCTCGTATGTCGGATTACAAGTATTAAAATACGTTAGGCATGTGGAATATGCCCCGATGGATTTGATGTCTGATCGCCACAGAGACATTATTGGCGATTTGATTGCGAGAAAGTCCAATTACTTGGCATTCAGCCCTACCTTGGGTTGGTCCATCAAAACCAATGGGTCATCAAAACTGGCGAAGGCCAATGCTGCTGGAATGAGAAGCGATAAAGAATATCCACCCTTACCGGCCCCTGGGCATCGTCGTATTTCGACGTATGGCGATTCTTTCACCCATGGTGATGAGGTAAAAAACAGCGAGACGTGGCAAGCCATCATGGAGGCGACCGATTCAAGTCTCGAGGTACTTAACTATGGGGTGTTTGGATTTGGAATCGATCAGGCCTACCTGCGTTACTTAGAAGAGGCTGATCAATACAAATCGAAAGTCGTGTTAATTGGGTTCATGTCAGAAAACATTCACCGAACGGTGAGCACCTATCGGCCTTTTTACGCCTCTCAAACCGGCATTCCTTTGTCTAAACCGAGATTTGCGGTGAAAGACGATCAGTTATCTCTCATTCCCAATCCCATGACCACAATTGAAGATTACCAATTGTTACTGAACGAACCTGAGCCAACCCTAGCGAGGTTGGGCGCGAATGATTATTACTTTCAAAGAGGCTATCGGGCGGGTGCATTGGATTGGTCACCGACCCAACGGTTGATAAAAATATTGATTCAGAAAATCGGCAACCGACTGGTAGGGAACCATATCCTGAGTGAGGGGAGGTACAACCCCAATTCAGAAGCGTTTCGATTGACCAAAAAAATTCTGAGCGATTTCTATCATAAGATCGCGAGTGATGGGGCAACGCCCATGATTCTAATTTTTCCAACCCAGGTTGATGTAGCGACCCATCGGGCCGGAGAAAGGAAGGTATATGAACCCCTTCTGCAAGTGTTGGCACAGCAAGGTTTTCAATATCTAGATATGATGAACGCCTTTGAAAGCGCGGTACCAGTGGATGCGTTATTTTCGGGCGACCATTATTCACCGTTTGGGAATGGTCTGGTGGCCAAGTATCTCATGTTGCATTTGCCCGGTTTTTGAGTTTCTGGTCTACCAACCGGTAGGATTGTTAAACCCGGCACCATTGGACAAATGCATCCGCCAGCAGTGGACACCCGGGTTGCCGCACCGACCGCGGTAGACCAAATCATCGTTGCCATCGCCGTTGAAATCGTCGATTTGTAAACCCATCAGAGGCGTTAGTTCGCTGCCGTAATAGCCGTTGCCCCAGTTTTGACCGGCCCCAAGACCGTTAGAACTACCCAAGTGGACGCGCCAGCATGGATCGCCGTTGCAATCACCGCGGTAGAGAATATCAGCTGTGTTATCACCATTGAAGTCTCCAGCGTGGAGACCAAAGAGTGCAGCATCACCGTCTGGGGAATAATCGCCGCCCCAATCTTGGCCGGTATCGAATTTCCCGTTGTCGATTTCGGCATTCAGATGAACGCGCCAGCAGGGGGTTTCAGAGACGCCGCAAGTCCCGCGGTAAAGAATGTCATCTTGGCCGTCTGAGTTGAAATCGCCCACGGTGAGACCCAGTTCATAGGATTGGGTCGAAAAGGCGGTGGGTTCGGTACTCCCAATCACTTTGTCTAGGGTGTCTTGGCCACGGTGCAGTCTCCAGCAGGCCTGTCCGTAAGATCCACACCAACCGGAGTAAACGAAATCGGGTTGGCTATCGCCATGGAAGTTACCCGTTAGAATGCCCGTCTGATAACTGTCGTCGCTCAAATAAAAACCGTCCCCGAAATCGTGACCGATACTAAAAAACAAGCCTTGGCTGTAATGAACTCTCCAGCAATGATGCCCATCGGTGCCGCAACTTCCGGGGTAGACCAGGTCGTCCCTTCCGTCTTGGTTGACATCGGCTACCCCTAAAAATGGTCCGCCTTGGGTCTGAAAGTTGTCGGTTCGTTCGCTGGTCACCATATCGATTTGGAATTTTTCAACCGCACCAAAACCGTTGCAGGCAGCGTTGGCGGGGTACAGAAATAAGCAGGTGTTTTCTGAACTGTTGCTGCAGGTACCCACATAACCCACACTGGCGCAACCTGCGTTGCTGTTTCTAAAAATACCGCTGAAGCCTTTACCGAAAGTAAAGGGTGGGACGCAATCTGCGGAAGTGCATTCCACGCATTGGCCGTTGTTCGTTTCTTGCCCACCACAAACACCGCAGATATCTGTGGTGCGGTATGCGTCTGCAAGGTCTGCGCAATCGTAACCGCATGTGTTCGTAGGACCATCCGCAATGCCTTCGCAATTGCCGCAAGGCGCGTTGGTATCCGCGCATGCGCCACGCCCTAGAAGATGGATGTCCATGGGCAATCCTTGGGAGGTGGCAAGTCTGAGAACCAAGCCGTCCGGGGTCCAATGCGTGACAGATATGTCTGCGGTATTGCTACCGATGTACCATTCTCCGCGAATAAAAACATCGATGGGGTGGGTGCTGGCCGGTTCGGTTTGCCGAAAGACAATACCAAAGTCAGGATTGACAACGTGAAGCGTCAATGAACTATCGCCCTCTTGTTGTGCTGTGGCAATGATGGGAACGGAGCTGTGAGAGATGGGGCCGCTGCCCACGGGAGTCGGCGTGTTGGCCGCAAAAAGCGCGTAGCCGGTGAGCCCGGTGGGTGTGTGTTCGATGATATGTGCTTCCTCATCTTGTTTGTGAATTTTATAAAGGCTTTCGAGATTGTCGGCTTGTGCATCAGCGAAGGCAATCATGTCATCTGGCGTGGCGCCTGGAATTACCACGTATTCATAGGTGGCATCATCGGGCTGTGTGCCGTGGTCAAGCCAAGCAGAGAGCATATCTCCCTCGCTCCATGATGCTCTATCGCTTCCACCGCCCCAGGAAGAGCCGTCATCGATGCCACTTGCGTTTTCAAGTGGGGCGCGTTGGTTCGGATCCCGCAGCGTATGGAGCTCAGGGCAAACATTGGTACCCCCAGTGCATCGAGGGATATAATAGCCCGTGCCCCCGTCTGCGCCAGCCGCATTGTCGATCAGCCATTGGGCTTGGCTTAAATCGGCCACTGCGTTGTGAGACATGCCGGCAACAGTTATACCATTCAGAATAAAGCTGCCTGGATTTTGAGGGGCTGTGATTTGAAATAAATTGGTGGCGGTGTTGAAGGTTTCATCGCTGTTGCTAATCGCTGAACCGAGGCTGATCATTTTACCATCAATGGCAAATACCGATTTTTTGAATGTAAAACCCACCGCATGGTCAGACACATGACCCTCGTCGGCGAGACAAGGATTTTTACGATACTTTGGAATTTCCCCATCTTCGAAATCATTTGGGTCTCGGCAGCTTGAAATAGGGTCTTGCTCAAATTCCATGGCGAAAAAACCACCTTCGCCTTCGATGTTACGCAGGCCATTTGGACGCGGATGAAAACGCACCGCACCGACAAAATCAGAAAGTTGAACTTCGTCTTGTCGTTGCATTTTGGCACGAAGCGATTCATAGCTCACGTGGATGGTAGTGGTGCCCGGTACTTTGTTCCAGTCCCAACCGTGCATCGAGATGCCATTGCTGGCGCGCCCACCGGGATACATAATTTCAAGGGTGCCATAGCTTTGATAGCGGCCGTAGCGATTTTGGGTAATGAAAATTTCAGCGCCCCAAAAATCAGAGGTAAATCCTTTGAGGGTGGCGACCCAATTGTTGTTTCTGTAAATACCAAAACCGCCACTGTTGAATTGCCAAAACCCTTGTGGGAATTCTTCTTGTGGGACATCGAAGTCCCCTGCATTCCACACCCTCTCGTAGGCACTTGCCAGTTGGGTATCGAGGTGGCCTTGGGCAGAGGTGCTGGTTTCGATGGTTTGACGGAAGGCGGTTTGAGACACCTTGAGCGCGCTGTCAAAAGGGTGTCGACCACAAAAGCCGTTCGAAAAATCGGTGTCATTGCCCAAAAGAAGCATGCCGTAGATCACATCACTGAGGAGCTCATAACTGTCTGCGTTAATGTTCCAGTCCGTGTCTCGAAGGATGTGAAGTTGTGAGGCGAGGGTATTGATGGCGTAGAGATACGAGTTGTGATGGACCCAATTGTGAAACCCAAGCGTGTCCGCTTTGAAACCGTCTTTCAGGGCTGGAGACACACTCAAAAACCGTTCTAGGAAAGGTTTGATCTGATTTAAGAGAAAGGCAGTCTCAGCATCGTTGCTGGTTAAATAGAGTGCAGCGCCTAAGAGTCCGTGCAGTTGCAGGTAGATATAGTCAGTGCTGTATCCGGGCTCGGCTTGTGAAGGCCACAGCGTTTCGTCGAATTCGAGTTCGCGAGATAAGGCGGCTAGGATCTCCTCTTTCTCCTGGGGCGTATAAAAAGAATGCAAGAGTAAAATCACGTGGTGCATTTGGTCGAGATCGTAAAAAGCACCGGTGAGCCCAAAATCGTCGCATGTACTTGTCCCGTCGGCTCCCGTGGCGGTGGACCGCAAGAGCCATCGAACGCCAGTGACTGCTTTTTGAGCCACGTCATGGTCGGATTGATGGAAAGCCCATCTGGCGAGGGGCAGTAACACTTGGACAATATCATCATCGGAGATTTCGCCGCCCTGATAGGGGCCGTTGGCGTCTGATACGATATTAAAGGTGTCGAAGGCGGCTATGGCATTATCTTTGCTTGTCTCGAAAGGCGCGCCATAGAGGGTACTTAAATAATTATGAAACCGTTCGCGCAAAATATTTATTTTTCCGAGCGTGTGATGATCAATGCCGGCTTGGGTGATGGTGGGAATGGTGGTGATGGTGCCACAGGTTGGGCTGCTCCAAGTCTTCCCGCAGGAAGCAACTGTGCTGCTGGGCGGTGCACAGGTGCCGTCACAATAAAGGAGGTAACTTCCGCCACTCAGGCCCGCACAGTCCGAGGGAAGGTCGCAGAGGGTATCGACACCAGAGGCATCGTCATTTGCGGCATTGGTGGCCCCAAAGGCGCAGGGGGTACATACATGATTGGAGACGTAGTGGTCTTCGTCGCACAGGGTTGCATCACAGATCGTATCCGCGCCCGAGGCATCATCGAATCGTGCGTTGGTGGAGCCTGCCGGGCAGGGCGTACAGATATGGTTTGCAACGAATTCATTGACTCCACACAGGATTGGGCTGCAAAAGGTGTCGTTTCCTGAGGCATCATCACCTGCCATATTAGACGTCCCAGCGGGGCAGGGGGTGCACACATGACTGCTCACGTACTCGTCGATCAAGCAAAGCGTGTCATCACCATGGCCACCCGCGTCCTGCTCTGAGCCCGCATCGGTGAGCATTGTGCCATCACCGTGACCATCAGCGCTGCCACCGGCATCAATGGTACCGTTGCCATCAATGCTGCCACCCGCATCGGTGGTCACGGTGCCGTTGCCATGATTGCTGCCACCGGCATCGGTGATTTCTGGAACAGATGTTGTGGGTTCGACGCAAATCCCCTGAACACAGCTCAGTCGGGCATCACAAGTGATTTTATGATCACAAGGTTCGCCCAATTGGGCTGATTCAATGGGGAGGGGGGGCCTTGGTTCTAAATCCTCGAGTTCGCAAGAAGCAAAGGCCATCAAGCTAAGGATTAGAATGAAAATGTTCATGACAACGCCTTTCCAGCATGGTTCGAGAATACGGCATGCGGGCAATGGCGGAAATCTATGCTGGTTTAAATTAGAAGCATGCCCTGTTCATAATTTAACCGTGAATCGGATTTGTCTTCTTGTAAACCCAATTAAAGTAATCAATCGCCATCGCCGCGGTGCCCCTTAAAACTTTGAACCCGCCAACCACGGGTCAAACCCATCGCCATCCACGTCCACATAAGTGGGCCCCGAAAAACAAAAGGGCGTGCCGCCCCCAGTGGGGTGTAATCCCGAACCGCCGCGAACCATCAAGATGAGGACCAAGTCTTTGTCTAGGGGTAGGTTTGTTAAAGATTTTTCGTAGCGCGCCGTGGTCGGGTTTTGGCTGGTATCACCCAAGGACAGCGAGAGGCCACCGGTGGGGTCGATGGAAAGCTTTCCGTCTTCGGTTTCTTTCAGATTTTGGATGCGCGCGTTCACAAAGAGTTGCAAACGATCGAGCGCAACGTGATGGGGTGCTTGAATCACGGCGCGTAAGTTACCTGCTTGTTCCGCGGTGAGCATTTCACCTTGACCCATGGGCGTGGCATCATCGAGTTTGAGGGAGGCCATGCACCCTTGGCCCACACCCGCTCTTTGGGCGCGCAGTGCGTCACGTACATCGTCAGAGCCCCAATCCGCAAAGTTGGTTTTATCCACACGCACAAAGGAGCGGGGGTAGCCCAGATTGGCGTTGGGGCGGTGCGAGTCGCTGTTGCCCACGGCCACCACAGAAAGACCTGAGCCCAACAAAGCCATGTAGTCGGCATAGGTGGGCACGCTGGATGGATCGTTGAGCGCCATATCGCTCAGCGTCGCTTGGCCAGCTTCGGTGAAAAGCTCAGGGTCGCCCAAATTGTAATTGATCTCGATGACTTCAAAATCGTTGGACCAGTCTAAGTAGATCTCGGGGGGAAAAATGGGCGAATCGGTTTCCTCGCGGGGCATGAATGTGCCGGTGGCTGGGTCCATGCCCATTTGGGCAAAGTAGCCCGAGAAGCCAGAGCGGGGATGGTTGATTTGAATGAGGGGGTCGCCGGCCAATTCGCGAAAGCGTTCGAAGAGGGACGTGGCGGTGGTTTTGTACCAAATGCGACTGCCCACGTCGCGAAAAGGGTCTTCAGGGTCGATGTTCCATGGGAACACGCCAAAATGGCCAATGCCACCGGTGTACGTGACTTCATTGCCCGGAACGATGCGCACAAAGTCAGCTACACCAAGGGATTGGACCCAAGGCTCAAAATCCACCACGTTGTCGTGATCGGTGGTGGCGGAATAGTGAATGCCTTCGGCCGCGTTCTCCATCACCCGCACATCGTAAGGGGCATCGGCATCCACACTGCCCAGACTGTGTTGGTGAAATTCGGTGCTCACAAAACCGTTCATATCGATGGCCCGTTGTAATTGTGCCGTGAAGGTGACCGTTTCATCGGCACCCACTGTGATGGCCTTTTGATATCTCGAAAAGGTGAAGCCACGCGTGACGTACGCGGTGTAGTCGCCGGGGGGCAGGTTCACGTCGAAAGTGCCATCAGCGCTGGTAAAGTAATTGGTAATGCCCTTGTCCATCCAGTCACCCAGTACGAGTTGGGGCGTTTGGGCGCCGTTACGGGGGTGAACCGTTAATTTGGCCGGGTGAGGGATGAGGGCGCTGCCGCCTAAATCCGAAAACTGGGTGGTGACTTGCAAGCGGCCTTGGCCTTGCAGTTGCAATTGAATTTCTTGGCTTTCACCTTCTTGAGTGAGCACTTGTACAGGTTCGCTGCGCAGTCGGGTGAGGTCGTGAGCCACTAAGAAAAAACTGCCCTCTGGCAAGTGCATGGCGAACGCGCCGTTGGCATCGGAGCGGGTTTGGTTGCGCATCAGGGCCCCTGCTTCGAAAAGGGGTTTGGTCAAAGCAGCCACTTGGGTGTTGGCCAGCGGGTTACCATCGGCATCGCGTACGGTCCCTTTCACTTGGGCCAATCCTTCTCCGCGCATGCGCCACATGGGCGTGGCCACGCTGTCGAGATTGCCATCGCCCACGAAGATGTACCGGGTGGTGCTTTCTTCATAGGCCACGATGAACTCATCGTCACAGACCGGGGTGGTGATGCCTTTATCTGCAAAAGGGGTGAGGGCGGGACCCTTTTCACAAAGGTAACCGTAGTTCACTTTATCCCCTCTGGCGCCGGCCAAGAAATCGATATCGGTGAACAGTGGTGGATCATCAAAGCCAAAGTTGGGCGAGTACAATGCGGTGGCGCCACCAAAACCCACGAAATCGGCCATGAGAAATGGGCCAAGGAAATCATCGGAATTGTTGAAAACGGTGGTGGTGGCTTCAATGTAAGTGACATCAGGGTGTAGGGTGTAATCGGTTTGCACCACGCCATCGATGGGCTCGAACACGAAGTTAATGCTGGGTAAAAGCGTGTTGGCCACCAGCTCACCGGTGATGCGAATGGTGGCGGGCTTTCCATCGGTGCCATCGTTGATCACTTCAATACTTTCAGGGGCCACTTCGCCAGCGCCGGGAGCGGGAACCATTTCTTTGAAGGTGTCTTCACCACTTTCGGGGGTGTTATCGCGGACCAAGTCAATATCGATGAGACTGCCACCGTAGCTGGAATTACCGATGGGCCGGGAGGTGTCTTGAATGAAGAAACGAATTTGATTGTTGTAGCACTTGAAACCCCGGTTCACCTGGCCGTAAGCAGCGATGCCACCGATGAGTTCGTCTTCGTGGGTGACTTTGCCGCACCGAACTTCGCCGGCCTTGAGCGTCTCGCTGAGATCCAGCTTTACTTTTTGAGATGGTGTCGGTTCTTCTTCGGGGCAGGCGAGCAGTGTGCTCATGCACCCCAGGGAGGCCAAAAGAAGAAGGCCGTGGCGTGGGGTGAGGCTGTTGAGTGGTTTCTTAATGTTGGGTCCCTTGGTGCCCTCGGCCTGGCGGTGGATTCTGTGGGCGCTCCTGCGCTTTGGGCAAAGCGGCAAAAGCGGGGTGGTTGCCATCGCCTTCGGCCATCATGATCGAAAACAAGAAGGGTGGGAAGGCACTGGCTTTTCGTCCGTTGACCAGAATCATGGGGGTCCCTTCGATTTCATGTTCGAGGGCGTATTCGATATCGGCGGTGAGCTTGTCGTTGGTGGATTTTTGGCTCACACAGCTGCTTAAATTCACGTCAGGCGCCAGGGTTTTACCCAACATGTTGATAACATCCACCGAGAGTTGCCGTTGGTTTTGGAAAATCAATTTGGTGAACTCGTGACCCTTGGGGTGACCTTCTAAACAGATTTGTGCTTTGGCAGCGTAACAACTGAGGGCATCGCGCTTGCTCGGGATAGCGGGATTGCAACTGCCGTCGATAGGGAAATGCCGGGCCTCTAAACGAAACGCGTTTAAGGGGGCTGCGAACTTCAAGTCGTCCATGGCGGAAACAAACTCAGCGCAGTGACCACATTGGGCATCTGTGAAGTCGGTGATGAGCACCGGTGCGGTCTCAGATCCTTGTGCGGCTCGCACGGGTTTGGTGGGCCGCGTCTCCGCCTTTTGGTACTCAGCCAAAAAGTTTGAAATGAGTTGCAAGGCTTCGGGCGGCATTTGCTTTAAAAACGAGGCCAGTTGTAGGTCTTTTTCGGCCTTGGTGATGGGCTGCTTTTGCATGGGCGGCTGGCTTGGTCCCGTCCCTGCGGGGTCGGCCTTGGGCGCCGTCGGCTTAGGTTGCTCTAAGTTTCGGGTGGCGTCTTTGAGTGCCGCCAAGCCTGCTTTGCTTTGATTTTTTGGTGTCTTGGAGGCGGGATAGATGGCGAGCACCACACCCATGACCAAAAACCCCAAACTGGCTGGAAGACCCTGACCCAAGTCTTTGAAGAGACCCCCGTCGGTTTTCAAATGCAGCGTCAAGGCATAAGCGCCCACGAGCACGTAGGTGATCATGCACCACAAGCAAAACACACCCATGGAAAAAGACACGCCGGCCAAAACTGGAATGGAGCCCAACCCAGCCAATGCCACCAAACGGGTGGCGGCCTTCAGGTTCTCTCGGTTGTTTTGCATGACTAAAAAGGGAATGGCCAAAGCCATCAAGCCCCAGATGGTGCCCCAGCCGGCCACGGGAATGCTGGTAGCGGAATGAATGCCCGTGGCAAATGCCCCGTCCCAAACGGTAGCACAATCAAAGGAGTCGTTGAAGGCACAGGCCGGTTTGTCCCCTTGGCGCGCGCTCACGAGCTCGACCCATTGAAAAATGGCCCAACCCAGGTTCACTGCCCCTAAGGCAGTGGCAATTTTGTATCCAGCGGTATTTTGGTTCTGTTCGGTCTGCGTTTCAGTCATGGGGACCCTGGTTTTTAAATACATTTAACAACAAGCTCTTACACCACAATCAAAGCAGGGAATCAACGGGCAACCGCAAGATCCTTTGAAATGGGGCCGGAGCCCTGTTTAACATATTTCTATTTAAATATAACGGGTTAGGGGGCTGCAGACGTTAGTAAGATGTCATTTCGCCGGCCAAATCGATATTGAACCACTCTTGAAGGCCCATTTCGGGATGCGCCAATGCCCACATGGTTTTGGTGATCACCGATTCGAAGGTCATGTCCCGTGCTTCGATCACCCCTTGATCCAGGAGTTGTCGGCCCGATGGGTAAAGGGCCAGTTCGGTATGACCACGAAAACATTGGCTGGTCATGATCACTGGAATATGCTTTTTCCGCAGGTATTCGATGAGGGGAAAGATGCTCAAGTCACCCTGTAAAGGAATGTTGCCCACCCCAAACCCACGGATGATGAGGGCACGGATGAGTTCTTTGTCATCGGTGTTTTCAACATTTTGTTTGAGGATTTTGGGGTTGAAGCCCGGAAAGAGCGTGAGGTTGAGCACCCGGTGTTCCAGTTTGGGGTAGAATCCAAATTCCATGGTGGGGTTGCGAACCCGTCGCCACACAATTTCGAGGTCGGTGCCGATTTCACCTAAGGGCGATGCTTCGGGCGACAAAAAGGCGCTGTAGCTGTTGGCGTCGGCCTTGGTGCTGCGACAGCCTCGTAAAATGGAGTCCCCAAAAACCACCATCACCTCTTTGACATCCATGGTGGCACATTCGACCGCAGCTGCGAGATTGGCGCGGGCATCTGAACGCCACGCTTCGAGCGGTCGTTGCGAGCCGGTGAGCACAATGGGGCGGTCGGGGTTTTGAAGCATGAAGGCCAAGGCCGAAGCGGTATAGGCCATGGTGTCGGTGCCATGGATGATCACAATGCCCGCATAAGTTTTTGGATTGCCCCGATCGTCTTTTTGGCCCAGACATCCTTTTTCACTGATGAGTTTGGCCAATGCTTGCCAGTCGTTGGGCGACACTTGGGAAGAGTCGATGTTCCAAGGGCTGATGAGTTCGATGTCAGCGATTTCTTCCAGCTCGGGGACGCGGTTGATCAAACGATCGAGTTCGATATTGGGCGCGAGTTCTGCACGGGTGTGCCCCGGCATTTTCATGCCGAGCGTGCCACCGGTGTGGATGATTAAAACCTTTTTCCGTGGCACATCTTCTCCTGTGGGCAGAAAAGATTGAAGTCTTTTGCGTGGTGATCCGCTGTGGGGCAGCGGGGCGGAAGCCGAGCTCTACTTAATTTGCACCGGTTCCGGCAAGGCAGAAAGGGCGCGGGTGTCTTCTTCTTCGAGATTGGGCAAGGAAGGAATTTCTTTGTTTCCACCATCCAGGTCCAGCTCCTTAAGGCGTTTGCCCACTGGAATGACCCTACGCTCAAAGGAGCCCACGGCATCGTTATAGGCGCCCAAGGTTTTGCGCAGGCTGGAGCCCATATTGGACAGGTGCTCGGCAAATTTGGCCACGCGGTCGTACAATTCACGGGCATTTTCTGCGATATCGGTCGCATTTTCCATGATGGCTTCGTGGCGCCAGTAAACGGCCACGGTTCGCAAAAGGGCCAAAAGAGTGACTGGGGTGGTGATGAGAATGCGTCTGGAAAAGGCATATTCCTGCAATTCGCTGTCGGCTTCGTAGGCGGCAGAAAGCACAGGCTCAGAAGGAATGAACATGACCGTGAAGTCCACCCCACGCTCGGCGTATTGGGCATAATCTCTGCGCATGAGTTCATCCACGTGCTTGCGCACATCTTTGGAAAGTTTCTTGAGGGCCTTTTGTTGGTCTTCTTTGCTAGACGCTTTTTGGGCTTCGACGAAAGCGGTCAGTGGCGCTTTAGCGTCCAAGGGAATCATGCCACCGCCCGGCAAGGTCACCAGCATGTCCGCCCGGGCCCCCCCCGCGCCGGTCTCTAATGTCATTTGAATATCGAAGTCGCAGTGCTGCAACATGCCCGCCGCTTCAGCAATATTCTTTAAAGAGATTTCACCCCAGCTTCCACGGGCTTGTGATGAACCCGTTAAAGCAGTGGATAAAGAAGTGCTCGCGGTGGCCAGGTTTTGGGTCTGTTGTTGAAGTGCCATTAAAGTACTCTTTAAACCTTGGTACGCACCCTCCCGGTTTTTTTCAATTTCTTGGTTGTTTTCTTCAAGTTTGGTGAGGGCTGCTTTGATGGGCGAGATTAAATTCTCCACGGCCTTTTGGCGGGCCTCTAAATCTTTATTCGCCACTTCTTTTTCGGCCCTGAAGTTTTCTTTGGCCAAGCTGAGGAACTGCTCTTGAAAATTTTCGGTGCTGTTTTTGAGCACGTCTGCGGCCACGGATTTGAAATGTTCTTCCATGGCGTTCACTTCTTTTTCAAAGAGTGCCTTTTGGCTGGCGGCCTTTTCTTCTAGCAAGCGGCGCTCACTTTCGGCCCATTGCACTTTGAGTAAGTTTTCTTGTTCCTTGTCTTTGTTTTTATAAGCCAGGAGCAGGTAGCCCACCATGAAGCCGGTGATGAATGAGAGCAGTATGAAAATGAAGGTCAAAAAATCCATTGGGTATTTCCTCGCGCGTTTTAGGGCAAAAGCGTAACCCAAAACCAAGAAAAGATCATGAAAAGCACCGGCGCAAAAAATGACTTAAACACCTGAATTTAAACCATAAAAAGACGCTTAAGGAAAAAGATTTTCGGCCGAGGGCCTTTCGGTTCGATGAATTTCGGTGTGAATTGCGATCATATGGCGTCAAATAGGGCGCTGCGGGCCTCAGCGAAGGATCTTTTCAAAGGCACATTTATACGTAAGAACGGCCTGGTTCTGCCCATGAAAGGAGCCGAAGATGTATCGACGAATGGCTTTGTTGCCCATCTTTTGTGTGTTGGCCTGCTTGGCGCCCGACACCTCAGTAGATGACAACTACGAAAAAGAATCCTTACCCGAAGAGACTCAGGAAGGCTTGGCGGTGAATCAAGTGACCTTACTGACCAGCATGGGAGAAATCACCATCGAGCTCAATCCAGAGAAAGCACCCATCTCCGTTCAAAATTTTATCGACTACGTGGATGCGGGTTTTTACGACGGGGACGATGGTTTGGGGTTGACCACTTTTCATCGCATCATTGCAGATTTCATGATCCAAGGCGGTGGTTTCAACTTATCGGGAAGCAAAAAAGAAACCCGTCCCGCCATTTCCAACGAGGGCAGTAATGGTTTGCTCAATGTGCGTGGGTCGGTGGCCATGGCTCGGACCAGTGACCCCAATTCCGCCACGTCTCAGTTTTTTATCAATCACATCGACAATGCATTTTTGGATTATGTGGATGACAACAACCCGGGTTACGCCGTTTTTGGTCAGGTGATTGCAGGGATGGATGTGGTGGATGCCATTGCGACGGTGACCACCGACGCGAACGACGCGCCTCTGGAGCCAGTGGTGATTGAAGACGTGGCGCGCTGGAACGATTAAACCGTAAAAAAAACAGGTGCTTACGAATTTGTAAACCGTAGTCATGGCAACTCTAAAGGTCCGAATTTGAATGTTTGGCAAAACTTTATCGTCTGATTTGAGCGTGATAAAAAGGAGGTCGGAGCACCTTATGATGAATCGAATCTTTTTGACCTCAGTCTTGTTGGGCTTGGCCGCATTCCCTATTCAAGCCTTTGAAAAAAAACCGGATTTACGCATTCAGAAAATATCCGATCGCAAAGGAGAGTCATTGCTCAACACCACCCTCAAAAAGGGGTGTCCTGTGAAGCGCAAAGACTTGCGGACCATTTCAGTGAGGTATTACACCGAAACCGGTGAACAGGCTGAAGGGGTTTTGGTGGCCCACCATCGTGTGGCCGGAGATTTACTGTATGTATTTGACAAGTTGTTTAAGGCCAAATTCCCCATCCACCGCATCGCGCCGGCCTCTTATTATGACGGTGATGACAACCAGCTCATGAAGCGTAACATCACGTCGGCCTTTAACTGCCGACGCACCACAGATGGCGTGGCTTTTTCAAACCACAGTCTGGGGGCCGCCATCGATATCAATCCTTTGTGGAACCCTTATGTCAAAGGTAAAAAGGTGCTTCCTCCCGAAGGTAAACAATTCGCGAAGAACAGAAGCAAGAGCAAAAAGCCGGGTTTGATCAAAAGTGATTCCAAGGTGGTGAGTCTGTTTAAAGATTTGGGATGGACCTGGGGCGGTGATTGGAAAAAGCTTAAGGACTACCAACACTTCGAAAAGAAGATCAAAATCGAATAAGTAAAACGGCGCGCGTGTCCACTTAAGGGGCACTGCTGTTCCAACAATTGGCCGCTTGGTTGTTGATGTGAAGCCAGAAATAGGTGTCGGGATTAATGTGTCCCAGGGCCCAAAAGTCCCAACCTGGCCAACCGCCGTCGTGGTGTTCCGCCATGCGCCAATCTTGGCCGAACTGCTCTTGGCAGATGGTATTGGCCACTGCGATGGAAGTCAGACTACAGCCTTGGACGGGGGGGGTGAGTGCGATGTGACCAAAAGCCCATTTTCCAGCCTCTGAGAGGGACAGGTTGTCAGGTGCTGGTGTGTCATCCACTTTGATGCACAAAATAGGCAAGGTTTCGTTGCAGAAGGTGGTGCGTCTGGATTCAGCATGGGAGGCCCCATAAGGGTTACAGTTTTGGCAGCTCACCCGACTGACATCGGGATTCTCGCGGTCGGTGCTCCATTTCCAAGTCAGTCCAACATTATCGCAGTCCAATGGGGCTTCACACACGTAGTTGTTACAGGTCTCATCGATATCGCAATCTTCATCCACCACGCATTCAACGCAGTGGTCACTGCTTTCTAGGCACACCGGGGTCTCGCCCGAGCAAGGTGAGGTCCCGTCGACGCACATCTGCGCATCGTCGCATGTTTCGGCGCCATTGCAGTACAAGCCATCGTCGCAATGGGTATCCAAACTGCAAACCCAACAAGCATCTGTGTCTTCATCACAAATGGGTGTGGGATCGTCACAAGGCGCTGCACCTGCCTGACAAATTAGATCGTCAGAGCAACTCTCACTGCCATTACAAAATAGCCCATCGTCACATTGTGCATCTTCCGTACATTCACCACAGCTTTGGGACGCTTCATCGCACACCTCGTCCAAGGTGCCGCAAGGGGGTTGGCCGGCTTCACAGTCGAGCGTGTCGTTGCAATTTTCTTCACCATCGCAATAAACGCCGTTATTGCATTGGGCATCGGTGAGGCATTCACCACATTGGTCGCTGTTCTCATCACAAAAGGGCCGCGCCTCTGTGCAAGGAAAACCGCCAGCGGCACACAGTCCGTTTTCATCACAGATTTCTGAACCGTTACAAAAAGAACCATCGTCGCAATCGTTGTTTTGGGTGCAGGCCACACATTGTTCCGTGGCTTCTAGACAGATGGGGGTTCCCCCGGCGCAGGGCGGCGCACCGGGCATACACGTGAACTCAGCACTGCAGATTTCGGCGCCGTTGCAAAACGTGGCGTCGTTGCAGTCATCGGAGGTGCGACATTCCATGCACAGGTCGAGTTCCTCGTCGCAAATGGGGGCTTGCGGGCCGCAAGGGGTATCGCCAAATTCGCAAACGCCCGCTTCGGTATCGCAGGTTTCAACGCCGGTACAAAACCGCCCATCGTCACAATCCGCATCTTCGGTGCATTCGGGGGTGCGGCACACGTTCAGTTCTTGGTCGCAGCCGAATTCACAGGGCTTCAGCGTGCTTTCGTACAAGCAGCTGCCATCCACGCAAGAGCCCACATAATTGTAAATGAGTAAGTTTTCTTCGTCGGCACAGGCGGATTCGGGTGGGTTGTCACAAGGACCGCAAATGGTGCCTTCAAAGGCTGTGCCCTTGAGCAACACCACTTTTTTGTTGGTGTTGGATGCATTGGTGAGGAGGTGCAGCTCCACTTGGAACTCACCGGCGGTCAGTGGAAAAAACGAAGTGGGCACGATGGTTTCAGAGGCTGCCGAAACGCTGGTTTCGAGCAGTTCGGCCACAAAGGGCCCCTCGGAGGGCTCAAAGGCGAGAGGGTCGATGCTTAAAGGCGCGGACCCCGCGTTCAAAATCACCAAGTTTTGAGTTTCGGAACTGCCCACGGCGATGGGGCCAAACGTGAGGGTGTCGGTGTTGGTGACGATCATGGCTGGTGTGGAACGCACATAGGCCTCTGAATCGCAGCCACTGCAGCCACTCCCCAGCCCAACCAGGAGGCACAGGGTGGATAAACCCCAAATTTGAAACCATTTTTCCTTCATTCGGGCTCCTTTCAACCTGCCAAAAGACTAACAGTGGGCTGATTTCGTGTAAATCGATCCACAATTCAGACCAAAAATAAGCCTGAAAGTTACAGGATTTGGGCATAGCCACCCTTCCGGGAAGGTGTTAAGACCGCTTTTCACGGCGAAACGGAAAGAACCACATGACATCAAATCCATCTATGGCCCAAGCCCAGCAAGTGTTGCAGGACGTTTTTGGCTATACCGCTTTTCGTCCTGGCCAAGAACGCGTGGTGCGGACCATTTTAAAGGGCGACCAAGTCCTCGCAGTGATGCCCACCGGCGCCGGCAAAAGCCTCTGCTTTCAAATCCCTGCCTTGGTGCAGGGGGGCCTCACGGTGGTGGTTTCGCCTTTGGTGGCGCTCATGGAAGATCAAGTCTCCGCGTTGCAGTTGGCTGGGGTGGCCGCCGAAACCATGAACTCATCGAAAAGCAGTTTCGAAAATGCGGCGACCTGGAACAAAGTGCGTGCGGGGCAACTGCGGCTGCTCTACATCTCTCCCGAACGCTTGATGATGCCCAGCACCTTAGAATCGCTGCAAGAGATTCCCATCACCCGTTTTGCCATTGACGAAGCCCACTGTGTGTCCCGTTGGGGGCCCGCCTTTCGACCCGAATACTTAGAGCTGCAGCAACTCAATGATTTGTTTCCTGGAGTGCCCGTGGCAGCATTTACGGCCACAGCAGACGACGTCACCCGTAAAGATATCGTGGCCAAACTGTTCCAGAATAATGGACAATGCTTTGTGGCAGGCTTCGACCGGCCCAACATCACCCTGGCCGTGGACATTCGAGACAACGCGCGCAAACAACTGCTCAATGTGGTGAAAGGGCACCCCGGTGAGAGCGGCATCGTTTATTGTTTGTCCCGCAAAAACACCGAAGACGTGGCCAAGTTTTTGTGGAAAAACGGCGTGCACGCGCTGCCTTATCATGCGGGCATGCCCCAAGATGAACGCACCGAAAACCAAAATATCTTCATGACCGAATCGGGCGTGGTCATGGTGGCCACCATCGCGTTTGGCATGGGCATCGATAAGCCCGACGTGCGCTTTGTGGTTCACAACAACTTGCCGGCGAACATGGAAAGTTATTACCAAGAATTGGGCCGGGCGGGGCGTGATGGCCAGGCGGCCGAGGCTTACATGGTCTATGGGCTCAAAGATATCGTTCTGCGTCGACAGTTTATTGAAAACGAAGACAGCGAAACCGACCACAAACGGCGTGAACACAAACGTCTAGATGCTTTGGTTGCCTATTGTGAAGCACCCACCTGCCGACGGCGCACCTTGCTGGCTTATTTTGGTGAGGACAGCACCCCATGTGGCAATTGCGATGTGTGCTTGAACCCGCCCGAATTAGAAGACGGTTCTTTGTTGGCCCAAATGCTGTTGCGTACCATTGTGGATACGGGCCAGCGCTTTGGCGGGGTGCATGTGATCGACGTCTTACGTGGGTCAGACAACGCGCGCATCAAACAATTCAACCACCAAAAAATCACCACCTACGGCGCTGGCAAAGACATGGACAAAAAGATGTGGAACGCCATCATCCGTCAGTTGGTATCGGCAGGTTTTCTGAAAATCGACATCACCGGGTATGGTGGTTTGTTTTTAACCGCTGCCGGCGAGGGGTTGCTACAAGGCGAAACAGAGTTCTTCTACCGCAAAGACAAAATACGTCAGGCCACCCAAACCACCACTTCTTCCAGGCGCAAAACCCAGGAAGTGATAGATGCAGACGTAGACGTGGAACTCCTCGCAGCGCTGAAAGCCTTGCGCACCCAAATCGCCAAGAAAAAGCGCCTCAAACCCTATTTGGTGTTTTCCAACAAAAGCTTGGTGGACATGGCCGCCCGCAAGCCCCAAAGCCCCGAAGAGTTTGAAGAGGTCTTTGGGGTGGGCAAAGCCAAACTGCAGAAATTCGGCAAGCCCTTCATGGAGGCCATCGAGCGGTTTCTTTAAAGCATCGCCCCCACGGTCGTCACTTCAAGTTGGCAATCGGCGGTTTGCTCGCCAAAACCCACGCTTAAATACCCTTCGGTGAGGGTGATGGACCATTTGTTTTGCTTGTCCATGTGTTCACCTAAGGTGGCAATGAATGCGGTATCGAGATGCACCAAGGCAATGCTGCCGGCTTGGTGGATTTTTTGGCCGCGCCATTCGTTTTGCAGATTGGTTTTGTTTTTATCGGAATACACGCTAACCCGCTGGGCTTGTTTGCTCGCTTTGTGCAAGCGCTGGGCTGCGGGGGCCCCCACATCGATCCAGTGCACGATTTGGCCCATGGGGTCTTTGAGCCACAAGGCCGGATCTTCTACTGTAGACAAACCCCGCCCAAACTCTAAGCCTTCTTCGTGGGCGAGGGCGCGCGCCAACACCCGCACTGCCACCCGTTCGCTGTGCTCTGAGGGGTGCTGCGCCACTTTAAACGCCAAGCTTTCATAGACGTGCTGGTCGATGTTGGCCAGCTCGATTTCAAAGTTACGAATGGTGGAAGACAATGCCATGCCCTCAAACTAGCACGCATGGCCACCGCTGCCCACCAAAAGCTTTTGCATCACCGCTCAAGAAACATTAAGTTGAGGCATGGCGCCTCGTACCTCACCTTTGTTGCCCGGGCTGAACACCCCCACCTACGACGTTCCCGACGCCGCATTGGCCTTGCACGATGGCTTTTTTGCACCAGACAAAGCCGACGAATTGTTTGCGGCCCTACAAACCCGTATCCCTTGGAAACAAGAGCCCATCGTTCTTTTTGGAAAAGAAATGATGCAACCCAGACTCACTGCCTGGGTGGGCGATGAAGGCGTCAGTTACACCTATTCGGGCATCACCATGGACCCCCATCCATGGACCCCAGAACTGTTGTTCATCAAACACCACATCGAAACCATCAGCCCGGTGAAATTTAACAGCGTGTTGCTCAACTTTTACCGTGATGGCCAAGACAGCATGGGATGGCACCAAGACCAGGAACAAGAGCTTGGCCAAAATCCTGTCATCGCTTCTGTAAGTTTTGGTGCCACGCGGCCGTTTCAACTGAAACACAAATACCGCGAAGATGTACCACGTATAGACATCCCCTTGAGCCACGGCAGTTTCTTACTCATGCAAGGCCCCACCCAACACCATTGGCGTCATCGCATTCCCAAAACCCAAAAGCCTTTGGGGCCGCGCATCAACCTCACTTTTCGCAATATTTTGTTTTAGTCGGGCTGAGAATCCACGTAACGCCGTTTAAAACTCGCTTCGATTTCTTGTTTGATGGCTGCGCAGTGGGCGTCGTTTTCACCTTGCACCAAAAACGTGCCGTCAGGGTGTAGCGTGACCACGGCCCCTTTGTATTCCACCGTCATGGGTTCGGTGACCTCTTGGGCAAAGAGCGCTTTCGCCTTTTCGACTTTGGCTTCGAGTTTTTTTTCTTTGGACCAAATCCACAAAAAAAGGGCGCCCATGAGCAGGGAGAAGATGGCGAAAGGGTTTAAGAAGTCGGACATATGAAGAGATTAACAAGGTGGGGCTTGATCGTCCAATGATTTAAAAGATGTTCTCAAAAGAACATTGCGCTTTTCCCTAATATTCAGTTGGTTTATATTCGGCCACAATGAAAAGTTGTCTCAACATTTTACAGATAAGTTAGACAGGAAGTATTCATGCATTATCTCTTCCTTGTGGTTTTATTCGTCTCCCTCGCCTGCACCAAACCCCTGGCCACGCCGGCGGCACCGAAAACGGTTTTGGATGAAGCGCCGCCTACAGCGTCTCAGGCGGTTTGTGGTGATGGCATCGTGCAAGAGGGCGAGCTGTGTGACGATGGCAATCAGATTGAAATGGGCACCGTGGTAGACGGTGACATGGATAATTGCAGTAACGCTTGTGAGCCGCTCACCGCCAACCATATTTATGCTCTTGAAAACGCAGACAAGGAAGCGCAAAGAGCCCAGACCGTTGCGCAATGGGAAGCGCAACGCGCGGCGATGGAAGCGAACTTTAAGGGGCCACTTGTTTCAGCCCGTTTTGTACAAGAAACAGCGGACCGGCCGA
>PBLQ01000073.1 GCA_002721815.1 Myxococcales bacterium
CACCTACACCTACACCTACACCTACACCTACACCTACACCTACACCTACACCTACACCCGAACCTTAATTCCTTTATATTCTTGTTCTGCCTCTTCTCGGGTACCCTTAAGGTGTGCTAAATAATCTTGAAACTGAGATTCTTGTCATCGGTGGAGGGCCAGCAGGATGCGCGGCAGCAATCGAACTTGTAAGATCAGGACGTAACGTAATAATAATCGATAAGGCAAACTTCCCTCGCGATAAATGTTGTGGAGATGGGCTAACTACAGATGCGCTTCGCATACTTGAAAGTATGGGTCTTAAACCTTCCACCGTTGAAAATTGGAACGAGATTATGAATGTAGTAATTCATTCTCCCAACGGGAACACTATTGAGCTCCCACTTCCTCACGAGAGAGGACAATACGCCGCAATCGTTCCACGGATAGAACTAGACGAGCGATTACTTGACTTAGCCCGCGATGCGGGAGCATCTATACATACTCCAGTCCGGTTTGAAAGCCTTAGAGAGTTAGACCAACACGTAGAGGTAACGACTTCCAGTGACAGAAAAATTCTAGCCCGCTACGTTATTGCTGCCGATGGAATGTGGTCTTCAGTCCGAAAATATCTTGGTGTAGGAATAAACAACTACAGAGGAGACTGGCATGCTTTTCGTCAGTACTTCTCTCAGACTGGACCAGAAGCACAACACCTTAGGGTCTGGTTTGAGCCTGATTTACTTCCTGGATATATGTGGCTTTTCCCTTTGCCCGGACAGAGGGCAAACATTGGATTCGGCGTGCTACGGGGATCACATTACGAAATAGGTGACCTAGGAAAACTTTGGAATAACTTGTTAGAGCGTCCACATATCCGTGATGTAATCGGACACAATGCCATCCCAGAGGGAAACCGAAAGGCATGGCCCATACCCTCTCGGTTAATGGAACTTCTTCCTTCCAAAGGAAGAATCCATTTCGTTGGTGATGCGATTGGAGCAGCCGACCCAATGACAGGAGAGGGTATTGCACAAGCCTTAAGAACAGGCAGGTCATCGGCACTCGCTATTATAAAATCTGGCCCCTTCAAACCTCAAAAAGCCGAGGCAATTTACAAGAAAGCTATCTCAGCTGAACTAGGACATGACCACCAGTTCGCTGGGCGACTACAAAAGCTTCTAAAAAAGTCAGAAACTACTGAATTAGCTCTTAAACTTGCCGATTACAACGACTGGACCCGACGAAATTTCGCACGATGGATGTTTGAAGATTATCCACGGGCTCTAGCATTAACTCCTAACAGATGGAGTTCAAATATGTTCAATCTAGACGGGGCATACCAAGAAAGCTTGATCAAATCGATTGGCCCTAAAGAAATACCTCAAATAACGATAGGAACAGATTGATGGATGATCCGATTCTATTAAACCTCCCGCAGAAAGTCGATGACTTTGATTCTGCAGTAGATACGGGATGGGAACTGCTGAGATCTTCTGAAAGTCTAAATCGACTTTTCTATATAGCTTCTTCCGTAGGCGATTTTAGTGTTATCTGGCATATTCTGAATCTCACTCAAAAAATCTTGAACCCTAACCGAAAACGCTCAGTAGTTCGGCTTGCTGTTTTAATTGGAATAGAGTCCATAATCGTAAATCAGGGAATAAAACGCCTTTTCCGAAGAAGCCGGCCAGAGATGGGCTCAAGCAGTCACCCCCATAAGCTCCGGCAGCCCGCCACATCTAGTTTCCCTAGCGGTCATGCGAGTTCAGCTGTTCTAGCGGCATCGCTGCTTTCGGAAAGCAGCTCTGCTGCGCCTCTCTTTAAAATAATCGCAGCAGTAGTAGCAACTAGCCGGCTACACGTAAGAGCACATCATGCGTCAGATGTAATCGCAGGTGCTTTGATTGGCTGGTTCTTTTCAAAACTAGTTCGGTCAATTCAAAGTTTGTAGTTCCTCAATAAAACAGCGCAGAGAAGTTGAATAGCCCTAGCTTGATATTGAGACCGGATCTTCAACAGGTTCTATCTGCATAATTAGCAGACGAAGGTCTAACAGTAGGTCACTAGCTTCTATAGCTGAAACGACTTCGCGACTTTGCAACCTCGAAAGTTCGGTGTCGATCATATTAAACGCTTCATTTATTCGTTCATTTGTATCAGTCATGTTTCTCCGCCAGGATAATTTTTCCTACTTCTTTAGTATCCCACCTTTTGGGCTTCCTATACACATTATTTATAACTCTATCTTGGAGCTAAGTCACGAATCGCTTGAGAAAGATCTATACCCCCAAATGGCATTACCATTAAGGCCGCTGTGTTGACACCATTCTTCAAGTATCGATCAATGTGACTTCTGCATTCGTCAGGGGTTCCATGGACTATGAGCTCGTCTACGATGCTATCTGGCATCGCTTCGAGCGAGTTTGCTCGCTCACCCTGATCCCAGAGATCCCAATGCTCTTGAAGTTGCTCGGTTCTTCCCAACCATTCATGGAAAGCCCTGTACACAGGAACATTGAGGTATGCGGCGATAGCGCGTTTTGCTTCTCTTCGAACTGTCTCAGTATCTGGATTTGGACATACAAAAATTCGTGCAACAATTTCTTTCCCGCCACCTTGGCTATGAACAATTTCGGAAACTGTCTTTACATCTTCAGCAGAAAGCCAGTTGATAATCGCTCCATCTCCTTCACGCCCAGCTAGCCGAAGCATCCCCTCACGAAGAGCTGCTATGAGGATAGGAACATTCTCCTTGGGAGGTTCCATCCCTAGGCGAAATCCTTTTATCTTGAAAGTCTCATAATCCCCAGAGACTTTTTCGCCAGTTAGGGCCTGTTTGAGGAAACGAACTACATCACGAGTTTTTTTGTATGGATCAGTAAATGGAATCCCATTCCAATGCTCGACGATTACATTTGACGAAGAACCAACTCCAAATGCGAATCGACCAGGGGCTATCGAAGCCATGGTTGCTACCGACTGAGCTAAAAGGGCGGGGCCTCGAGTGAAGGCTGGAACAATTGCAGTACCCAGCCTAAGTTCAGGAGCATGGACCGCGGCAAGGGCCAACGGTAAGAAAGCATCAGCCCCATTTGCTTCCGAAGACCAAACTTCTTTGTAACCTAAATCAACCAACTCACGTAAGCTGGGGCCTTGATCGCTCAGCGAGGTCGGCAGTGGAATCGTCATTGCGTAATTGCCTGAATCCAATTTACCCATAAACGTAGAATCCCTGTCCTGTTTTTCTTCCTAAATGCCCAGCAGTTACCAATCTACGAAGGATAGGTGGCGGAGAGTAAGTTGGTTCTTTGAACTCTTCATATAGCACTTCAGCTACGAGAAGAAGAGTGTCTAACCCAATGAGGTCTGAGAGTTCAAGAGGTCCTTGCGGGTGGGCACAACCAAACTTCATACCCGCATCTATATCTTCCTTAGATGCTTGGCCACGATCATACATGTGCATGGCTTGAAGCAGATAAGGAACTAATAACCGGTTAACAACAAAGCCAGCGCGATCTATAGTTGTAATAGGATGCTTTCCCAATATGTCCCTTGTGAAGCTCTCCACAATCTTCAAAGTATTTTCAGAAGTCACCTCTGAAGTGATTAATTCAACTAGTGGCTGAACAGTAGCTGGGTTGAAAAAATGCATTCCTAGGACTTTCTCACCCCTTGAAGTTGCTGTTGCGATCTCCCCTATGGATATTGATGAAGTGTTTGAAGCTAAAATTCCATCGGGCTGAACGATCTCATCAAGAGTAGAGAATACTTTTGCCTTTATTTCTGGTGACTCTATGACAGCCTCAATAACAAGATCCCTGTCAGCTAACTCAGAATATTCGGTGGTAAACGAGAGTTTCGAAAGAAGATTGCCCCTATCTTCTTCAGTCATTTTTTCTCTTGCAACGGCTTTTTCAGTACTTTGCTCTAGTTTCTGTTGAGCTAGTTCAGCTAAAGAAGCATCAACCTCAACCACGATTGTGTCACAGCCTGATTTGGCTGAAACTTCTGCTATTCCTGAACCCATCGTTCCGCCGCCTACAACCCCAACTTTACTGATTGACATTATCTTCTCCCATCTATTGTTGCTTTATCGTACTAGTTAGGGTGTGGCCCTGACGAGTGCTAGATGGATTAGATTTTACTACCAGAGGAGGCGCTATCGCCTAAATGTCATACCCTTCAAACATAATTGAGGTATGAATCAACAACTGCATCTCGTATATTCACAACCTAAAAATTGGGAATTAACTGATCTAGACAAAGAACGGGCAAAGCGTGGAATAGCTGCTTGTCGGAAGGCGCTTGACCAAACTCGGCCTTTTCTATGGGATAACAATACCGCCGCTTAGTGGTTGCATAAACAACTAGCTGGGCTCTAGGTCCTCCCACAATTTCCTGTAATTAGGGGAATGTCTCCAGTCGTGCAAATCAACTAGAAACTTTTTATAATCTCCTTCGACCTTAAGGTCACCTCGCATAAATGCCTCTTCGGTGCTAATCCTTCCAAAAAAGATTTCTCTGATATCGTCATACTTCGCAGTAAACCTGCATTCAGGGTTGTCTAGTTTTCCTTTTGAAGCCTCAGACACGCTCCCTTCTTTCCAAACTATGTAATACCGTATTTTTCCCTCTGGAGTTCCTGAAATTTCGTACTGGCATGAGATTGATGCCCCCTGAACTTTTGGCAATTTACTTCCAAGGTTCTTTAGTTCCTCAACCCATTGATCAGATAGAAAGTCAGCCATTGCTTTCACTTTCCTCAGATTCCCTAATATTCGCAAACAGATCGCTCTCTTCGGCGATTTCCCCTACACGACTAAATGCAAGTATGTAGTCATCCCAAGGGTAAGCTTCAGCTGCCGCGCCTGAGGGAAGTCCGAACCAAAATGTTGATTCGGGGTCAACCTGTGTTGCGTGGGCTAGGAGGGCATCATTCCGTATTTGCCCATACTTTGATACATCAATCTTTGTTGTAATTCTGTGATCCTGAGAAGGTCGTTTAAACCAATCCTCATTGAAAGGCGATTCAAGACCTAAATCGAGAAAAACTTTATGCAAAGCTTCGATTCTCTTCCGACTCCAAGTCGTGTAGTAAAGTTTTAAAGGCTGCCATGGATCCCCTGCTTCCGGAAATAGGCTGGGGTCACCAGCTGCTTCCCAAGCCGGAATACTTATATCGAAAACTTTTAGGTGATCTGGGTGACGATAGCCTTGTTGATCATCGGGATATGTAACGATGACATGAGGCCGTTCAGCTCTGATTATCCTTACTAAACGTTCGACTGCTTCTTCTAAGGGGGCCATAGCAAAACAGTCTGGGTGCTCATTCGCTTCAGAGTCTTCCATTCCAGAATCTCTGAAGCCCAGATAGTGAACAGTGTCATATCCAATAATCTTTGCGGCCTTATCCAATTCTTCTTTACGTATTGAAGCGATGTTCGATCGAACCTCCGGACGGTCCATGGCCGGGTTCAAGATATCCCCTTCTTCACCCCCAGTGCAGCAAACTAGGGTCGTCCCAACTCCTAAGTCAGCATAAAGCGCTACAGTTCCTGCACCTTTCGATGATTCATCATCCGGATGAGCGTGAATTGTTAGCAAGCGAAGTTCTTTTGACACCCTGTCAAGATAGCCGCTCTTGCTCCCGAAGTCCTACCTTAATTCTAATAGTTATCTGCATTTCATTTGAAGTTTTTCCTGAAGCGATCTTCATTTCTGACTGGGGTTTTATTTCAACTACTAAAGGCTAGTTTTTCTTCATTATGTCTCAGGACTAAGATCGTGTCCTGACTATAGAGATAGAGAACTATCGTTTTGAAGTCTTTAACAGAGGGAGAAAGTGTGAGTGGCAGATTAGAAAATAAAGTAGCTGTTATAACAGGAGGAGCAAGCGGAATCGGGGAAGGCACTGTCCGTCGCTTCATTGCAGAAGGAGCGAAGTGCGTAATAGCAGATATTCAAAATGACTTGGCAGAGGAACTTGCTGATGAACTGGGTGAGAGCGCTGCCGCTTTTACTGTGGATGTAGCGGAGGAAATCCAAGTGGAGGAAGCGGTTAAGTTCGCTGTATCTAAGTTTGGAAGCCTTGACATTATGTTCAATAACGCTGGGATCCTAGGTTCAGTCGGGCCGATTAGCGAGATAGACGGTGACGGGTGGCTTAGAACCATAGACGTACTTCTGAACAGTGTTTTTTATGGGATCAAACATGCAGCAAAAGTGATGATTCAACAAGGTTCTGGATCAATTATTAACACTGCTTCGACAGCCGGAGTGCGAGCCGGGCTTGGCCCGCATGTATATACAGCAGCTAAACATGGAGTTGTAGGACTTTCACAGTCTGTTGCGACTGAATTAGGCCCACATGGAATTCGTGTGAACGTGATTGCCCCTGGGGGAACAATCTCTGGCTTAACAGCGAGGCTTGTGACCGGAGATCATGAGAATCTTGAAAAAGCTTCAACAATTATTGGCGCCCATAACCCTCTAAGGCGTGCTGGGAGGCCTGAAGATATCGCAAACGCAGTATTGTACCTTGCCTCGGATGAGGCGAGTTTTACTACTGGTGCTGTTTTGGTTGTAGATGCAGCTGGAGAAACAATTGCTGATAGGAACCATCGTTTTGTGGATATGGGTTCCCAAACAGTTCAAGAAGCAAACCATTCTGGAACTAAAAGTAGCTTGAAATAACTAACATTCACCTTCAAAGTAATGAGGGTGACAATTTTATATGTCTGGCGAATTACCGGAATGACGTCAGTCGTTTAGGACAAAGGTTATTTTCAGCGTGACCCTATATTCAGTTATAGTTCCGTTCTCAACAACTACCTTTTGGTCTTGGACCCAAGCTCCTTTGACATTATCAAGGGTGCTAGCTGCTCGTTCCACACCGCGTTTCGTTGCGTCATCAAAACTTATGGGCGAAGAAGAAATAACTTCTGTTATTCGTGCGATTGACATATTGTCCCCTTGAATTTATTTGAAGTGTAGCGACGTGGCAGGAAGTTAATCAACAGCCAGGAGCTCTAATCGCTATTATTTTCGAAGCTGGGTACTTCCACTCCCGGCAGGTAATAGGTAAACATATCTACGATAATTGCCATTACTTGGTTAGGGTCTACTCCACCCTTTCCCGAGTCAATCGTTATGACGTTACTATTCATTGTAATTTTATCTACGCCTCCAAGTTCGAAGATAGCTTTTGCCAATTTGTCTGGAGGTCGTTCGCCTAGGATCTCATTTGATGATTCATATCGCTCATGGTCCATTCCGGTAATGCTCCGGTTTATTTCATAGCGCTGAACGCCAGGCTTTGAAGAAGATTTTTGTACCACAGTCACAGGTTGTCCCATAAGAACATGATCGTACTGCCCAAAAGCGCAAAGTTGCGAGATATACACAAATTGTGTGAGAAATTATTAAATCTTAGAATTTAAGGAAATAGCGTTCCTTGAGGTTTCGGTCGATCGATCCTTGGAACTCCGTGTGATTTGAGTTCGTCCATAAATGCCCATGATTTTCTATGGATGCTAGTTGGCCCCCATTGATGTAAGGCTTCTATGTGTTGTGGGGACGGGTACCCTTTATTACTAGCAAAATAATAATCTGGATATTGTTTGTCGAAGTTTCGCATCATTCGGTCTCGAACAACTTTTGCGAGAATCGAAGCGGAAGCTATTGAAAGACACTTTGTATCACCTTTGATTATTTTTGTTACTTTAGTTGCTCCAACAGCGTGCCCTACAAAATCCCATTTACCATCTATGAGATAATGTTCGGGAACTATAGATAATCCTTCGATTGCTCGTCTGGCGGCAAGTTTCTGAGACTCAGACATACCTAATTCATCACATTCGTCGTTTGATGCATGTCCAACGGCCCATGTTACGCACCACTTGCTAATTTTAGAGAAAAGAGATTCTCGTTCTGGCTCTTTAAGGAGTTTTGAATCTCGTACTTTATAGATTCTTTTCTCCTGAGGAACAATTGCCGCGACGATAGTTAACGGGCCAGCCCAGGCTCCTTTCCCCACTTCGTCTATTCCAGCTACATAACGAACACCCTCTTCCCAAAGATACTTTTCATACTTTAAGTTAGGGGGTGCGGATTGTAAGGACTTTCGCACTTTGTGAGTACCCATTCCCGAAAGTTACTTCAATTAGGTACAAGTGAGATTGAATTAAGAGAAGTTATTTCCTTTTTCTGGTTTGCTTGGATTTATTGACGGCTTTTGGATAGGTGACGAGATAAGAGGGATTGCAATTTCATCTGGCTTTTGTTGAGGAAGTAGTGCTTCTCCTCGAAGTTCATTACTTCCCCAGGTTGGATCAAACCCCGGAGAAGTAAAAGTTATTTGTGAATTAACTTTTCCTTCCCAAAGCAACGCCGGCCTATCCCCGTGCCAGCGAACTGCATAACCCACTTCTCCATTTGTGGTAGGCATATTACTTACCTCAACTGACACGTTAAACCACTTCGCGGTGTAGCCCGGAAACAATGCAACGGTAGAGGAATCGGGTTGACTTACCAGAGATCGGCGAAACATGAGAAGAAATAGAGCAGAGGCAAACGGGTCTTGCAGGCGCTCACTAGAAGAAAATCCTCCAGTTGGTTCTGCCCTTCCGATTATTTCGCTTAGAGAACCAGACTCCTCTGTGTCGCTTAGGTAATGATTAAGGCATTTAGCTATAGGCGTTGGGCTTTGATCTTCATCAAGAAGCGCATTTGGAAGAGACCCAGATTGGAGTGATATCGAATTATTTTTATAGATCTTTGGAAGAGTGTTCTCCAACTGATGGGCTTCTTCAAAATGACCGGATCGTTTTAGGAGACTTACTGATGATTCAAGGCCTAGGCGGAGGTACGAATGGCCTATACGCCTACGAATCCGACTTCGGGGAACCGCGGCAACGAAGTTTCCGATCTGATCAATCGCCCAATTAAGGATGGGGACACTGACTTCATCGTCCATGTGATGCAAAGTAAATTCATCACAAGCCCATAGCAAGTACGAGATGTACTCCATTTCAGGACGTTGAAATGAAGATACTTGATATTGATCTATTGACTTGGTCAGGAGACGTTTTGCTGCTTCAATATGACCCCACAAACACATAGATGAAATGGCAAGAGCCGAAGCATAAGCCGGAACGCCTTTCAACCAATAGTTCGAAGTAAGAGGCTGTTCGCACCCGACAAGTAGATGCCTCCTCGCTGAGAATAGGACCTTCTGCACTCCCTCGTTTTCAAGTTCTACAGATGACCCGTAATCAAGATGCGCATTCCAACCATTGGCAATTCCTGCTAAATTTGGGAGATCATCCGGATTTGGGAGCGAATGAAGCTTATTTTCAACCCAAAATACTAAACGCAAGCTAGAAGTATGAGGAAGAGGAAAGACGATCGCTACGTGGCTACCTTTTACAGGCTGAGACCTTTCTGCATCATTCTGACTTTCTTCCAGTCTTAGAACGCCCAATAACTCACCCTCAGTCGCGGCTACCTGGCAATGGCTTACAGGTTTAGAAGCTGAAATCACTGAAACGTTATTTCGGAATAACGTATTTCCTTCACATCTCCAAATCCCAGAACCAGCAGTAATAAAAGCTATAGCAACTGGCAGAGGTGTTTCATTCTCTATTTCAACAATCACTAAAGAAGTATTTTTATATGGAGTAGAATTTGCTCGATGGACGATATCGCCGCCAGGTATTCGAAGCCGAGTTTCAATTGAAACTCCATCTTCAGCAACAATCTGCCGAACTGCCCGCTCATCTCTAGCTATATGCCACCTGTCATCTGCTCGAACCCCCCAATGAACTAGGGGCCCAGAACCTAGTGGTTCTATCCCTCCATTAGATGACACGGTATGGACAGGCCCAACTCCAATACTTCCAATTTCAGCCATGAAATTTTCTCTTAATTAGGGTTTTGATGAGCAGCATGTGATTAACTCAGGTTTCAGATCCTTGATCACGAAGCATTAGAAGCTCGTATGCATCTGATGCGGAAATACTACCGTTCACAACAGCCGAAACTTGGTCCGTGATCGGAGTTTCAACTTTGTATTCTTTAGCTAGTTGAGAGACAACTGGCGCTGTCATTACCCCTTCGGCAACATTATCCATATGCGAAATAACTTCATCAAGTAATCTACCCTTACCTAGCTGTTCACCAACAAACCTATTTCGGCTTTTTGCTGAGAACGAGGTTGCAATTAGATCTCCGAGTCCAGCTAACCCTGAGAACGTTTCTCGCCTAGCGCCCATAGCTTCTCCGAGTCGTGTCAGCTCGGCCAACCCTCTGGTTATTACAGCCGCAATAGTATTATCACCTGTTCCCAGGCCGGTCGTCATACCTGCTGCAAGAGCAAGAACGTTCTTGAATGCTCCACCCAATTCACAGCCTTTCACATCAGTACTTGTATAAACTCGGAAATTTTCAGTTAGAAAAACTTTGTGTATCTGTTCTGAATCTGACTCATTAGCCATGGCCAGCACTGAAGCCGTTGCAAAACCCTGAAGTACTTCTTGAGCAAGATTTGGCCCAGAGAGAACTCCTGTTGGGTTTTCTGGAAGCTCCTCATTTACGACCTGAGTCATAGTGAAAGTACTGCCCTGCTCTAACCCCTTTGCAAGACTTAAAATTGGAGTACCGTCTTGTAAGTATGGCTTCATCTGACAAAGGACTTCTCGAAAACTTTGAGATGGTATGGCTACAAGAGCGATATCAGCATCGTGTAGGACTTCTTCTAAATCAACAGAAGCTCTTAAATTATTAGCAAGATTGAAATCAGGTAAATAACGAAGATTTTTGTGATATTGGTTGATCGATGCAGCAACCTCAGAGTCCCTGCACCACAACTTTGTGAGAGCATTATGAGAAACAAGATGCGCGACTGTTGTCCCCCAGGAGCCACCACCTACAACTGCCACAGAAATATCCACTGAAGAATCGTACCTCAGAACTAGTGACGATTCAGATACTGAGCAATAGATAACCAGGTAGGCCTAGAATCTTGTCAATGGATACTTATGGAGTGCTTCTCCCAGTTAAATCTTTTAATAACGCCAAGGCACGTCTATCTTCCGTGCTTAACGCTAAAGAGCGCGCTGCCTTATCACGTTCACTAGCAGAAGGTGTTATTTCTGCGTGTGCAGGTGTCCCAGTCTGGGTTATTTGTGAAGATGAAGAAGTTGAACGATGGGCCTCGAACCTAGGCACTCAAGTGATCCGAAATGTTGGAACTGGCCTAAATGAGGCAGCCCAAACGGGATTAGCAGCGTTAGCAAAAGAAGGCGTAAAGAAGGTTTTAATTTCACATGCCGACTTAATTTTTCCTGGTGACCTCCCTTCACTATTTGAGCGTGATGGCATTATCCTTGTGCCGGATCGACATAATGATGGAACAAATATCATAGGTTTACCGACCGAAATCGATTTTTCCTTCAGATACGGCCCTGGCTCATTGAAAAGACATAAGCGGGAAGCAGAAAGATTTGATTTGCCTTTAAGTATCATGAAAGACACAAAATTTGGATTTGATATAGATAACCCTGATGATCTTGAAGAATCCAAGCTACTTAAAGAAGATCTGACCTAGAGTGTCACTGTGATCAGCCAAAATATCCCAACCCCTGCCAAAGCTCTTGCTATTGGAGCACACCCCGATGACATTGAATTTGGAGCTGGTGCTACGTTGGCCAAGTGGGCAGCAAATGGCTGTGAAGTCAGTTTGTTGATTTGCACTGATGGATCAAAGGGCTCTTGGGACCCTTCGACCAATACCAATGAATTAACTGCAATTCGCAAATCCGAACAACGTGTTGCGGCCGAGGAGCTTGGAGTCCTCGGAGAGATTATTTTCCTTGACTACATTGACGGTGAATTGCATGCTGGCGTCGAGGAACGAGATACTGTTGCATCTTGGATTCGAAAACTTAAACCCGAAGTACTTCTAAGCCATGACCCTTGGAAAAGGTATAGGCTTCACCCAGATCATCACAATGCCGGACAACTAGCTATCAATGGAATTGTCGCTGCTAGAGATCCTTTCTTTCTGACTGATTCTTCTTTGTATCCGCATCGCCCTTCAGAGCTATTCTTATTCGAACCTGAAGAATGCGATCACCTTGAAACCACTGATGGGTACGAAAAGAAAAAACTTAATGCTCTCGAGTCACACAAAAGCCAATATTTATCGACAATGGGAATAACCGAAGGTAACGAAACTAAGGGACTGGAGGATTTCCGCGAACGTATCAGAAAAGAACTCATAGCTTTCGGCGATCTTACTGGAAAAGGAATGGCCGAAGGCTTTAAGCGAATTACAGAACTATAGAGTAGCCCTACCTATGCACCAGAAAGATTCCTGACCTAACTTTTGGTTGAAAATATGTGCTTTTCGGCGGGAAGGTCATCCGCCTATCAGCAACGGAGAGCAATTGGGCCATCGGAACAGGATGAAGAGCAAAAGCAGCACCCCCGTCTAAGTCAGTTTGATCAACTAGGTGGTTCAAACCAACAGATCCAGGAAGGTACTGAAGCCGATTATCTGTACCGGCCTCATCAATATGGAAAATTGGACTAAGAATCTTTCGTTGCAATAAGCCAGAGTCAATCTCTGATGGGTGTATTCTGGCAGGCTTGATAGTCGTCCACTGGCCGGCAGCATACATGGAGAACTCTCCTGAAGCCTTTGGTAGAGGATCTTGATCCCCTGTAATCGGAAGAAGAGCGAAATCGCGGGCAGCTATCTCTTTGTAAAGATCATCCAAAGAATATCCAGCCATATCGGTAACACGTCGGTGGAAGGCACTGATCTTTAGCTCGCTTAGTGGGAAAAAAGCGGCAAAGAGCTTTCCAAAAGACCCAGACTCACCGTTCCTTGCCCACATTTCTGACGCTGCACTTAGGCGATGATGGCCATCAACCACATACGCAGATTTATCTCTCATAATTTCTATGAGTTCGCTTGCGTGAACATCCGCCACGGACCAAATTTTTTGTTCAATCAAATCTTCTCGCTGAAAATGCAATATAGGCGTTTCATTATTTTGAATTGATGAAAGAATCGAAGCTACATGCTCATCATCTTCATACCCAAGAGCAACTGGTGAGGATTGAACTCGAATTTTTTCTAAATGGTCTGCAAGGTGCAAGGAGCGGCTTGGTCGTATTCGTTCATGGGGAATAATTCGCCCTTCTTTTACAGCAGTGAGTGGGACATCACCAATAATTGCTGTCTGCTTGTGATCTCCAGATCGAAGTTGGTAGAGGTAAAGCGACGGACTACGGACTTTCTCATAAATGTTCTCTGATAGAAGACGAGATAAAGCTGCAGCATTAGATTCGGAAACTTCTTCTGCAGTTTTCTCGCTTTCATCATCACCGAATGAACGCGTTACATGAAGAAAGACATAAGGGTCTTTTTCCATTACTTCGAACCTTTGTTCAGGCCTAAGGGCATCATACGCAGGAGAAACAACTCTCTCAGCCCATTCTTGCCGGACGAGTTGTGCTTCTACTCGACTGAGCAAACCTGACTCCATCGCTAAACAGCTCTCTTATCTAGAAGAGAGACTCCCAAAACATGTTCAAGGGAAACCAACTCGTCATATAGGCCTATTGGAACTGCACCTACCACTTCAATGCTAGCTACAGCAGCCCTCTTACCGTTAAACACGCGATTATCCATGTATTGAACATTTAGATCAGCAGCTCTAAGTGTCGAAAGAACTGAAGCAAGAACCCCGACACGATCTAAGTGCCGCACTCGTACTTGTGACGTCCCTTCTCCAGATGGTGCTTCGTTAACGCAATTCAATGGATTTCCACTTTCAAAACCTGCAATAGCATCAACAACACCGCTAGCAATAGCTTTACTTGCTTGCATAGTTGATGCACCAATATGGTGACTTCCAACAACCGAAGGGTGACTAGCTAAAGTTGAAATAATAGTACTTTCGCCAGAAGCAGGTTCATCGCAAAAGACATCTAGGCCAGCTCTAATTCCTCGTTCATTCATCGCTTGGATAAGGGCAGGCTCATCAATAATTTCGCCTCTACTGGTATTCAGTAGAATAGCCTTGTCCTTAAACGACCGGAGCAGCTCTTCGTCCACTAGTGACATTGTTTTTTCATTAAAGGGAACATGAACAGAAATAATGTCACTAGTGGCAACGAGCTCCTCCACAGTATCAGCTAGCCGTATCCCGATTTGGCGGATACGTTGTTCAGTTTCAGGCGAGCGACCACTTTTCCTTTGCCCTATTACTCGCAATCCGAAGGCTTTCGCTCGTTCCGCGACACTAAGTCCGATACCGCCAAGACCTATAATTCCGATGGTTTTCCCCATAAGGCCATCAGCTATCGAATATTCTTTTTTGTTCCAAATACCTTTTCGTAAGTCACTAGCGCCCTCAACAACATGGCGATCTATAGCTAGCAAGAGAGCGAAAGTTAACTCTGCAACTGCTGCAGCATTTCTTCCTGGAACATTACAGACATAAATTCCTAAATCTGAAGCGGCAACAACGTCAATGTTGTCGACACCAGCCCCTGCTCGAACGATCAGAGACAGTCGGTCAGCAGCTCTAAGGGCATCATCTGTCACTCGTGTGCTTCTAACAACAAGCACTTCAACACCTTGGATATGCTGCTCTAAGCCTTCAGAAGTAACATCATAATTTTCCTGCACTTCGTGCCCGATATCTTCGAGGGCAAGTTTCGCACTGGAATCCAATTTATCTGCTATTAAGATTTTCATATTTCTCCTAGCGTCGAGCTCTATACCGGCTTTCGCGGGCAAGGAGGTCTGCTCATACTTATTCTAATGAATACTTCTGGAGAGGACTACTGTGGCTCCCCTTTGACCATTTCTGACTTATCTAATTTGTATTAATCCATCGAAGGCCAAGAAGGTATATGGTTTAGGATTACTGACCGGAGGGAAAATGTCTGAAGAACGGGAAATACTAGACTGGGAATCATATGGACTGGCTGCAAGGGAGCTCGCTCAAATCGTAGCCGATGATAATTACCAGCCCGATATCATCCTAGCTATAGCTCGAGGTGGACTTTTCGTGGCGGGTTCTCTCGGATATGCCCTTTCAGTGAAGAACCTCTACGTAATGAATGTGGAGTATTACACCGGAGTAGATGAACGTCTGGATGTCCCCGTGGCCTTACCTCCCTATCTGGACTCTATTGACCTCAGGAACGCTCGCGTTCTTATTGCTGATGATGTAGCTGACACCGGAGCAACGCTGGCCTATGTGTACGAATTCTGTAAGAACGAAGTTGCAGACGTTCGCAGCGCCGTACTGTATGAGAAAAGTCCTTCCATAATCAAATGTGAATACGTGTGGAAACGCACGGACCAATGGATCAACTTTCCATGGTCTTGTGATGACCCAATAATGGAACCTGCAGATGGCCGAGCCATCATCTTAGACGCATAAAAACTCAAAACTTTTGCTAATCGTGGGGTCTATCGTTACGGCTTTTTCGTCTGTTCGCTACGATTAAATGATTATGGAAGTATTAATAGCCTCATCAACAGAGGAAATCTGTGAACTGCTTGAGCAGGATAGTAGCCGTCAACTACTTGCTGGGGGTACTGACTTCATGGTTGAGGTTAACTACAGACATAGATCACCCTCGAGTGTAATTACTATCGATCAAGTGCCGGAACTTCAGAATTGGCACCACGATGGCGATTCTGTGGTTGTGGGATCTTGTGTAACCTATCGTGAAATCGAGAGAGGACCTTTAGCTACACTTGTCCCAGCACTAGCTCAAGCAGCACGAACAGTTGGATCACCGCAGATCCGAAATGCAGGAACCATAGGAGGGAATATAGGCACAGCCTCACCTGCCGGAGACATGATACCCGTCCTCTCTGCCTTAGGTGCAGTAATTTCTCTAAGAAGTTCTGAAGGCAAACGAGAAGTCTCGTTAGAGGATCTAATTGTCGGGGTAAAACAAACTTCCTTACGCCGTGGGGAATTTATCGAATCTGTAAGAGTACCTGTATTAGACAGCCCTCAAGAGTTTCTAAAAGTTGGGTCAAGAAGTGCCATGGTAATTTCTGTAACCTCGCTCGCCTTTATCACTTACCCCAAAACACGTTCGGTCGGCATAGGACTTGGAGCTGTAAATCCCATACCAACGCGAGCTAAAGAAGCTGAGGTATTTATTGCTGATTTTCTTGACTGGGAGACCATGCAAGTAGATCCTTCTGGGATAGATCACTTCAAAGATCTAGTCTCTGCAGCTAGTAGCCCTATTGATGACCACCGAAGCGTTGCGGCATACAGGCGTAAGAGTATTGGAATACTCGCACAACGCGCCCTAACGCGTGTGTTTACTGAAGGGGTTCTCTGATGCCTAACGACGAACAACCGCACCTAAACGTTAACGGTAAGAGGTTAACAATACAGAAATCATGGTTTGGAGAGAGCCTTTTATTCACTCTTAGAGAACGACTGGGACTATACGGATCAAAAAATGCATGTGAACAAGGAGAGTGCGGATCTTGTTCAATCATGCTCGACGAAACCCTTGTGTGCGCATGCCTAGTACTGACAGGAAGCGCTACCGGCAGGGACATCAAAACAATTGAATCCCTCGCGCCTGAAGGATCACTCTCGACCATTCAACAAGCATTTATCGATACTGGAGCCATCCAATGCGGCTTTTGCACACCTGGCCTTCTAATCACAATTAAAGACTTTCTAGATGAGAACACCGACCCAACAGAGCTAGAAATCAGAGAAGCTATTTCTGGGAACCTTTGCAGATGTACAGGATACGGGCGGATCGTTGAAGCTGTCCGCATCGCCTCAAAGACGCATGACGAATCACAAGGGGCCAGCTAATGACAACAATTGAAAGCTATAAAACAAAGTCCGGCGTTGGGGTATCAGCTCAAAGGCCCGATGCGGTCCCAAAGGCTACTGGTAAATTCTCTTTCTCAAGTGACCTAAGCTCACATAATATGCTTTGGGGTCAAACATTGCGGTCTCCCCTCCCATCTGCACGTATTAAGAGCATTGACTTTTCTGAAGCACTAGCTATTTCAGGCGTTCATGCAATCCTTACAGCCAACGATGTCCCTGGGAAGAATCTATTCGGGCTAGAACACCCTGACCAACCTGTTCTAGCTGATGACCTAATCCGCTACGCAGGAGAACCTATAGCGCTTGTCGCTGCTGAACATCCGGAGATAGCAGCAAATGCCATTAATGCGATCCACGTAACTTTTGAAGAACTTACGCCTCTTACCGATGCAGAAAGCGCTATCACCGCAGACCCAATTCATCCAGAAGGGAATGTTATACGTCATCTTAAAATTGACCATGGCGATCCATCTGTCACAGGCGATCTTGTCATCGAAGGAACCTACGAGGTCGGGATGCAAGATCAGGCTTTTATGGGAACAGAATCGGGCATGGCTGTACCATCACCCGATGGAAGTGTGGATTTGTACATCTCCACTCAGTGGCTACACTCAGACCAGAATCAAATCATTGAAGCACTTGACCTCCCAGAAGACATGGTCCGACTTACTCTGGCTGGCGTAGGTGGTGCCTTTGGCGGAAGAGAAGATGTAAGTATGCATGTTCACCTTTGCATGCTTGCGCTCCATACCGGACGCCCTGTAAAAATGATCTACGACCGAAATGAGTCATTTTTAGGCCACGTACACCGTCACCCAGCAAAAATCTGGTATCGCCATCATGCGACTGAAGACGGACAAATCGTAAAAGTGGAAGGAAAAATCATCCTTGACGGAGGAGCTTACGCTTCAACAACCTCGGCTGCATTAGCAAATGCTTGTTGTTTCTCAACCGGTCCTTATAGGGTCCCTAACGCACAAATAGAGGGATGGGGCGTTCGAACAAATAATCCACCATGCGGGGCAATGAGAGGCTTTGGAAACGTTCAAACGTGTTTCGCTATCGAGGCCCAGATGGATAAGGTTGCAAAAGCTCTAGGTATTGACCCTGTGGAACTTCGATTAATAAACGCCTTAGAACAAGGCGATACGATTATCACTGGCCAAAAGATCACCGGGGCGGCCCCCGTTAAAGAAGTTATCTCTTCTCTGGCTGATCACCCCATGCCCGGACCAGCAGAAAATAACCTTCTGGCTAGACCAGGTGGAACGGGAAGAACCACCGATCAAAAACATATTAAACGAGGTGTAGGGTTTGCAGTTTCGATTAAAAATCTAATGTTTGCTGAAGGCTTCGATGACTCATCCGAAGCCCTATGTCAAGTAGAGGATGGCAATGTAGCTATCCACACTGCGTGTGTAGAAGTAGGCCAAGGATTTATAACCTTGATACACCAAATTGCTGAAGAGGTTCTAGGAACTTCCGACATTACTATTATTCCAGCTGATACTTCTATAGGTTCTGCTGGCTCAACTTCAGCGAGCAGACAAACTTGGATGTCTGGAGGGGCGGTATTAAAAGCGTGCGAAGCTGTAGTCGTAAAACTCATCGAACAAATCTTCGAAGATGAAGGAGTAAAGTACGAGAATTTTAATGGAACTCTTGTTTCAGAAGATGGCACAAAGACGATACCCGTCTCTGAAGCTCTGAAAGGAAGGTCATTTCACGAAAAAATAGTCCATCGACATGCTCCAACCTTTCCTCTTAACAATAAAGGCCAAGGAGATGCCCACGTCTCATTTGCTTTTGCTGCCCACCGCGCCGTTGTGGACGTCGATCAGGAACTTGGACTGGTTCGAATCATCGAAATTGCTACTTCTCAGGACGTCGGCCGAATTCTAAACCCCCTTCAAGCAGTCGGCCAGATTGAAGGAGGCATAACTCAAGGTCTTGGATTAGCGGTTCTGGAAGAACTTGTTATGAAAAATGGAGTAATTCAGAACGCTAACTTCACTGACTATCTCCTCCCCACTGCATTAGACACTCCACCCATTGAGATTGCAGCATTAATCGAAGAGCCCGAACCTGGTGCGCCATTTGGAGCAAAGGGAATTGGCGAACCCCCCACAATTTCATCTACCCCAGCAGTAGTAGCAGCGATTAGAGATGCAACTGGAATTGATCTTAGACGCGTCCCGGTTCGGCCAGAAGATATAGCTTTAGAATAACCTTCTCTTCGACATTCCAAATGCAAGGGAACTCCCTTAGCAAAATGTAGACTTTTGTGGTGGGGCAATTACGCATAAACGAGAAGCGGCTTTGGGACCAGCTAGATGAATTAGCGCAGATTGGCGCAATATCAGGCACGCTAGGAAGCAGCCGCCTTGCGCTGACAAAAGAAGATGGGCTTGGAAGAGATTTAGTTATTTCTTGGATGGAACAGCTTGAAATGGAAGTTTCTATAGATGCTATTGGTAACGTCGTTGGACTCTGGTGTGGGGGAAAGACCGATCGGTCGCTTCCACCTGTCATGACTGGCAGTCATATAGATACAGTCAAATCTGGAGGAAGATTCGACGGCAATTTAGGCGTCCTTGCTGGTTTAGAAGTAATCAAAGTAATCAAAGAGCAGAATATATCAACAAAGCATCCTATAGCTGTAAGTTTTTTCACAGGAGAAGAGGGCTCTAGATTTGCTCCAGACATGCTGGGAAGCCTGGTCTATGTGGGTGGACTTGACCTTGAAACAGCTTTAAGCACCATTTCTGTCGATGGCAAAAGACTTGGCTCTGAGCTCGAAGCTATCGGCTACAACGGAACGGCGCCTTGCCCTGGAACTACCCCGAAGATTTTTCTCGAACTTCACATAGAACAAGGCCCAATTCTTGAAAGTGAAGGAATTGATATCGGCGCCGTGGAAAATGTTCAGGGAATTAGTTGGACCGAACTTACGATCAAAGGTCAATCGAATCATGCTGGGACTACCCCGATGAGAATGCGTCGAGACGCCGGATACGTCGCAGCTAAGATCTCAACATTCGTTCGTGATCTTTCCAATGAGATGGGTGGGACACAGGCAGGAACAGTCGGAAAAATCGATCTTGTCCCAAATTTAGTTAATGTTGTTTCCTCAAAGGCAACAATGACTGTGGACCTCCGAAATACATCAGAGCTTATGCTCCAAGAAGCAGAAAATCGCCTAGCAATTTTCTGCGAAGGTATTGCCTCCCAAGAAGATGTGGAGATCACTCGGAAATCCCTTGCTAGGTTTGAACCTGTTGAATTCAACCACCAACTTGTGGATCAAGTATTCGTCACTGCTCAGAATTTAGGATATTCGACTAAGCGAATGACATCTGGAGCAGGTCACGATGCCCAGATGTTGTCCAGAGTTTGCCCGGCAGCCATGATCTTCGTTCCAAGTAAAGATGGGCTATCACACAACCCTGCTGAATTTACTTCCATAGAAGAGGTTGCAGCCGGTGCGAATGTTCTTTTACATTTGATAGTTGATGCTGCAGAGGAGTACCGATGAGTGGTCGACCGCTTCGTATTGGGGCCGGACAGCTAGGCCCTATTTCGAGAAATGAGTCCCGAAAAAATGTTGTAGATCGACTTATTGCCCTTCTCCAAGAGGCCCATCGATCTGAGGTTGATCTTATCGTTTATCCTGAATTGGCCTTAACGACCTTTTTCCCTAGATGGTATTTAGAAGACGATTCAACGATAGACAGCTTTTTCGAGAGAGAAATGCCCAACCCTGAAACACAAAGATTATTTGATTCGGCAAAGAGCCTTGGCGTAGGTTTCTGCCTTGGCTATGCAGAGCTTACCCCTGATGGCCATAGGTACAACACCCAGATTCTCGTTGAACGTGATGGAACCATAGTAGGGAAATACCGAAAAGTTCACCTTCCGGGACACGAAGAATATGAGCCATGGAGAGAATTTCAACATCTTGAAAGAAGATACTTTGAGGGAGGTTCTAATTTTCCGACATGGAATGCTTTCGATGGAATAGTGGGAATGGCAATATGTAACGACCGCCGATGGCCAGAAACTTATCGCTGTCTTGCTCTAGGTGGCGCTGAGCTAATCTTGATAGGGTATAACACCCCTATTCATTACGCTCCGGACCCTTCGCAGAATAAACTAGCAAGTTTCCATAATCATCTGGTAATGCAGGCTGGTGCTTACCAAAACGGGTGCTTTGTGGTTGGGGTAGCAAAAGGAGGACTAGAAGAAGGAGTCGATTCATTAGCTGAAAGTTGCATTATTGCTCCGACTGGTGAAATTGTCTCCTCCGCTACTGGTTCAGGCGATGAGCTAGTTATAGCTGATATTGATTTTGACCTATGCAATAACTACAAAAACACAGTCTTTGACTTTAATAGATACAGAAGACCAGAAATATACAGCCCGATTACCGATCAAAAGGGTACAATTACGCCTGCAGAAGGAAGGGGGACCAATGACTTCCTTTGAGTTAAACGGAATAAAAGTCACCGTAAAAGGGAACCACCCTCACTTGCTTGCTGCCTTAAGAGATGAACTCGGAATTATTTCCCCCAAAGATGGATGTGCCCCCAGCGGACAATGTGGATGTTGCACAGTCATAATGAACGATAAGGCTCGAATATCTTGTCAACTTTCTGTGGAACGAGCAGAGAATGCAAAAATACAGACTCTTGAAGGCATCGACCCAGATGAATTGAACAAAATGGGTGCTGCATTCGCTGCTTGCGGAGCTCTCCAATGCGGGTTTTGTACTCCTGGAATCATGATTAGAACCAAAGTTTTGATAGATAAAAAGGGAGACAAGCTCGAGCGTGAATACGCCGCTCGTCATCTTGGTGCTCATCTTTGCCGTTGCACTGGATACATCAAAATTTTGGATGCCATGGAAGCGCTAGCTAAGGATTCGGTCCCTACAGCCACTCCTCTTGAAGGAATTGGGTCTAGTGGTTTAAAGTACGAGGCCGAAGACCTCGCCACTGGTAGAAGACCTTTCATCGATGACATGCAGCCCGACGGCCTTCTTCACGGAGCTTTTAAGCTTTCTGATCACGCTAGGGCTGAAATCATATCGATTGATACCTCAGCCGCTGAAGCCCTAGACGGTGTGATTCGTGTCTTCACTGCAGCCGACGTTGATGGAGAGCTTCGTGTCGGATTGATACATAAGGACTGGCCAGTCTTTATTCCGATCGGAGGACGAACTAGCTATCTAGGAGATGTCCTAGCCCTTGTGGTCGCAGAAGATAGGACTACCGCTAGAGAAGCGGCAGAATTAATTCAAATTACGTATAAAGAGTTGCCAATAATCACAGACCCCATCAAAGCACTAGACAGTGATGAAGATGCAGTATGGGGATTGGAAGGAAATGTCCTCTCCACCTCAACCTACAAACGCGGGGATCCAGATTTTTCATTCGACGAATGCGCACATGTGGTTTCAGAAACATTTCAGACACAAAGAGTTGATCATGCTTTCGTAGAACCAGAATCGACACTGGCCACACTTGATGCAAACGGAAAGCTTTATGTTTATAGCGGCGGGCAAGGCATCTGGGATGATAGAAATGATATAGCACGCGTGCTAGGAATCGATCCGTCAGAAGTCATAGTAGAACTGGTCTCTAATGGCGGAGCTTTCGGTGGGAAGGAGGACATGTCTAACCAGGCACAGACAGCTCTCGCAGCATGGCTGTTACAAAAACCTGTGAAGACAACCCTCTCTCGCGAAGAGTCTCTACTGATTCATAGCAAACGACATCCGATTAAGCTTCAATACAAGGCTGGATGTAACGAGGACGGAGAGCTACAAGCACTATCCGTTTACATGGTTGGTGATTCAGGCCCATATGCGTCAGTAGGGATGAAAGTTTTAGAGCGCGCCGCAGGACACGCAAGTGGGCCATACGTTGTACACAACATTGCAGTTGAAGCAATCGCTGTTAGAACGAATAACTCAGTTTGCGGAGCATTCAGAGGATTCGGCGCTAATCAAGCTCAGTTCGCTATGGAAGGCGTTATGGACCGGCTAGCTAATCTCGTTGGCATTTCAGGATGGGAGATCAGAAATAGGAACGTGATCACCGCTGGGTCAGTATGGGGACCAGGACAAATTATGGATGAAGGTTCTTTAGGGGCCCAAGCCTGCTTAGACGCTGTAAAGGGTGCGTACGATACAGCTATATCTGATGGGAAATCAGTTGGGATTGGGCTTGGCCTGAAGAATTCAGGATTGGGTAACGGATTCAAAGAAGTTGCAAAAGCTGTCATCCGTTTCTGCGAAGACGGGCGTGTACAAGTTCGCCACTGCTGGACAGAAATGGGTCAAGGCGTTCATACTGTTGCAGCTCAAGTTGCTATAGAAGAACTTGGGATTTCAGCTTCTACGATCGACGTAATAGTTGACACGACGCGCGAATTAGGAGCTGGACAAACAACTGGAAGCCGAGGAACCCTAATGGGGGCTGGAGCAGTTCGTGACGCCTGCAAAAAAGCAATTGAGGGAGGAAGAGTAGTCGGTCACGACTATGAGGGTGAATACCGAATTGATTGGACGAATGCGTTATCTGAGAATGTAGAAAATCCAATCATTCATTCTACATTCGGGTACGCTGCCCAAGTAGTTATATTAGATTCCGAAACTGGAAATATCGAAAAGGTTGTCGCTGCTCATGATGTAGGAAGAGCTGTGAACCCCCTCCTATGCGAAGGACAAATCGAGGGGGCCGTTCATATGGGATTAGGTTACGCACTCTCTGAAGGGTTTCCATGCGATGAAACCGGACGGCCTAAAAATACTACGCTAAAAAGTCTAGGAGTCATTCGTCCTAAAGATATGCCTCCTGTTGATGTCATTCTTGTGGAATCCCCTGAACCCAATTCACCATACGGAATTAAAGGAGTAGGCGAGATTGGACTCGTTCCTACTGCGGGTGCGGTTGCTGCAGCATTCTTTTCTCATGACGGAGAATGGCGGACTGAGCTTCCAATCCAGAACGTATCTAATCGTGAAAGGTCTAATGCGTGGATTTAGCTATAAACCAGACCCATGGCATGGTTTGCGCACACCACCACCTCTACTCATCTTTAGCTCGAGGAATGCCCGGGCCAGCTGCCCCTCCCCATTCGTTCCTAAAAATTCTTGAAACAGTTTGGTGGAAACTTGATCAGGCTCTTGATCTAGAAACAATATTCTGGTCAGCAAAATTAGGAGCGTTAGAAGCACTTGAAACTGGGACAACATGCATAATAGACCATCATGAATCTCCAAATGCTATCGAAGGATCGCTTTCAGCCATTGCCGATGCATGTTCGGAAGTTGGGGTGAGAGTTAATACTTGCTATGGGATAACTGACCGCCATCCAGCATCAGATTTCCCCCCGAATTTCATGACTGAAGGAGCACGTCTAGGGCTTGAAGAAAACCGTCGCTTCTTAAGCGAGGGCGGTAACGGAATGGTAGGTCTTCATGCGGCTTTTACCTGCTCTGATGAAACTCTAGAGAATGCAACTGCATTGGCAAGAGAATTTAATGTAGGGATCCATACCCATGTAGCCGAAGGAAAAATAGATAAGGCCGCCCCCAATAGACTACGTAGTATTTCTGAAGATAATTGGATCCTCGCCCATGGAGTCCACTTGGATGATCATCACGGTATCCGTGGAACGATCATTCACAATCCGCGTTCAAACATGAATAACTCTGTTGGGTATGCGGCGCCCAAACGATTTGTAAATCCTGTTGGCTTAGGCACTGACGGAATAGGCGCTGACATGTTTGACGAATTTCGAGTCGGCTATGCCCGTTTACGAGAGAACGACATCACCGAATCACCTCTAGCCGTGTGGGAAATGCTAGATGTAAATCAGAGCCTCTTCCCAGATTGTCTTCAGGACATAGTAACTTGGTCTTACCCCAAAGTAGACCCTTGGCATCTAGCATTCTCACCGGGGGTTAAGCCAAAAGATATCGTTATCGCAGGGAAACAAGTAATGAAAGATGGAATTGTGATGACAATTGACGTAGATGAGGTTAGATCGAAATCAGCAGAAGTTGCTTCGAAACTATTTAAGAGAATTGGTGATTCACTGTGACACAACCAGTAGCTATATATCTTCAAGATGCCCACTTAATCCAAGATGCAATGAAATACGCGAAGTATGCCGAAGAACAGAACTTCGATGCTGTCTGGCAAGCAGACTCGAGACTTGTGCGTGAATGTTGCGTTCCTATGGCAGCTTTTGCGGCAAGTACAGAAAAAATCAGAATAGGAAGCGGAGTCATAGACTGTTGGACCAGAAACCCAGCTCGAATAGCATCAACATTCTCTACCCTCGATGATCTAGCTCCAGGTCGAATCATTCTAGGTATTGGAGCTTGGTGGGATCCGCTTGCCGCAAAGGTAGGAATTGAACGGAAACGACCATTGAGGGTAATGCGGGAAGTAGTTGAGTCTGTTCGCGCACTTTTGCAATGTGATGGACCAGTTACATATAAGGGCGACTTTGTAGATCTAGACGGGGTCGAACTTGACTATGTTCATCAAGAACGACGCGCAAAAGACGTTCCTATTTACATTGGAGCAACAGGCATGAAAATGATGGAATTGACAGGGAAAATTGCTGATGGAGTGGTCCTAAACTACATGGTCGAACCCGCATATAATCTTCGTGCTATGGATGCCCTCCAAATTGGCGCTAAATCTGTAGGGCGGGACTTTGATGAAATAGATAGACCTCAATTAATTGTGTGCTCCGTCGATGAAGACCGTCAAGCTGCTCTAGATGGAGCGCGACTTCTTCTCACACAATACCTCGGCCAGCAACCTCATATTATGGCAGCTAGCGGTGTAACTGATGAACTACTAAATGAAATCCATCAGGTATTAACGTGGCCTGCAACTCATGAAGAAGTTGTTGCCGCATCAAAACTAGTTCCCGATGATGTTGTGCAAAGATGTACCGCTTCCGGAACTCCAGAAGAAGCAAAAGAAAAAGTGAAGGAATACATTAACACTGGATGCACCACACCTATCCTCTACCCTTTAGGGCCAGACGTAAAACTAATGATCGACACATTCTCAAATTGGGAACTTTAAAGAATACTAAGGGTAGATAGCGGAAAATCAGCACATGGGCTAAGTTCCCTCTCATGGGAACAAATGATCATGAGTTAAGTAAGTTAGACACCATTGACCTGGCTTCAAAGATACGCAATAGGGAAATATCTCCCACTGAAGCTATTCAAGCTTCGATCGACAGAATAGAAGCCCTTGATGGTGAGCTGAACGCTGTTGTAACTAGAAGATTTGAAAGGGCTTTAAACGACGCTGAAGGAGAAATTCCAGACGGCCCATTTAAAGGAGTGCCCTTTCTTCTAAAAGATCTTCGTACTTCCAGTGCTGATGAACCAATGCACTTGGGTAATAAGGCGCTTAAGGAGATCAACTACATCTCCCCCATAGAATCTGACCTTGCTAAAAGATACCGCGAGGCTGGATTTATTGTTATTGGTAGGACAAACACACCTGAATTCGGACTTGTTGGGACTACAGAACCCGAGTCGTATGGGCCATGCCGCAACCCATGGAACACAGATTACGGAACCGGAGGTTCAAGCGGAGGAGCTGCAGCAGCCGTAGCATCTGGCATGGTACCTTCTGCAAATGCAAGCGACGGTGGAGGATCAATACGTATTCCAGCAGCTATGTGTGGGCTTGTAGGATTAAAGCCAAGTCGGGGAAGGGTGCCGATGGGGCCATTTCAGGATGAGTGGGGGCTTTCGATTCAACACGTAGTCTCACGTTCTGTTAGAGATTCAGCTGCCATCCTAGATGCCTCTGCAATCCCGACGCTCGGCGATGGCGTAGTAGCGCCTGATATCGGACGACCTTACATTAACGCCGCAGGAAAGGATCCTGGCAAACTCCGAATCGGAATATGGGCTGAATCACCTAGAGAAGAGCTAGAGATCAACCCAGAATGCCGTCAATCAGCATATGACACGGCAAAAATTCTAGAAGGGCTTGGCCATATTGTTGAAGAATCTCACCCCAAGACGCTTGATGATCAATCAATCGGAGCTCGCTTCAGTGCAGTTTGGATGGCTGGCGCTAATCTTACACTCCGTTCATTAGAGCAGTTGCTTGGTCGAGAAGTAACCAAAGGTGATGTCGAACTGGCGACTTGGGCCATGGCTGAGTACGGCGCTAAAACTACTGGCCTAGAAGTCCTTCAAGCGCAAGCCGATATGGCTGAAACTCGAAGGGGTGCTGCAAGATGGTGGGAGGATGGATGGGATTTACTACTCACCCCCACAACGCTTCAGCCCCCTCCAAGGATTGGAGATTTAACTTCTACGCCTGAAGAGCCGATGCGCAATTCGTTACGCTCTATACCTTACGCAGCTTTCACATCATTCTTTAATGTTTCAGGTCAACCTGCTATTTCATTACCGATAAATAACACATCTGATGGTTTACCAATCGGGGTACAGTTAGTTGCAGCCTACGGAAGAGAAGATCTTCTATTCAGCATCAGCGCTCAGCTAGAAGCGGAAGTAGGGTGGGCCAACCGGTTACCCCCTATCCATGCATAAGAAATAATCGTAAATGGAACTTCCACGACTCAAAAAAAGTTCGTCTAGCTCAGAGGTAGCACAAGCGTTAAAGGAAGCAGGGTGCGTCGTAATCGAACGTTTAGTTTCCGAAGAACTAATGAGCCAAGTAGGTTCCGAGTTAAAGCCCTTTATTCATTCCACGCCTTTTGGCCCTGACAGTTTTACTGGGAAGAAAACAAAAAGGACCGGATCATTAATCGCAAGATCTACCTCGTTTCACGAACTAGCTTCTCACCCTACGATAATCGGCGCTGCAAGAGAGGTGATCTGCCAAACTGCGACGACTATTCAAATCCATCTTACCCAAATCATTGAGATAGGCCCGGGGTCAGATGCACAGCCGATCCATCGCGACCAGTGGGCTTGGGACTCATTCCCTTTTCCACAAGACTGGGAAGTGGAAGTTTCGACAATGTGGGCTCTGACAGATTTTACTGAAGAGAACGGAGCTACAAGAGTTATACCAGGAAGCCACTTGTGGGAAGATAAACTTCGACCACCTTTCGAAGAAACTATCCCAGCAGTAATGTCGAGTGGGTCTGTTTTGCTATATACCGGAAGTCTTTACCACGGGGGGGGTGAGAATTCAACAACAGAAAGTCGGACCGGAGTAAACGTTGACTATTCAGCTAGTTTTCTTCGACAAGAGGAGAACCAATATTTAGCTTGCCCACCAGATGTCGCAGCACGAATCGACCCAGATCTTGCGAAACTCATTGGCTATAGTAGAGGCTCTTACGCTCTAGGGTATTTTGGAGATTTGCAAGACCCTATAGAAGCACTGGATACTTTTAAAGATACGAATAATCTCTAGTTGTTTTTCTCTTCAGCAAGTCTCACAAGGTTCTGAAGCATTTTCCTCCAAATAAGAATGTGTGCTGGAAGCAAAAAATACCAGTAGGCACGCCCTATAACGCCTTTGGGGACGAATAATGCTTGTTGCTCAACCACACTTCCAGCATTAGTTTCTCTGACGTTCCATTCCAGCCATGCATGGCCAGGAACTTTCATTTCAGCTAGTAACCGAAGGCGCCGCGGTGTCACTAGAGTAACTTTAAAGAAATCGACAGTATCACCAACTCGAAGGTCAATTGGATGCCTTCGTCCTCTTCTTACTCCTACTCCACCTAGGAGCTCGTCTACAAATCCTCTTATGGCCCATAACCAGTCAAAGGCAAACCATCCTGTATCACCCCCAACTGACTTGATCGTTCGCATGACTGAATTTGCGCTTAGATCTGTCCTTAGAGACCGCCGATCAACTAGAACTCTTCCACCAGCCCATTCAGGATCGCTGGGTTCAGGACGGGCAGGATCTTTAAAATTACTTGCATCTGACCAACGAGTAGGAATCTCCATTTCCTGAACTCGTGTTACGGCTTTTCCTATAGCATCTTCGAGCTTGTCAGGGGTCCTATCAGATGTTAGTTCGCTTCCGTACCCCTGGACTACCACGTCAGTAGTTAGTGAGTCGATAAGAGCCCGAGCAAGAGTAAAAGGCAGAGGGCTAACTAGATTAACCCAATGCGAAGACAAACGTGGGGTAAGAACTGGAACGGGAAGAATTAAACGTCTTTTCAATCCGGCTACTTCGGCATATGTGTCCATCATTTCCCGGTAAGTAACTACTTCTGGACCACCTATCTCAAATACTTTATTAAAAGCCTCCTCTCGTCCAAGTACAGATAGAAGACTCTCCAGAACATTACCGATAGAGATTGGTTGACACTTTGTCTTAGTTACCCATTTGGGGACAACCATAAATGGTAGAACTTCAACGAGAGACCGAAGCATCTCAAAGGAAGCGCTCCCAGACCCTATAATTACGGCTGCCCGCAGCTCAGTAACTGGCGTTGACCCGGAAGCTAGGATTTTTCCTACTGCCTGCCTGCTCTGAAGGTGGGCAGACTTTTCAACATCATCTGGCCCCAAGCCACCTAAATATACGAGCTGCTTCAACCCCACCTCATCTGAAACCTCAACAAAGTTTTTGGCTATCCGCTGCTCAGCTTCTGCGAAATTTCGCGTCGCTGACATAGAGTGGACAAGATATAGGGCTCGATCTGAACCTTTCAACGCGTCAACTACTTCATTTTTTTTCTCAAGATCCGCTTCGACTATTTCAACTTGACCAGTCCAGTCCCTATCTTGAAGCGACTCCGCCGATCGGGTAACACAGCGCACTCTATACCCGTTTTGTAAAAGTTCTGGAACTAGACGTCCACCGACATAACCTGTAGAACCAGTAACAGTAATGAGTTCGCTACGTTCCATACAAGTATTTACAGTAGCGCTCCATTCTGACTAGGAAGTCGAAATTGTCATTGAGTTTTGTTATGTGTCAGATTTCACACAAGTAGATGCAATAGCCACTAGTCAAGGGTCTACCCTCTAGCTTCTTTGTATGTAGCTATTGCTCTCTCCCGAGCATCCGCATGATTAACAATCGGGAAGGGGTAGGTCTCGCCTAACATCAGGTTGTATTTTTGTAATGTAACCTGATCGTTCTCCCAAGGAGCATGTATCTCAGCATTTGATAAACTTTCAAGCTCTGGCACCCAACGCCGGATGTAGCTACCCGTAGGATCGAATTTTTTAGACTGGAGCATTGGATTGAAAACTCTAAAGTACGGCGCTGCATCGAAACCTGTACCAGCTACCCATTGCCAGTTTCCACAGTTCTGAGCTACATCACCGTCAATGAGCATCTTACGAAAGTACCTCTCCCCCTTTCTCCAATCTACTAGCAGGTGTTTAACGAGAAATGAAGCGGTAATCATCCTGACCCTGTTGTGCATCCATCCTGTTGCAGATAACTGCCTCATGCCGGCATCAACAATGGGATACCCGGTTTGACCTTTGGTCCAATTCTCAAATTCTTCGGGGTCATCTCTCCATGAAATGTTGTCATACGATGGGTTGGCAGCTTTTGTGGGGATATCTTGATTTGCGAATAGAAGGTGGGAATACCAGTCACGCCAAGCAAGTTGCCGGATAAACTGCCTGTGGCCTTCTCTGTTCGAAGATAGCCTATGAAGGATTTCCCTTGGTCCTATCGTGCCGAAATGCAGATCGGAAGAAAGAAACGATGTCCCTTCTTTAGAAGGAAAATTTCGAGACTCATGGTAATCATCTACAACTTTCAAAAATTTTTCAAGTCTATCTATAGCCGCTTTGTATCCCTGATTAGAAGTACTTGGTATTAAGTCTTGTGTTTCATTCCATGTATTCTGCTGAGCGTCAACAAAGATAGGCTGACTATCTTCTACTGAGGGAGGAGCGGGAAGCATGACCCACTTTTTGTAGAACGGAGTAAAAACTTTAGAGATTTCTCCTTTTTGGGTCAATACAGTTTCAGGGGGATGAACTAGCCCACTCCAAAATGTGTTAATGGGGACGCTGATGTCTTTAGCTATCTGTTCATCTCTTTGTCGAGAGAAAGGTGTCGTATCCGCATTGAAATATATGCAGTCGATGTTGTTCTCTCTGATATATCGGGCAAGGACATCTCTCGCAGGTCCTTGTATGATACTTAGCTCCCCGCCTATCGATTTGATTTCTGCTGCTAGAGCAGAAACATTTGAAAAAAACTGTTGCCGTCTATATGGCCCGGAATTTGAAATTAGTTCGGGTTCTAAAATAAGTACTGGGTGGATTCTATGAGATTCGCAAGCTTTCGTCCAAGCGAGATTGTCCTTTAACCTGAGGTCTTTCCTGAACCAGAATAAAGCAGTAGTCATAAAGTGTTCCCTTTGGTACGAGGTCTCTTCTCAATGTATCTATTTGGCTACAGTCTGCGCATCTCATAGGATTTAGATTATGGATCATTTCGACATAGTGGTTCTTGGGTCGGGCGCAGCTGCCCTAGCCGCGGCAGTTTCGGCTTCAGGCCACGGGGCGAAAACAATTGGAGTTTTTGAAAAAGCTACAGTTATAGGGGGAACGTCAGCCATGTCGGGTGGGATGATCTGGATTCCAGGAAACCACCATATGGAAAATCAGCATCTCATCGACTCTCGTGAAATGGCTTTAGAGTACTTGGGCTCATTATCTCATGGCCGAATGAGAACTGACCTGCTTGAGGCCTATGTTGATGTTGGTCCCGCCATGGTCAAATGGTTTGAGACCAATAGTGAAGTAGTCTTTGAAATCGTAGAGAATTTCCCCGATTACCATCCGGAGAATCCGGGTGGAAACCAAACTGGCGGTCGATCTCTAGAATGCCCTCTATTTCCATTCGATGAGTTAGGAGAGTGGGCTGATCGAATAAGTCAGAGTCGTCAGATGTCTCCTTTTCTCTTAATGAACGAAACAACCCTTGGCAGAGGCCCATTAGATTCAGCTCCAAAGGAAGTTATCAAATTCCGATCCGAGAAGAATCTCCGGGGGTGCGGACAAGCGTTGATTGGGCGCCTCGTAAAGTCATGCTTAGATAGGCAGATAGTAATCGAAACCGAACATCAAGCCGATGAACTGATCATCGAGCAGAATAATTTACGGGGAGTCCGCTTCAATACCCCTTTAGGCACTAGAGACGTGGAGGCCCAATCCGTGATCATCGCTACTGGCGGTTTTGAATGGAACAAAAGCCTCGTAAATAATTTTGTACGAGGGCCACTTCAAAGACCTGTTTCTATCGAAACAAATACAGGTGACGGGCTCAAAATGGCCATGCGAGCAGGAGCGGCGCTTGGAAACATGCAGGAAGCATGGTGGGTACCAGTTATAGACATCACGAATGACGAAGGTGCAACCATCCCATGGATGGTAAATCGAGAACGAGTAAATCCGCGATGCATAATGGTAAACAAAAGTGGTAAACGATTCGCAAACGAAGCTTCCAACTACAACGCATTTGGTGCAGCATTCCACCAGCTAGATCCCGGAAGCTTTGAGTATCAAAATATTCCAGCGTGGATGATCTTCGATCAAGAATACCTCGTGCGCTATGGGCTATGCAGGTTTAGAGGTGAAGGCCAAATACCCGGCTGGTTAACCTCTGCAGGCACCCTAGGCGAGCTTGCAGACCTTATAGGTTGTGACGGTTTGGGCCTTGAAGAAACAGTAGAGCGCTGGAATGCACAAACAGCTGATCTAGACGACGGTGACTTTCATCGAGGAAAAAGCATCAATGACACACATTGGGGTGATGGAACAAAAACACTAGCAGCAACGCTCGGGCCCATTGATAAACCCCCATACTATGCCGTAGAAGTCCGTCCGGGTGCACTAGGGACCAAAGGGGGACCTCAAACTAATGCAAATGCTCAGGTTCTTGATGTAGATGGCGAAGCCATAAGAGGATTATATGCTGCGGGAAATGTGATGGCGTCATCTATGGGAATGGCTTATGGAGGAGCTGGAGGAACGCTAGGACCATGTATGGTGTTTGGATTTATTGCTGGAAGGCACTCAGCTGAGGAACTAGTCCAAAAATAATGTCACTTTGGGTGTAAGAAATCACATCTAAAAACGTCTCTCCTTTGAACAACAAAGTTCAAGATTGGAGACAAAAATGAATACACATACTGGATCAAGCACAATGTCAGGACAGGCAGCACTTTGGGCGCTATATCGAGGCAGCCAAAACCTGAGTCCTCTGCGTTCGAACTACCGGTCCTGTAATTTCCGGAAAGAATTTCTCGACTGGTGTGAAATTCAAAACGATGAGTTAATTTCAAATACAGGTGCGTTAGCTTAAGATCTTTCATTATTAGTCGAACAAGATATACCATAAAGGTATGGCAAAAAATGTTTTAGGTACAGATCTTGTCGACTGTAGCCTTGACCCCCTTACTGGTTACTATCGAAATGGTTGCTGCGATACAGGTAGTGGTGACATGGGAGTTCACACTGTTTGCGCCATCATGACTGAGGAGTTTCTTAACTACTCCAAAGAAGTAGGAAATGATCTTTCCACACCAATGCCAGAATACGGATTCGAAGGGCTAAAACCAGGTGACCAATGGTGCTTATGTGCACCTCGCTGGCAGGAAGCTTTTTTAGCTGGCAAAGCCCCTCAAGTAAAGCTGGAATCAACCCATATCGCCACCCTAGAATGGGCCCGATTTGAAGATTTAAAGTCCCATTCAGCTAGCAACTAACTACCACCTAGAAATTAGCTATGTAGGAGGCTACTTTCTGAAGCTGTTATGAGATTACCTAAGAAGTCTGCTGCTTTGCGGTACCGTTAGTGTATGACACGAATAGTTCTCCAAGGAGCCCGTTACCCAGGTGATATAGCTTTTGAGCATGGTGTTATCACTCAGATAGGAACGGTTACTCCAAAATCAGGTGACATCAAAGTTCGTATTGACGGAGATATCGTGACTCCTGGCCTAATTAACACCCACCATCACTTATACCAATGGATGACCCGTGGCCACGCGTCTGGCTGTGACCTATTTCAATGGTTGACAACCCTATACCCTATCTGGGGTCGGATGAACGTAGAGGACGTCTATGCTGCAGCTTTAGTGGGGCTAAGTGAACTTGCTATGACTGGGTGCACAACTGCTTCAGATCACCATTACATCGTCCCGAACAACGATGATTCCGTTTTTGATGCGATTGTAGAAGCGGCAAAAGCAGTCGGTATCCGCCTCTTTCTCAGTCGAGGCTCAATGGACCTCGGCGAATCGTCTGGAGGGCTACCACCGGATAATCTAGTTGAAGACCGTGACGCTATTCTTGCCTCTACACAAAGGGTAATCGAGGAACACCATGACGGAGACATGGTCCATGTTGTAGTTGCCCCATGTAGCCCCTTTTCTGTATCAACAGAGCTGATGGTCGAATCTGCCGAACTCGCCCGAAAATATGGACTTCAGATGCACACGCATTTGTGTGAAACAATTGATGAACAAGACCATTGTTTAGAGCGCTTCGGCAAAAGACCTGTCATGCAATTAGTTGACTGGGGATGGGCAGGTGATGACGTGTGGCTAGCTCACGGAATTCATTTGACTAGCGATGAGATTTCCCTTCTTGGAAATGCGGGAACAGGAATCGCCCACTGCCCTTCATCTAACGCTCGCATTGCTGCTGGATTGTGTCCTGTTGTAGATTTCCGTAAAAATAATGTACCTGTCGGATTAGGAGTAGACGGAGCTGCGAGTAATGAGGTAGGAGGTTTATTTGGTGAGATGCGCCAAGCGCTGTACACCGCTCGAATACGCGAAGAACAAGCTGACGCATTAATGCCTGAAGATGTTCTCGATATGGGCACTGTAGGCGGAGCCAGATGCTTAGGAATGGATAATCTTGGAATGATCGACGTTGGAAGTCCAGCAGATCTCGTAGTATGGCCAGGGAATGACTTGGGAGGAATCTCAGATCCAATAACAGGCCTTATCCTAGGACCTGACAGACGAGCAAAACATGTCTTTGTAGCTGGTGAGCAACGGGTTCAAGATGGGCAGCTCATTGGAGTTGATATCCATGCTGCCCACCGGGAGCTTGCAGAACGTGCGCAGCTCTTATGGGACTAGGAGGTAAAAAATGGGAGTGAAACTAATCAAAGGTGGAACAGTTGTCAATGCAACCCATGTCGGAGAAGCCGATGTACTAATTGAAGATGAAAAAATCGTGGGCGTCGTATCTCCGCATAGTGAAATAGCGATATCAGCTCTTAATGGTGATACTACCATCATTGATGCATCTGGAATGTATGTGATACCCGGTGGGGTCGATGCCCATGTACATTTGCAACTTCCGATGAGCCCTAAGGCAACATCAAGTGACACCTTTGCTTCAGGGACAGCTGCGGCCGCTTGGGGAGGAACCACTACCGTAATCGACTTCGCCGGACAAATAAAAGGAACAGCTATACCCACCGCTATTGAGACCCGCCTCGAGGAGGCATCTGGCCAATGCGCTATAGATTACGCTTTCCATCTTTCGGTAGGAGATGTGAACGAACAATCGCTCATAGACCTAAACAATATGCTCGATGAAGGAGTTAGCAGTTATAAGTTATTTATGGCTTACCCTGACTCGTGGTATTCAGACGACGGTCAAATACTCCAAGTAATGCAGTTAGCAGCCGATACTGGTGCAATGATCATGATGCACGCCGAGAACGGTATCGCTATTGATGTCCTTCGCGATCAGGCTTTCGAACGTGGCGCAACTGGATCCATCTGGCATGGCCGCACAAGGCCACCTGAACTGGAAGGGGAAGCCGCTCATAGAGCGATACAGCTTGCTGTAGTTGCAGGGTCTCCACTCTATATAGTCCATCTCTCTTCATCTAACGCTCTCAATGAGGTTGCCCGAGCTCGCAATGACGGGAAGAACGTTTTTGCTGAAACTTGCCCTCAATACCTATATCTCAGCTTGGAAGAACATCTCGATCAGCCAGGGATAGAGGGAGTTAGACATATATGCTCACCCCCGCTTCGTAAATTAGGAGATGGGCATCAAGATAGTTTATGGAAAGGACTTCGAACCGATGACTTATCCGTTGTTGCTACAGACCATTGTCCATTTTGTGATGCGGAGAAGATACTTGGGATTGACGATTTCCGACAGGCTCCTAACGGGCTTGGAGTGATCGAACATAGGATGGATTTACTGTTCCAAGGGGTTCTTCAAGGAGAAATAAGTCTTCAAAGATGGGTGGAGATATGCTCCACTACCCCAGCTCGCCTATTTGGCTTACAAGGAAGAAAAGGTGTGATTGCGCCTGGAGCCGATGCTGATGTTGTAATTTACGACCCTAATAAGGCGCATGTCCTTGGGGTAGATACACATCATATGGCTATTGACCACTCTGCATGGGAAGGTGTCTCTGTTACGGGGCAAGCTATAAGTGTGCTGAGTAGAGGAAGCTTTGTGGTCCATAATCGGGAATTTGTTGGAGGACAAGGACATGGAAGGTTTCTTAAACGAAATATCCCAGATGTCCTTCGATAAGTTATCAAAAGGAAAATCTTCTGCCTCAAGCAATTTCTTGAACAGCTTCAAAGGCAATAGCTACGACATCGGTATCTTGATTCATCGAGTGAAGTGACTCAATCAGGACCTGTGCCTTTCGTTGGTTCACATCGTTGACTTTCGTAATTGCCACACAAAACTTGGATTTTGTGGGCTTGGCTTTCTTTTGCCCCTCAGAGTGAAGAATCACTTTCGCTGCTCTTTCAGGTGTCAAATGATCATGAGGCATACATTCTGCTAGGTCCGCAACACGTTCGGGCCTGTGACAGCAGCTACTGATTACTTGACCAAGTGCGTCGGCCCCGATGGTGGAAATCATGAGATTACTGGAAGATGGAACAACAGGTTCAAATGCTGCGGGGGCCTTAAACGGAAGCCTGCGAGACCCATCGGCTTCAACTATGACATTATCTACATTCTGGAACCAGTGGTCACATAATGAGGGATCAACTCCTATAGCTTTTTCGCCTTGAACTTCCTTCCAGATCATAATTGGTGCTCCGTTTGAAATGTTTTGAATGATTTCATCTTCTGGTTCAAAATAGACGAGTAGAGATCGATTTTGATCAAACCCCATCTTTGTTGTGGAAGTTAAGATTGTCCTACCACGAAGCTGCTTACCAAGGGCGTGAAGAATGGTGGTTTTTCCTCCCCCTCCAACAATTGCTATGTGGTTTTTTATTTGTGGCGCATTTAGGCCTAAATAATTAGCTAACTCGGAAATTTGCAGTGGATCGACCATAGAAACCTAATCAAAGACTTTTATAAACCTATTTTATGCAAGTGCAGCTCCATCAATCCGCACATGTTCTCCATTGATGTGGCGGCCTTCGTCTGAAGCGAGATATGCGATAAGACCTGCGACAGCTTCTGGTTCGACAAATGGCGTAAGTGGGTTCTGTCTAAGAAGCAAATCCATATCGATGTTGTCGATGGGTGGCATTCTCGTCATTGCTGTCTTTATTCCTCCAGGATTCACACAATTAACTTGTAGACCTTTTTTCGCATATTCAACGGCTAGAGACTTCGTAAGCGCGAGAACTCCGGCCTTACTTGCTGCATAGGCTGCTGAATACGGTATGCCCGCCAACGCCGTCGTTGAAGAGACATTGACTATTGATCCCTTAGTCTTTAGGAGATAAGGAATTGATTCTCGGCAAACAAGAAAGGTCCCTGTAAGGTTCACAGCTAAAGTCCTTTCAAAGTCAGGTGTCGGATGATCAGACGTGTGATGCCACAACTGGATTCCTGCGATATTTGCAACTACATTAACCTTTCCAAATAAATCCAACATGTTCTTAACCGAACCAGAGACCTCATCCTCTTGTGAAACATCACAGATCTCAAATTCAACATTCGCTCCAAACCCGCGGCATTCCTGAGCTGTTTTTTCCAGCTCCCTTTTGTCTACATCGACGATATAAAGTGAAGCGCCCTCACTTGCCATCTTTTTTGCTGTTGCTTCTCCTATGCCTGTTGCACCACCAGTAAGAAAGACGACTTTATTTTCAAAACGTTCCATATAACTTATTTACCTTTTCGCGTTTGTTTAGGGTTTTCTCCATTTGTTAGATTAATGATGCTATTAACGGTCTATAGATGTAAAGTATCACAGGCCATAATTCCCAAGGAGGCACTTTACGATGCCAGATATTTCTTCCTTGAGCCTGTCGTTTGATGAAATCAGCATGAGATTTCCAGATGGAACTGAAGCTTTGCTTGATGTATCCCTCAGTGTTGGCCCGAATGAATTTGTATCTGTGGTCGGCCCTTCTGGCTGCGGGAAGTCCACCTTATTGAATATTGCCTCAGGGTTACTCAAACCTACCTCCGGTTCGGTAGAGATTGCTGATACGAGTATGGGATATATTTTCCAAGATCCTACTCTTCTCCCGTGGAGAACTGTTTTGAGGAATGTCGAACTTCTCTGCGAACTGCATCAGGTACCTAAGGAAGAAAGACGTAAAAGAGCACAGGAAGCAATAGATCTTGTGGGTTTAAGTGGATTTGAGAGACATTTTCCCAAGACTCTCTCCGGTGGGATGAAAATGCGTACTTCCCTTGCGAGGACTTTGACTTTACACCCAAGAGTTTTTTTATTTGATGAACCTTTTGGGTCGCTTGATGAGATCACGAGGGAGAAGCTCAACGACGAAACACAACTCCTATTTCAGAAAGAAGGATTCTCGAGCCTCTTCATTACTCACTCTATTTCTGAAGCTGTTTACCTCTCGACAAAAGTCTACGTCATGTCAGAACGACCTGGGAGAGTGATAGCCGAGTTCGATATTCCGTTTGATTATCCTCGAGTACCTGAGCAAAGGTTTGATCCTAACTTTGCTGAAGTATGTGGAGAAATTTCTAGCGCTCTTCGTGGAGTCGATCATGACTGAAGGCATTGGACATGTAATTCACGATAGTGAAAAGAACTCCTTGAAAGGAAGGAATCGTTTCCACCGTTTTCGGCTATTTTTTTCAAACCTTTTCCCTCCGGTTTTTTTCGGATCATTAATCATTGGGATCTGGTATCTAGTCTCTTACGCCATACTTGACGAAAGTAGGAGATTCCTGCTTCAACCTCCTCATAAAGTGCTAACTAATGGCTTTTTAGATTGGAGCGGACGTGATGGCATGAGCGAAATGCTGCAATCTCTATGGTCCTCGACGAAGGTTGCCGGTATCGGGCTGTTTTTTGCGATATTGGTAGGCTTTCTCCTTGCTGTAATTATGAGTCAAGCAGCATCAGTGGAAAAGGCCTTATTTCCGTATTTAGTTACTTTACAAGCAATACCGATTCTAGCCGTCGTGCCTTTGATCATGTTTTGGTGGGGGTCTGGCCAAACGTCAAGGGTTGTCGTGTGCATTCTTATATCCCTCTTTCCTATTATCGTCAATACCCTTTTCGGCTTGCAGTCAGCGGAAAAGGATATGCATGCGCTATTTACTCTTCATAACGCCAATAGGTTTGTAAGACTCAGAAAACTTATGATTCCTGCTGCATTGCCTGCTATCTTCGCTGGTTTGAGGATCTCTGCTGGGCTTTCTGTGATCGGCGCAATCGTTGGTGATTTCTTTTTTGGAAAGGGCGAGGTCGGCCTTGGGCAATTAATTAAGCGATTTTCAAGCGAGCTACAAGGAGAGGAACTACTTACTGCTGTGATTCTCTCATCTGCTCTTGGTGTTGCGGTCTTTCTCCTATTTACCTGGATCCAGAACAAAGCAATCGGCAATTGGTCAGAAAGGGCTGACTTAATTTCATAGCTAAAATAGGAATCCTAATGATGCAATATCTGTAGTTAGCATTTTGAGTTTCAAGATCCCTAGGAATTATGCATCCGTTCGAAATTGTCGACTAAGCTAAAGCCACCGGGGAGCTTGGAACGCCAGGCTGAGAAAGTGGTCATTCCACCACTGACCCTATACCTGATCTGGATAATGCCAGCGGAGGGAACGAGAGATGAAAAAAGAGACATTTATAAGACTATTGCTAATCACAATGGTGCCTTTATCCCTTAGTGGGCTACTCGCCTGCGGAGGAAACACAAATGAAAAAAAAGATAAAGATGCAGCAGCGCAAGGCTTGGCCTCCTGCCCGAATCCAATCATTATTCAGACAGACTGGTATCCCGAGTCAGAGTACGGGGCGACTTACGAACTTTTCGGAGACGGCATCTACTTGATAGATAATGAAAATCGCTCAGTTTCTGGCACCCTTCACGATGGAGAAGTTGATACCGGCATTGGACTTGAGGTAAGGACTGGCGGACCAGCTATTGGCTTCACCCCAGTAGCAAGTCACATGTATACCGATACTAGTATTACCTTGGGCTATGCAAATACAGAGGGTCAAATCACCCGGTTCGATAGTGCCCCTCTTCTGTCAGTGGTTGCGCCACTTGAAAAAAATCCACAAATGATCATGTGGGACCCGGATACCTACCCAGATATTGAGTCCATTGAAGACTTAGGAAAGAGAAAAGTCACAATCAGCGTATTTGGACCAGAAGTATTCTCAGAGGTCTTTATCGCACAAGGGATATGGTCTGCAGATCAGGTAGATCCTTCGTATGACGGATCCCCAGCTAACTTTATTGCAAATCAGGGATCGATCGCCCAGCAAGGATTTGCTTCCGCAGAGCCATACAATTACAAAAATACATACGAAGAGTGGGGCAAAGATGTTAAATATCAGCTCCTCCACGACGCTGGATTCCCTGTTTATTCTCAAACCTTAGCGATTAGATCTGACGATCAAGTCTCTCTCGATTCCTGTTTGAAAGATTTGGTTCCGATAATTCAGAGGGCTGTTGTGAGCTTTAGTTCGAACCCTGACAATACCAACGCCCTAATTGTTGATGTGGTTGAATCGTTCAATAGTTCTTGGGTTTACGGCGAAGAGATCGCTAATTATTCGGTAAACATCCAATCGGAATTAGGTCTTGTAGGAAATGGAACGAATGACATAGTTGGAGACATGGATCAAGATCGGGTCCAAGAGGTGATTGACCTTATGGAAAAAGCTGGAATCAATACAAAAAAGATAGGCCCTTCAGATATTTTTACAAACGAGTACATTGATGAGAGCATCGGGTTTAAGTAAAGGTTAGAAATTTCCAATCAACCAAAATCCAAGCATATATATAAAATCTCCCATGTAAATGTTAATTATAGAAATCTTCCTTGATGACTTCAGCTAGAGAAGAATTTCCCCTACTATCGTCAAGTGTCAAATTCTACTAATTCACATCGCAACTCGAGGGGCGCTCCACTAATCTGGATCACTCTTCTTTTGACAGCCACTGCCCTTCTGCTGACGGCGTGTGGCGGGAACAGCACCCCTGTCGAAGAAACTATTGAAGAAAAAAGCACTCCCGAGCCAACGCCAACAAGTCCGCCGACACCAACACCTACAGAAACCCCCGATAGTTCATCCCCCGCTCCTACACCAACCCCTGTTTTGTCTCAGTTTGAACAAGACGAGAAAGATGGAATTATTCGGTCTCCTCTAAATGGAACCGCTGTTTCTGAAGAAAGTCTCACTCGAAGAATTCTAGGTGTAAAAGTAGACAACCATCTGGAGGCCCGCCCCCAATCTGGGATCGAAAAAGCTGACCTCATTTTTGAGATATGGGTGGAAGGCCTAACTCGCTATCTCGCGTTCTTTCAGGCATCCGATGTCGAATACATAGGACCAATACGCTCGATGCGCCCAACCGATATCGCCCTTCAAAATCCTTTCGCAGCAAGTTTCGTTAATTCGGGTGGGCAAGACTGGGTGTATGAATTAGCTTGGAATTCATCAGTTCGCTACTTCTTGGAGCCAGAAGGAACATTCCGAATAAGCGACCGTTACCCCCCTCATAATCTCTATGGTGACACGGTTGCTTTACGCACACTAGACGATAGGGGCGATTACGACGAACCTCTGGAAGCTCTGTGGAATTTTGGGGAAATGCCGGAAGATGCAACACCAGCAACACAAATATCGATGACCTACCCATACGAGTTTTCTTCAAGCTGGTATTGGAACCCTGTCCTAAATCATTACGAAAAGGATACAACAGATAACCCCCATTACTATCTAGATTCCGAAGGAAACGCCCAGCGAGTTTCTGCTGACACGCTTATAGTTTTTGAAATGGACGTGTATATGACATGTTATGGCTGCACATCTGGGCGCGTCGTACCTGTAACAGTAACAACGGGAAGCGGGCCTGCATGGATACTAGCTGAAGGGAAAGTTGTCTCAGGAACATGGTCACGAGAAACAGACACTGAATGGTTTTCCATCCAAGATGAGAATGGCAGTGACCTAAAGGTCCCCCCTGGACGCATCTGGGTCACGCTAGCTCGAAATGACCGAACAACTATTCAATAACACTCAACCATTTCTATCTAACGAAGAACTCCAGTTAATAGAACCCCCACTCGGTCTGAATGCTGCAGATAGCCTAATTTCATTGCGGACATTACCCCCGCTAGACCGGCCGATCCAGTAGGTTCAGCATTTATACCTTGTAGATTCACTAAATCGTAGGCTATGGATATTTCTTTTTCTGAAGCTAGGATACTTTCTCCTCCTGTATAAGCGAGGGCTTTTACAACGCCAATCCAGTCATAGGTGACATCATCGAGGATCCCAGTTGCGAGACTTTCTGGTTTCTCCCAAGGAGACATTAACGATGCAGCATTAGAAATTGCGTAATCGATCTTTTCTTGGGCTGCTACTTCTTGAGGAAGACCTTTCCAGGCTCTATCGAACGGCGCACACCCTTCAGCTTGGACAGCGCATACTTTAGGAACCGTCTCCAGAATTCCGAATTCTTTAGCTTCTAATAGGCCTATGGTGCAGCTTGTAAGCAGGGCTCCACCTCCGACTTGTATAAAGAGATGATCTATAGCATTAGACGAAATCACCTCTGCTAGTTCCCACCCCAACGTTCTTCCACCGTCTAGAGCCAAAATATTTTCAGAGGCTTGGACCGTAAAAGGAAGTGAACCTTTATTGATGGCTTCTTGAAACTGATTCATACATGGATCCCCCAGCTCGCCCGGCTTCCTGTCGCATACATGTATGGTGGCATCCAGCTTCTCAAGCTGATTCACTATATTTGGACTTGCCCAAGTAGGTATATAGACATCTATCGGCCTATTGACAGCCCGGGCAACCGTTGCTGCGCCTATTGCTGCATTTCCACATGAAGATATCGCTAATCTTTGGTCTGTATGAGTGGCATTAACAGCTAAATGGAGTAGAACTCCCATTAAGTGCCTTGCTTTATGGGATCCGGCAACATTGTTGGTTTCGTCCTTCCAAAGACAGAAACTTGGAAGCATATCTGAAGCGCCTATCCATGTTCCTGTAGGAGTTATTCGGAACCCGGAACCATCTATAGTTGCAATTGCTTTATCAATTTTGGTTACTAACGAAACATAATCTTCATCGGTCCAGCCTTTGTCAATAGCATACTGCCATGACCATAGGAACTTTCTCCATTTAATATATGGGGTTGATGCAGACTCTTCAGGTGTTGGCCAAGTCGCCCCAGGAGGAGTAGGAAGCCAGGATTGACTTGAGGCATTTGTTTGTTCAAGCACCTAGACCGTCACACCTGTCTGATCATTGAACTCTTCGACCATAATGTCCCATGCCGGCGTCATAGTGTGAAGGTAGTCCCAGAATTTCTGATTCCGCCGAGCGTCAAAATCTTCTACACTAACTCCTTGTTGCTCTACCCATGTGTAATAACCTAAGTTAAAAATTCTCTCCCTACCTATTTCATCCAATTGCAATAGATGTTCGGTATTAATCTCCTTAAGAAAAGTGGATGCTATCTCGCTGGCATGACCCATATTGAAATCACTATTGAATTCACTTTGCAACAATTGTTGTTTTTCACTCTCGTAAAGCTCAGAACCATCAGTTGCAACAGTTATCACAACATCGTTTTCGCCAAGGTTGAGAGCTTTTGCAGTCTTTATTGCAGCTGTCATATTGCAGATTGAAGAGAAACCAAAATGGCAGAGATTCATAACAATTTCTGCATCTATCCCCATTTCTTCAACAAGGAATTTTTTCCCCTCATCAGTTGTAAAAACTAGATTCAACCTATCAGTTGCTTGATCACTGACTCCTACGACTATGTCCGTATTCATGACGTTATGAATTAGAGGGATATGTTTATCTCCGATTCCCTGGATATTGTGCTCCCCGTATCCGTTGTAGAGCATGGTAGGGCATTCTAATGCTTCAACGGCAACGATCTTTGCTCCGAAATCGTCCTTTAATCTATCTCCTGCTCCTAGGGTTCCTGCAGAACCAGAAGCAGATACGAATGCTTTCAATTCAAGATCAGGGTTAGCCATTCGCATTGTCTCGAAGACATGACCTAGAGCTTTCCCAGTTACCTTGTAATGTCCTATGTGATTCGCGTACTCTGAGAACTGATTAAAGATGAAGTTGGTTTCGTCCTTCTGCAGTTCATTGCACGCGTCATAAATCTCTTTGACATTGCTTTCTGATCCAGGTGTTCGTATTACGTCCTCTGGATCTAGTACCCACTTGTCTAACCAGTCGAAACGCTCTTTGCTCATGTTCTCTGGCAGCACTGCGACACCTCGACTTTGCAATAGAGTCGAGATTGCTATTCCTCCGCGAGCATAGTTTCCGGTAGATGGCCACACTGCACGATGTATATCAGGATTGAACTGTCCACTAACTACTCGTGGCAAAAAGCATGAATATGCTGCGAGTACTTTATGTGCAGTAATCATTGGAAAACGGTTACCGAACAAAAGAACAATTTGAGCATCAACACCGGTTAATTCCTTCGGAAGAAGGATATGTTCCGGCAAAGCTGTTTGGCGAGTACTCTGAAAAGAATTGTACCAATGCACACGAAAGAGATTAAGTGGGTGAGCTTCGTTTGGGTCAATTTCTTCTAATTTAGTAAGGATCTTTTCGGGAATTGAAGAAGGGTTGGAAAGTTGTTCAAAGGTAGGTAATAGAATCCCAGCTTCTCGGAATCTGCTGATGGATCTCTCATAGTTTTTCTGATCCACAACTGACTGCAAGAGTCCATATTTCGCTATATCGATATCCAAAGTCATACATTCACGGTATCGCGTTCTAGTTCTTCGGAGACCGTCCTGGCAGTGTTTCTTAAACTATCTGTTAACAACCTATGAATATTACTTACCAAAGAGCATAGACCCCATATAGAAGCTACGGTGAAGAAATATGGCTGATAGGATGATCGATCTACTAGATGGCGAATTCTACGTAGATGACCCGTATGCGGCATATCAGTGGATGAGGTCTGAGTGCCCAGTGTATTGGGATGCAACAAACGAGCTCTGGGGAATTTCAAGATATGACGACATAGTTGAAATTGAGAAGAATAAGACGGTGTTCATTAATTCGGACAGAGACAAGGGGGGGTACCGCCCGAATATGCCCGCTGACAAGTCAATTATTGGTCTTGATGACCCAGAGCATAGTGTGCGAAGATTGCTTGTGTCTCGGCGGTTCACGCCTAGGTCAGTTAATTCTTGGACCCCACATATTGAAGGTGCAGTCCACCGGTTATTGGATAATGCTACTTCAGAAGATCGACCTGTTGATATTGTCGGGGAGCTAGCTGCCCCGCTACCAGCAATGATGATAGGTCACCTGCTTGGATTCCCGGATCGACTTTGGCCTGCACTGCAACGGTGGTCCGAAGAAACGATAGCTCTTGGGGGTGGTCCGAGATATGCCAATGAAGCTGGGGCAAATGCTGTTTTTGAATTCGTTCAAGCTTGTTCAGATTTATATGAAGAAAAACTCAAATCCCCTAGTGATGACATTATGAGTACTTGGATCGAAGCTGAAAAAAATGGTTTAAGAGATAAGACAGACTTTGGGTTGGATCAAATCATTAGCGACTGCCTTCTATTACTAGATGGTGGTGCAGAAACGACAAGGACAGTTATAGCTCGGAGTCTTTTAGAGCTGGCTAAAAATCCTGACCAATGGGATCTTTTGAAGAATGGAGCCAACCTAGATTTAGCGGTAGAAGAATTTATTCGATTTGTTACGCCTATCCATAATATGTGCCGCGTAGCTACAGAGGATTATGAAATTGGTGGAGAGGTAATTCGAAAAGGGCAGCAGATTGTTCTTATGTATTCTTCTGCAAACCGTGACACTTCTCATTTTGACGATCCGGAAAATCTAAATATTGCTAGAGATCCCAATCATCACATTGCTTTTGGGTTCGGTACTCATTTTTGCTTGGGGGCATCATTAGCGCGATTGGAAATAAAACTTTTCTTTGAAATCTTTCTCGAACGTATAGCCAGCATTAAGTTACTCGCTGATCCTGTCGAAATGCCGAATTCATTTGTTTATGGGCTGGCTTCATGCCTTATGCAGCTCGAAAAGGAAATCTGAAATATTTCTTGTTATAACTGATCTATGATCAAACAGGCCGGGTATTTGATACTGATTGTTAGCTTCTACCTTTTAGGATCTCCCAGAATTTCCTCGCCTGTTAGGCCTACTAAGAATTCAGTGAACTGGGGACCTCTACGAAGTGAATGCCCTCCATCAACATTGATGCATTGACCGGTAATCCATCGGGAATCTGGACTGATCAAGAATTTCACCAAGGAGGCAACATCTTCAGGAGTCCCGATATCTGCCATGGGCGTATTATCTATGTAGGACTTAAAGGTTTCGCTGTCTCTAGGAACTCCCTCCATTATCTCAGTTGCAATAAAGCCTGGGCGAACTGCGTTGAAGCGGATGTTCGACTTCCCAAATTCATCTGCTGCATTCCTAATCATCGCTTCTATCCCAGCTTTTGCTGCAGGGTACGCTCCGAACCAAAGATGAGTCAGATGCCCAGCGATTGACGACATTCCTACAAATGAACCGCCTCCTGACTCTTTTAAGTAGGGAACCGAATGCTTTATGCATAGCATTGTCCCCAATACGTTGAGGTGAAGGACCCTAGTGAACTCCTCAAGACCTTGTAGGTGATATGGGGCTAGTGCTCCGCCTCCTCCTGCATTGGCAACCACTCCATTAAGTCCGTTTCCAAAATGGGAAGCTGCTGCCATAGCCTCCTCTACCTGTTTCTCTTCAGTCACGTCACAAACCCGATACTGAATCTTTTCTTCCCTACCACTGGCTTGTGCGATTTCTTCTTGTGCCTGCTGAAGTCGCCCCTCGGTTCGTCCACAGATAGTAACTGAAGCGCCATTGCGCACTAAGGAAGCAGCACATGCTTTACCTATGCCAGTACCACCTCCAGTTACTAGAACTCCACTTCCGATTAAATCATCTTTAACCATCTGGTTCCTCCTTATATCTCATTTAGGTCATACCTCAAGTCTCGTTCGTACTTCACTTACGCTCTTGACCTGGGTCATCTTTCGCTAGTCTTTCTTCCATAATTGTTGCTAGCCCAGGAAAGTCTTGAATCTGGCTCAAACGTCGGTTTAAGTAAAAGAAGGATCCGAGTATTACAAGTGTCGTGAAGGGCCAATTTACAAAAAACCGGATGATTAAATACCCGTCAACCGAGGCATTGTTAAATAGCCAAATATCGAATGCAGAGCTGGAAAATTGTGCGAAAGCTATAAATACTGAAATATGGTTCATGGCCTTCACATAGACCTCTTGAGATGTAATGCTTTTTTTGAGGCCTAAAATGAGCGGCGCATATTTCGCCAGCAGATTTTTTTTCAGAAAAACGGAAATAATGAGCGCTAAGCCGACCGACGCCTTGATTCCGATTCCGATTCCGAAATACACTGCTTCGCTGTCTGTAATGATTCCAACGACTCCCCTAGCAATAATCCCGATAGTTACTATTGGCAAAAATCGGCCGATAGGGTATCCCTGTCGGTATCTTTGAAATGTAATTTTTAGCGACCAAACCGTCGCTACAACAATCGCCCATAGCAAACCAAACAAGCGATTAACGACAATGAAAGCGAACAAGGGGAACAAAGCTTCCCATATATTTCTATCTCCTGTCGGAGTGATTGGGTTATGTGGGACTTCTGATGAAGGCCCCAGTTCTTTGTCTTGAGTCACTTTCCCAGTTTGGCCTGCTTCAGACAAAAATCCTCTTTCCCCTCTGATTGTTTATTTAAGGAGTATGGTCTAAAACCTTTATATGCCTTCCAACAAAGAGAGAACGATCGCAATTACAGGAAGTGCATCTGGCATTGGAGCATCCTTAAGGAATTCTTTAGAGTCGGATGGCGCTAATGTTATCGGGATCGACCTTAATGATGCGGATGTTATAGCGGACTTAAGTAACGTCGATGGCAGGAATCAAGCTATATCAGAAACGCTTGATAGAGCAGGAGGTGCTTTAGATGGCCTTGTTACTTCTGCAGGGGTGGGACCGCCCTATGACCCCGAGAAGATTATTTCTATCAACTGGTTGGGGACAGTCAAGATTATCAATGGATTGCGCGAAGCTTTAGCTGTTTCGAATTCCACTGCGAAAGTGGTAGCTGTGTCTTCAAACTCAACGACTATTACACCAAATGTTCCTGAAAGCCTTATAGAAGCATGTCTCGCTTTTGATGAAGAGAAATGTAATCAAATTCTTGGAGGCTATTCCGGCATGGCCTCAATGGCTATTGCTTATGCAGCTTCGAAGACGGCGGTTGCTCGTTTCGTCCGAAGATCTGCCCCTTCTGAAGAGTGGGCTGGGTCCAGAATTAGATTAAACGCAATAGCTCCTGGAGCGATACTTACCCCTCTTCTGCAAGGAGGCCTAGATGACGAAGAGTTTGGGGATGCCATCAAGACATTACCGATTCCTGCTGGGGGTTTCGGATCTCCTGAAACAATTGCTAAGTGGATAGAAATGATGCTCTCTGACGCAGCAGACTTTATGTGTGGCTCGGTAGTCATCGTTGATGGCGGATCAGATGCTTTACTCCGCCCTGATGATTGGCCAAAATCTTTCACGATCTAAATGATCTAATTGGGCGGGGCTAAGTCTTAGGGGTATCTTGGTATTTACTTCGAAGAACCTAGAGAAAGTTGAATTAAGGAAAGTTATGTATCCCGGCGTTCATGCAAAAAGTCATCCAAATAAGCCCGCTCTTGTAATGTCAGATACTGGTGAAAACATGACATACGAGGAGCTCCACTCTTACGCAGAAAAGATGGCAAACCTTCTACAAAATGCAGGGTTTAAGGCCGGAGATCATATTGCCTTATGTCTGGAGAATCGACTTGAATTCTTACCTATCTGTTGGGGCGCCCATTACGCCGGCCTGTACTACACAGCTATCAGTTCTCGCCTAACTGCACCGGAGATTGAATACATCATAAAGGACTGTGGGGCAAGGGCATTCATTACTTCGCCTTATAAAGGGGCTGAAGCTCTAGAGGTTGCTTCAGAAATACCTGATGTTTCTCTTCGGTTATGCGTCGGGGGGAATATTGATGGATTTGACTCTCTAGAAGACCTCTTGGACCAGCAGCCTCTTAGCCCGGTAGGTCCGAGAATTGAGGGTGCTGACATGCTCTACTCTTCTGGAACCACTGGACGCCCCAAGGGAGTGAAAGTACCTCTCCCTGGTACCTCTCTGGGAGAAACTGACGGAGTTACTGCTCTAATGGGAGCTCTATTTGGCGCAAATCAAGAAACAAATTACCTTTCTCCTGCCCCGCTCTACCATGCAGCCCCGCTTAGATTCTGCAGAGGAATTCACAAAATCGGAGGAACGGTAGTTGTAATGCCAAGATTCAGCCCCGACGAAATGTTGGAAAGCATAGAGAAGTATCAGATTTCATTCCTCCAAGTAGTCCCTACGATGTTTGTACGCCTATTGAAGCTCGACCAGAGTGTACGCGATAAAGCTGACGTCACCTCTCTTCAAGGAGTTGTTCATGCAGCAGCTCCGTGCCCGATACCTGTCAAGAAACAAATGATTGATTGGTGGGGGCCAATCATTCACGAATATTATGCAGGAACTGAGGGGAATGGTTTCTGTTATTGCAATAGCCAACAATGGCTTGAGCATGAAGGGACCGTTGGAAGTGCGATACAGGGGACGTTACACATCGTCGATGACGATGGGGAAGAATTACCGGTTGGGGAAATCGGAACAGTTTATTTTGAAAGTGATTCCACCTTCGAGTACCACAATGATCCAGAGAAAACAAAGGGTGCGCGACTCGCAAATGGCTGGTCGACTCTTGGCGATATTGGTCGTCTTGATGAAGATGGCTACCTTTACCTCACTGACCGAAAAGCCTTCATGATTATTTCCGGTGGAGTAAACATTTACCCCCAAGAAGCTGAGAACGTGCTCACTATGCATCCCAAGGTTTTAGATGCAGCAGTTTTTGGAGTTCCAAACGATGACTTAGGTGAAGAAGTGAAGGCAGTAGTCCAGCTGATTGACCCTGAGTCAGCAAGTGCGGATGTGGAGAGAGAGTTGCTAACTTTTTGCCATGAGCAACTAGCAAAGGTTAAATGCCCGAGAACTGTCGACTTTAGAGATGAACTCCCAAGACATCCAACTGGAAAACTATATAAACGCCTTCTCCGAGATGAATACTGGGGTGATAGGAATAGTCGAATCGTTTAGGAGTCAAATATGGAGATAACCGAAATAAGCGATCGTCTTGAAATAGAGCAATTGATGGTTCGTTACATTGAAGCAATCGACTCTAAGGACTGGGACCTGCTAGATAGTGTCTTTACTGAAGATGCCCATCTCGACTATGAAAGTTCTGGCGGCCCTGAAGGGAAAGGAGATTATCCTTCCATCAAGCTATGGCTTCAGAATAGTTTGGCTATTTTCCCCATGACCCAACACTTAATCGGCAAATCTTTAATCGAAATTGATGGTGATTCGGCAACGTGTCGAACAATATTTTCTAACCCTATGGGGGTTCCTATTAACGAAGAAGGAGTCTATGATCCTGCTGGCGAACAACTTCACATATTCACAGTTGGGGGATGGTATAACGACACGTGTATTCGAACGGAATCAGGTTGGAGAATTAATGAAAAAATCGAAGAACAGGCCTATATGGAAGGAACATTTCCTCCGTTCGAATAGGCAATGAAAAAGCTTCTAGCCGTTTTGAGATAACCATTCGTACATAGCTATACCACTTGCGACTCCGGCATTGATCGATCTTGTAGATCCATATTGAGTTATCGCTAATATTATTTGACATTCGCTAATCATCTCAGCGCTTAGCCCTGGGCCCTCTTGGCCAAAAACTAAAACACAATGTTCTGGAAGTTTCGTGGTTTCAATAGGGACTGAGTTCCTAATATTATCGACGCCGAGTACTGCTATATTCTCAGCTTTAGCCCATGACGAAAATTCCTTTACCGTCTTGTGGTGTTGAACATGCTGATATCTGTCTGTAACCATCGCTCCTCGCCTATTCCAGCGCCGTTTACCGATAATGTGGACAGCTTTTGCCATGAAAGCATTCGCGTTTCGAACAACGGTTCCTATATTAAAGTCATGCTCCCAATTCTCTATTGCTACGTGGAATGGATGTCGAACCGCATCAAGATCTTCTATTATTGCTTCTCGTGTCCAATATCTATACCGGTCAATAACATTTCTACTGTCCCCATTCAGCAGAAGTTCAGGGTCTAGTCGAGCGTCATCAGGCCATGGTTTCGGATGGGGGCCTACAGGCATCTAAGTTCCTCTTCGAACAGGTTTAAATCTATATACGAATAGCTATTTGTCATGCTCTTAGCTCTCAGGAAAGATTTCTATTGCTTCCCTAACGGTAGCACTCCGAACGCCATGGCTACGTAATGGAGAGCTGCTGCAGCTACAACCATAAGGTGCCAAATTTCGTGGTACCCAAAAATTGAAGGCCAAGGATCTGGTTTTCGTAATCCTACGATAAAGGCACCGAAGGTATAGAGAAGCCCTCCTAATCCCAGCAATATCATCCATGGGCGATCTAAGGTGTCCCACATTTGGGGCAATGCCAGAACTGATACCCACCCGAGAGTAAGAAACAGTGCATTCATTAACCCATACGGTGGTTCAAAGGGCAGAAAGCGTAACAAGCACCCGACACCAACTCCAGCCCACGCTGATATCAGAAGGGTTAATTGAAGCCATCCATCTACAACAAGCATGCCGATAGGCGTGTACCCTCCAGCTATGCAAAAGTAGATCCCGACATGGTCTAACCTACGGAATCTCAACCATTGCCTGTCATCGAAATCAGTTCGGTGAAATAGTGCACTTATACCCAACATCGCAGAAATACCGAAGGAAAATGCAAACGCTGCGAAGGCCGTTCTAGCTGATGGTGCCGTCCAAATAAGTACAACCGCAATTGGAATAGAAAGGAAAAAACACCAGGTATGAAGAACTCCTCGGAATCGTGGACGCTCTACAGCCCGTTGGCGAATCACCAATAGCGAATTTGGGATTTTATTATCCATTCAAGTTCTCCTGTAGCGAAGAGAGATACCCTTTTATTTCTTGAGCGCATGCATCAAAAATATCCTGATCACCGCCAGCTGGATCTTGTACTTCCTCCCAGGGTTCTATCATGACGTCACCTAATTGTAATTCGGTGACTCTATGTGCAAAGTCTGATTGTGAAGCCTTGAGAAACTTTGCGATACGAGGGAGAGTACCTGTAATAGAGGTTGCTTCAGGGTGCTTACGTCGAATATATTGCACATGCTCCGACTCGAATACGATTATGAGGTCAGCCCAATGGCAATCTTCGCTTTCTAATTGATGGCTTCGGTGCTTGGGGTCCGAAAGGTTCATTCCTGCGAGTGCTTCTCTGGTCCTCTGGCTCATCGGCAACCCGGGAATAGAGAAAGTCCCTGCTCCTCGGATTTCTAAGGTAGAAGTCATATCTCGCATCATGGTAACTGCCATGACTGAACGGGCAGCATTTCCTGTGCATACGAATAATAGATTTGCCATTCTATAGTTCGTCTTCTTGCTCTAACCGCAGAAAGAGCGCTTCGGCTTCTGAACATAAGCGTTGTCCATCGTGACAAGTAGCCTTAACACTGATTCTTCTACCACTATTTTGGGTAACCCATCCTCTAAATATGAGTTTCTTGTTTGTAGGAGTGAATGACCTGTATCTGACGGTTAATTTACCTGTATATCCTGTTTCCCCTTCGGCTAAGCTTTGAACTGCTCCAAATAGTTCGTCGTAGAGTCCGGCTATGTACCCTCCATGAACTGACGTCGGCGCACCTTCATATAGCGAAGATAGAGTTGTTTCAAATAAGTATCCTGGCTGCCCATCTGGTCCAGAGTGTAAATCCCAGTGTACGGGCGGTGAGAATGGGTGCAATTCTCCTTGAAACAAGGATCGACTGCGGTAACTTTTCGATGTTTGTTTTCTAGATCCCTCTGGTTTTTCGGACCAGTGAAGAAGGGGCTCTCCTTGCAATTTCTCGCTTGCTGTCTCGACAAGCAGCTTGGCTGCTAGCAGTTGTTCTGAGCCTAGCTCTACCTCTCTTGTCATTTGTGCCAGGTTATGTATAGCGTCCCGCAATTCGCTTGCAGCAGATAGAACATCTTCTTCCATGCATCCTCCGTCAGGTAGAGAGCCCTTAGCAGCTCAAATGAGCTTTCCCCACCCATAGGAGTGTATGGGATCTTGATGATAAGGTCAGCTTTAAAGACCTAAACAGTCAGCAATTCTTTCTCGCTGCCTGTAGATGTCTCCCCAGGAGGAAGACAGAGTTAGCCCTCTTTTCAACCATATTTGCAAGTCATACTCCAGAGTATATGCAATAGCTCCATGGCACTGAAGAGAAGTTTTACATGCTAAGTCAACAGCTTTTGATGCAAGTAACTTTGCCATGTGAGCTGCGAGTTCTGCTTCAGTGTCACCCTTATTAAGAGACCAAGCTGCCCTGTACACCATAGGTCGAGCGAATTCTATTGCCTTCCCTGTGTCAGCGAGGTGATGTTTTATCGCTTGGTTAACTCCAACTGGTTTTCCAAATTGTTTACGTTCTTGTACATACTGCACTGTCATATCCAATAACTGCTGGGCTACCCCTATACATTGGGCAGCAGTAGAGACTTCGGCTCTTAACTTTGTGATTTCAATCAGCGACCGAACCTTATCAGAGTCGCCTTCAATGACTGTGCCGGAGTTTGTATCCCACTTGACAGAAAAGAGTCTGCGGGAAGAATCAACGGACGCTTGACGCTGAAGGACGATAGATTCTTTAGCTACTAGGTGCAAAAGACTGTCACGAAATAAGAGGAGGTAGTCAGCCGAGTCAGCTCCGACGACATATTGGCTCTCAAGGGCAACCGAAAGGCGATGTTCCCCATTAATTGCAGATTCGAGAATACTCGTATACTGGCTTTTGTTATTGCATTCCTCCAGTAAAGGAATAGACAAAACAGCGTGTTCCATAACTGGTTCAGGACAAGCGGCGCGGCCTAATTCTTCCATAATCAAGACAAAGTCCTGATCTAACATTTCTAAACCACCCAGCGTTTCAGAAGCTGTTATTCCTAGTACCCCCATAGAAGCGAATGAATTCCATAGTTCAGGCATGGCAGCGGAATCAGATTCAACGAACTCATTAATCGCCTCAGGTGAGCAGTCCTTCCTTAACATCTCACGGGTTGCCTCAGCAAAAAGCAGCTGCTCATCTTTGAAAGAGAATTTCATTCAAACCGCCTTATAAGCATTAACTTTCTGGGACTACCTAACGACATGTTTACTTCCTTGGCAGCCCGAGGACACGTTCTGCAACGATATTTCTCTGAATCTCGTTTGTGCCCGCATATATCGGCCCTGCAAGCGCGAACAAGTACCCCGACATCCAATTTCCGCTATCTTCAGCATCTGGCGCACCCTCAACAAGCTCACCTTGTTCAGAAAGCATGCGAAGAGCTGAGGCATGAATCTCAATATCAAGTTCTGACCAGAAAAGCTTCATGTAACTGGCTTCAGCTCCTAGAGTTCCACCTTCCATCAGCATTGTTGCTTTTTGAAACACCTGGTATCGGTATGCTTGCGCATTAACATAGGCATCGACCACCTGATCTCGAATAGCAGACGGAAGAAGTGGATTTCGTTCTATTGCTTTCATATATAACTGAACTAATCGGTTAGCCGCTGCTAAAAACCTTCCGGGTGCTCGTAAGTTTAATCCGCGCTCACTGCTCGCGGTTGCCATGGCTACGCTCCAACCAGCTCCCTCATCTCCAAGTAAATTTTCAACGTGAACTCTACAATCGTCAAAAAAAATTTCAGCGAATGCGGGTTCCCCGTCAAGACGAGAGACAGGCCTTCTAATCAAACCAGGAGAATCTCCAGGTACTAGAAGGTAACTCAACCCTGCGTGGCGTTCACTAGTAGGGTCCGTCCGAACGATACAGAAAATCCAGTCAGCCCACGCCCCTCTTGAGCACCATGTTTTCTGGCCATTGATCACGTAGTGATCTCCATCACGCACGGCAACCGTTTTTAAACTAGCTAAATCACTGCCTGAGTCTGGCTCTGACCAACCTTGAGCCCAAATTTCATCGCCATTTGCCATTTTTGGAAGAAATCGATCTTTCTGTTCTTCTGTCCCCCAACTGAAAAGGGTTGGTCCAAGGAGACTTATGCCATTTGTATTCACTCTGCCTGGCGCCCCAGAGAGATAATACTCTTCTTCATATAAAAGCCATTCAATTAGAGAACAGTCACGTCCACCATATTTTTTTGGCCAATTCGGAACTGACCACCCTGCTTCAAATAACGTTCGTTCCCATGTCCTGTGTTGTTCAAACCCTAGCTGGGTATCCATAGGCGCCCAACGGTCATTGGGCTTATTCTCATTAATCCAGTGTCGGATCTCATCACGAAAAGCTGTCTGATTTGAGTCGAAGAATAGGTCCATAACTTCCCAACTAGTTAAAGGTTGTGTTGATTTAATCCACTTAATATGTCAGATGCTTCGGAGATAATACCTCGAATGATCATTTCAACTGGCGGAGCCGAATTTATTACGCCCAAACCAACTCCCGTTGGCATAATCCCTATCTCATGGTTGCCTTCAACCATTGTTGCTTTTGTGAGCATAGGAGCATTGGCCGCAAGCATGAGTTGAGACCATGTGAGGTCCTGATTTCTCTTCATTGAAATTGCTTCACTAATTAGATCGGGAAATGATGTTTGCGTTAGACGCCGAAACTTGAGGGCATTGATCATCGCCCGAGGAAATCGAAGTAATTTTGCTGATTCTAGACCTCGAACCATTGTGGTATTTATAACTCGTTGGGGGACACCATCAATTGCTCGAGTGCGGACCGTATCGGTGACTGCCGATTCAAAGTATGCTTGCTTTACGCTTTGTGGCACACCGCTTTCTTCGGAAAGAAGGAACCGAGTACCCATAGCTATACCTTCGGCTCCCCACGCGAGTGAGGCGACGAGTCCCTTACCATCGGTAATTCCCCCTGCAGCGAGTACAGGAATATCGACAGCTGACGTCACTTGAGGGACTAGAACCGCGGTGGGGACCTCTCCAGTGTGTCCACCCCCTTCACTTCCTTGAGCGATCACCGCGTCAACCCCCCATTCTGCAACTTTTTCAGCGTGTCTTCGCGCTGCGATAGTTGGGATCGTTACGACTCCACTATCTTTGAGCTTCTTTACCATGTCCGGCTTGGGAGCTTGTGCAAAAGATACAACCTTAACTCCGGATTTAATGCTCCAATCTAATCGGTCTTCGATATCAGGAGCATCTGTTCTGACATTAATTCCAAATGGCTTATCAGTTGCCTCTTGGATTTGCACAACGGACTCTTTCATCTCATCGAAAGTCTGAGTTGCTGTTGCGAGGAAACCAATTCCTCCAGCTGCACTAGTTGCAGCAGTTAATCTAGCTGTCGAAACCCATCCCATCCCAGTTTGAACAATGGGATACTTAATCTTGAAAAGGTCACAGATACGAGTATGTAATCTTGGATGGTTACTACTCATTCAGGCACCTCTTGATACCTCATCCCCGTAGGGTCAATAATTTCCATAATACGAAGCTCTTCTTCATTAGGAACACGCGTCTGATCTACTTCTGTTGGAATAACTAGATCAAAAGACGTGTTTTCTATAACCTCACTCATCTCAACCCCAGGGTGAATAGATCGAATACGCATTCGATTTTCTGGCGTCTCAAAATCAAAAACGCCGAGGTTTGAAACTACCCGGTGAACATCGTGAAATCGATTTCCTGGCTGTCCAAGAGCCCGCATTCGGTCATAACCAGGTCCAGAAACGATATCAACTTCGGAAACAAAACTTCTTTGTGAGTGTTTAGGCACCCAATAGCTGGTCCGGTGGTTGATTAAATTTCCTGGTGATCCCCGCAATCCTAATAGCTGTGCTTTTGGCTTTTTATAGTCACCTATAGCCGCTATGTTCTGATTACCGTATTGATCAATCTGGGTAGCCCCCATCATCACGTGCCTTCTTCCCGACCAAACAATGTCAAAAATAGTTCTATAAGGCACGTAGGATTCAACTGTTCGCTCAGCATCGGGGTCATTAAGAGGTAAAGGATTAGTTGCTAAAACCGAAACAGCATCAGTCATAACGACATCGGGTGAAAATGTTGCCTTCGCTAGACGCCCTCCGATAATTGGACTAATTCCTATCGGATTACAGAGGATATCTGTCTCGCCCCTAAAGCAGTCAGCAATCGCTGCAACACAGATATCGGCTCGCATCATAACCCCTGTTCCCAACTGTTTACAGCCGCCAAATATTCTTCATGAGAGCCAGCTTGAAGATACTTTTCATTGAATATGTCCCACAACTCTTTGTCCGCTGCTGTTGCGGCATACATCTTTTGGAAGGCTTCATCTCTACTGTAGTCGGGGAGGCATTCTGTAAAATGTGCTCCCATAGGAGCTTCAATTACCCCATCTACGAAGATTCGAGGAATCTTTAAGGTATGTACGCTTCCTTCATTTAGGAAATTTTCGGTAGGAATAACTTTCTCGCAACTCATAAATGTTCGCTTCGCTGCCATAGCAAATAGGTCGTCAAAATATAGGTCTGGACCAAGAAATTGCCCATTGCCTCCTGCGTCTGCTCTATTCATGTGAATGATTGAGAGATCTATATCGAATGCGGGGATAGCTACCAGAGTTTCTCCTTCTCCCCCACCCGGTTCCGGATACGGTGAAACGATAGTTCGGAGCTCTGAATTCATAGCTAACATATCGGACCCGAGACCTGCTCTTGTTGGGTAAAACGGAACTCTATGTGATGCAGCTAAAAGCCCAAGATAAAAAGCTCCCTCATCAAATTCGACAGCCTCAATTGTTCCAGATTGACGAGCAACACGAAAATGGGGCTCTAAAGGTATCGAGTCGAGAGAAACAAAGCCATAAACTGCTTTCTTCAATTGTTTGGTTGCAGATAGAATTCCGATTTCGGGCCCGCCGTAACTAACTATGGTTAAGTCGGTAACACCTGACCGGATTATCGCTCGGACGAGTGACATCGGTTTTCTTCGTGATCCCCAACCACCAACACCAATAGTCATACCGCTTTCCAACTCAGATATGAAGTCTTCTTCAGTTATGACCTTGTCAGCCATTGGTTCTCCCATGATCGCGGAAAGTCTATATTTCCCGGATAACTAAAAAGGTTATCTCAATTCTTCCCTCGATCTGCCACAATAAGGAAAGCAACATTTTTAATACTTTGATCAAATAGGGGGCCATATGGCAAATCCTGATAGTGGTATTGCAGATAAGGTCGTCATCGTTACGGGTGGGACCAAAGGAATAGGGAAACAAATCGCTCAAAGTTTCTTAAAAGAAAAAGCCAAAGTAATAATTTGTGCCCGAACCCAACCTCAGGAAACCATTCAAGTCGGAGGGAGCATCGCTGACTACTTCCAGTGTGACGTTAGGGAAAGCTCTCAAATCATGGCGCTAATCGATTACTGCATAGCTACCTATGGCCGTTTAGACATACTGGTAAATAACGCTGGTGGAGCGCCTCCAGCTGACTCGAGTTCAGCCTCAGAACGATTTACAAAAAGTGTAATTGATCTCAATCTTGTAGCACCTTTGATTTTCGCTCAAATGGCTAGGAAAGCGATGATTGACAAAGGTGACGGTGGGCTGATCATCAACATCTCAAGTGTGAGCGGAATGCGGGCGAACCCTATGGGAGTGGCTTATGGCGCCGCGAAAGCTGGCCTACTTAATGCTACGGAGACATTAGCCCTAGAATGGGGTCCGGAGATTCGAGTTGTCTCAGTGACTGCAGGATTAATCCTCACAGAGGACAGCCGAGCTTTTTATGGAGATGATGAAAGTGTTTCTGAAATAGAAAAAACCATCCCAATGAGACGATTGGGAGACCCAGAAGATGTTGCTAATGCATGCCTATTCGTAGCCTCAGAAGCATCTAATTGGATATCGGGATCAAATCTTGTTATCCATGGTGGAGGAGAAAATCCTTCCTATCTATCTGCTACGACCGCATTTGAAAGTAATCAATCGTGACGATCCCATATGTTACTGACATTGACCCAGAATATGGAAAGGTTGTAGAAATATCTCCATCAGTTCGACGTGTTATTGCCAACAATCCTGGTCGGTTCACATTCACTGGAACAGGAACCTACATCATCGGGAGAGGTCAAGTCGCCGTTATTGACCCAGGCCCTGAAAACGATGCCCACGTAGATGCCATACTCGAAGGTTTACCCGGAGAGGAAATATCTCATATTGTAGTTACTCATACGCATAAGGATCATTCTCCTGCAAGCCGAGCACTGCAGACAGCAACTGGAGCACCAATTTATGGGTTTGGCCGGCACCCTGTGCTGCCAGAAGAAGAGGTTTTGCGATCAAAACCGACTACTTGGGACATACTGTTGCCTACACCTGAAGAGTTAGAAGAACTCAAAAAAAGTATGGCATTCCCGAGCGATGATGAGAATGAACACGAACAAGATGAACCTGGCGATATGGCCTTCAATCCAGATATAGAAGTCGGGCATGGAGACCTTATTAAAGGAGGAACTTGGACTCTTGAAGCTGTTCACACTCCTGGGCATATTTCGAATCACCTGTGCTTTGGCTTCAAAGAAGAGAGATGCCTCTTCTCTGGCGATCATGTTATGGGTTGGAGTACTTCAGTTATCCCATCTCCAGAAGGAGCAATGGGAGAATACATGGATAGTCTCTACCTTCTTCTAGATAGAACCGATGAATTCTTCTATCCAACTCATGGGCCGAGGATCCCTGAGCCCATTAGTTTCACTCGGTCCCTAATCGCGCATCGTCATGATAGAGAGCAGCAGATACTCAACTGCCTCTTGGAAGGGCCTATGGCAATTCCGGACCTTGTCACGAAAATGTACGTCAATACTCCTCATATTCTTTATATGGCCGCAGGACAATCGGTATACAGCCACCTTGTCCATATGGTTCAAAAGGGCATGGTAGAAACTGAAGGAGCGCCAAGCGCTGATGGCATGTACCGCCTAGGTACAATGAAGTGAAGCTCGGAGCCCAATATGGCTATTGGACCAAAAGGCCGCAATTAGATATTGTCCCAACCGCAATAGAGGCTGAAAGTCTCGGATACGATTCACTGTGGACGGGAGAAAGCTACAGTAGTGACGCCTTTACACCTCTTTCTTGGGTTGGTGCCCACACACAAAAAATAAAGTTAATTACCGGTATAGCTCAACTCGGTGCTCGAACACCTGCCTCGTTGGCGATGCAAGCTATGACTCTTGATGGACTATCTGGGGGAAGGTTTTGTTTAGGAATTGGTGTATCGGGACCACAGGTCATTGAAGGCTGGTATGGGCAACCATTTGGAAAGCCACTTACTAGAACGCGTGAAACAATTCGCATTCTTCGAGAGATTTGGGAACGAGAGCGCCCGGTAGTCTCAGATGGGCTGATGTTTCCACTCCCCTATCCTCATGAAGCACCTAATTCGTGGGGATTAGGAAAGCCTTTAAAGCTAATTACAGAACCGCTTCGTTCAGATATCCCGATTTTGTTAGGGGCTGAGGGGCCAAAAAATATTGCTCTAGCATTTGAAATGTGTCAAGGATGGATTCCGCTCTATTACTCACCAGAAAGGCCGGATATCTTTGATCTTTCGAATTTTATAGTCCCTTCGGATTTCGAAATTGCTGTCAACGTTACGGTAAATATCTGCGAGAACATCGAAGATGGCCTCCTGCCTCAGAAAGCGATTATTGCGTTTTACATCGGTGGCATGGGGGCTCAGGAACGAAATTTTCATACTGAATTAATGGGGCGGATGGGCTACGAAGAAGAAGCAAAAAATATTCAGAACCTTTTTCTTAATGGAAAAAGGAACGAAGCTATCATGGCTGTACCTAGCGCATTTGCTGATGAAATATCTCTCGTTGGACCTAAAGAGCGAATCGCTGAAAGGCTAAGTCTTTGGAAAGATTCTCCCGTTACAACATTAATTGTGGGAGCAAATAATTCGAGTACGTTGCGAACGATGGCGGAACTCGTACTCTAGAACTATATCCCTTATTGATGATTATCTGGTTAAGCCCGTTGAGAACTAACGCTAAGACTCTCTCCGGTCATATACCCGCTCAAGTCACTTGCCAAAAAGACGATAACATTGGCTACTTCCCAAGGTTCAGCTCCCCTACCAAACGCCTCTTGGGACTCTAAGGCTTTCAAAAGCTTAGGGTCACTAACTTTCTCAAGAAAAGGATGGCTAGCAAAACTTGGCGAGACAGCATTAACGCGTACCCCGAATTCAGCAGCTTCAATAGCCGCGCAACGCGTTAAAGCCATAACGCCTGCCTTTGCTGCAGCATAATGGCTTTGACCTGCCTGAGCTCGCCAACCTAACACGCTGGCATTATTAACAATTACCCCTGCCTCATTTCCAACCATATGACGAAGTGCAGCCCGAGTGCACCTCATAGTGCCGTTTAAGGTGACATCCAAAATTCGATTCCACTGTTCATCTTCCATTTCAACAAGATTGTCATCTCCCCCCAGACCTGCGTTGTTGACCATGACATCAATTAAACCGAATCTCTCCTCTGCTGAACTGATCAACCCTTGAACATCCTCCTCTTTAGTGACATCACATACCACGCTAGCGGCGTTGTATCCTTCAGA
>PBLQ01000074.1 GCA_002721815.1 Myxococcales bacterium
AAACACCAAATCCTCCTCCAGTCTCAATGCAATCTTTAACAAGCTCCAAATAACGAGGTTCGAATACTCTGAGGGTAAATAAGCTTTCCGGAAAGATCACACTACCGAGAGGAAACATAGGAAGTGTTATCATTTTCGAATCGGAATTATTCATTGTTCATAGATGCTATTTGGGTTCGAGCATTTCAATTGGAAGTCCGGAGCTAAACGAGCGTAAGTAACTTCCGAGAGTTTCATAGAACGAGTCAAGTTCGATTTCGGTCCAATTGCCACCTTCCTGATGGTTGACCATAAAGCTTATGGTCAACTGCTCACCTTTGTCGGTAGTAAAATACCCCAGCAGAGATGCTGCTGTTGCTGATCGAGATGCCTTGGCTTTTAAGTTTCCAGCAAAATCTGAATTTCTAAACTCCTCAGCTATGGTCCCTTCCTCGCCAGCGACTGGAAATGCTTCTTGAAGGAATGGTTTTACAGGTTCATAGTCTGCAATCTCCTGCATTATTTTACATGTAGCTTGATTCCCTGAATTTACGCCCGATCCATCTATAACTAGTAAACCGGTTTCAGGTAAACCGGTGCCTCGGATGATCTCTGTGATGCCAGTTGTTCCTGAACTTGACTTCCCTTCTCCAGAACGTGAGTACCCTAGTTCTTTCACGATCATCTCCGCGGTCATTGTGTCATCATTAACAAGCATTTGTTTGATGATTTCAGACATAGGTGGTGATTCAACCGACAGTAGTTGGACAAGGTCCTCTAAATCTATGCCCGAAAATTCTCGAGCTGCTTCGAGTATTATTACGTTTCTTGCTTCCAGAAGGTCATCAAAACTAGCAGCGAATCTAATTGCTGGGTCTCTCGATGGGTTTAATGGCGGAGGGTCATCGGTTCCCCGTTGAGAGCTGTAATTACTTTTCAAACCGTCATATCCTTGGTCAAGGAGGGAAGCGCTCATAGATCCAATCATTACTTGACTTTGCACTTCCTCACTCCAACTTTCTACGCTTCTGCTTTCGTCATAACGAGATTCATCAACTCGAACAGCCCCTTGAATAAAAAGTATGTTCATTCCAACGGTAAGGTCTGCCAGTTCGTCTGCATTTGTTCGAATTTTGCTGTAATTTTCTGGTAGTAATTCAATGTATGAATCTGTCATCAAAAGAGGGTCTCCGCCTCCAAAGACGTATAGGTCAGTGCTGAGCAGTGACCCGTCCTCATTTGGTTCACGCTCAGCTGCAAGAATTGTCTGATATGTAAACTCCGGACCCAACTGCATCAGAGCTGATGCTCCAGTAATTACTTTCACGTTTGTGCCGGGATAAAGGGGAATATTCCCTCTCTCGCTGAACACTGCCTCCCCATCAACTGCGACAACGAGACAAGAGTTGCTAGGCACTGATGACATCAGAGAGCCTAAATTAGCAGCCAGTTTTTCAAGTTCTAAAGGCGAAGTTAGCAACTCAGGAGCTCTCCGAATAGAAAAGATCTGAGTTTCCAGTTCGGCATTCATTTGTGAAGACTTTGGCAAAGTTTCAATATCCTCATAGCCGTATTTATTGGATGCCACAAGGGCAGCGATTAGTGCTCCGAGTATCAAAATAGGCATGGTGAATCGTTTTATAATGCTTAACACTCTTGCAGCATAGCTTCGTCCCACTATTACCTACTCCATTTCTTACTTCGTCAACCTGTTTCTATATACCTAGCGTAGGCGCATAGATTCTCTAGAGAGGCGACAGCTCGTGACCCGCTCGTATGGCAAAGCCATTTTCTTTCCCTCAAAGCTTCTATGCCAGAATTACTTGGATCAGATCCTGCCAATTCTGACGCCACTAGAACAGGTTTACCCCACTTCTCTGAACCATCTATTAGTTCCGAGGCATATCTTTGCTCTTGTGAATTATGAAAGTTCATAATTCTCTCCATACCAGAATCGAAATATTTACTTTCTGAGTAAAGGCGAGCCACATTGCCTTGAATACCTAAGCCTAAGAAAATAAGCGCATCTACTGAACTATGTGAAAGAATTAAGTCAATCATCTGAGGTATCGTTTCTCGAGTTTCACCACCAGCGATATCTATTGGGTTACTTCGACTCCACCGAGGCGGCAGTATCTGATCTATTTGATCGGTTAAATCTTTGTCTAAATCGACCAAATTCAAAGAAGATTGAGCAACAGCATCAGCTGTGAGCACCCCCCAACCACCTGCGGTTGTGAGAATAATAGTGTTTTCCCCTGCGGGTGTTGGTTGACTTACGAAACTTGCGGCCCATTCGTATGCGGTTTGTGGGCCATCTGCTAGGAAGGCGCCAGCTTGATTTAGCATTCCTCGGAAAATACGATAATCACTTGCGAGAGATCCAGTATGGCTAGCTGCCGCTTTGGCTCCTTCTGGACTAGAGCCACCTCGAATAACAATGACAGGTTTTGTTTTAGTTGTATGTTTAATGGCTTGAAAAAGATCCCTACCATCAGGTATTCCCTCTAGGTACAAAACTATCACTTGCGTTTCAGGGTCTTCGGAAAAGTACCTAACATAATCTGAAGCCCTTAAGCAACTCTGGTTTCCAATAGATATCCCGCGAGATATTCCAATACCATAATGCCTAGATAAATTCATAAACGAAGAGAGCAGGTTTCCTGATTGGCTCGCTATTGCTATCTTGCCCTCCGGTGGAAAAGGCGCAACAATTTGAGAGCAAAGTTTCGATGGTGTTGATACAAATCCCTGCCCATTAGGCCCTGAAATAGCTATCCCAAGTTCATTCGACAAATTAAGGAGTTCCATCTCTGCTCTTTCGCCATCCTTACCCATTTCGCTATAGCCACCTGAAACAATGAATGCAGCTTTAACACCTATTTTTGCTGCTTCGATCAATGTTTCCGGCACCGCATGCGATGGAACGCATATCATTGCGAAATCAACTATTCCTTCTGGGATCTCATTAAGTTCTTTCACTGTTGTGATACCAAGTAAGGAAATTCTCTCTTTATTAGTCGCATAAACAGGCCCGTCAAAGCCTGAATCTAGAATATTATGAAGGGCGACAAACCCGAATTTACCAGGATGGCTCGATGCTCCAACAACAACCACTCCCTTTGGGTCAAATAAGGATTCTAAGTTCGGACTATGATTCATACAGCTCTACCAACGCATCAACCGCTACTGGTACTCCATCATCAATTAGTAATGGGTTTACATCAATTGAAAATATGTCGCTTCGATCCATAGCACATTCACATAAAGCCTCTAAAGTTTCGACAAGTTTGTCCATATTAATTTCCGGCTCTCCACGAACTTCACCAAAAAGTTGCTTATGAAGCAATTCATCGAACATAGATCGTATTTCTTCTCTAGATGCTGGAAGAAGACGAAATACAACGTCTTTAACTATTTCAGCGAATATTCCTCCCACACCAAATGCCAAAACAAGTCCATACTCATCGCTTCGAGTGACACCAGCTATAAATTCTCGAGAACTTTTTATTTGCTCTGAGATCAATAACGAAGTCTGACCATCAACACTTTTATTTAGATCAGCTACAGCATTTCGAACGGATAACTCATTATCCAAATTTAATCTTACTCCGTTCAGTTCCGTTTTGTGAGCAACATTAGCGCTAGAAATTTTAAGGACTACCGGATAACCTAATATTTCTGACTGTTCTATTGCCTCGTCTACTGAATGAATTACCGCTTCTCTTGTGACTTTAATTCCATAGCTTCGTAATAGACGCTTGCTTTCGAATTCGCTCAATGAGTAACGCTTCGGCATAATCCAACCTCTTCTTACGAACTTTACCTTATAGCTCGATAAAGCGATTCGTTACGCCGTCTAGGCAAATTGCTTAAAGCTGTGATTAGATGCATGTTGGAAGGAGTCATTTTGTACATAATCGCTGCAGTCTTTGTAGATGACATTTCACTACGGGAACTAGAAGGTTCGGTGGCCAGAATAGACCTCACCGGCGTTCAATTCTCCTCGTTGGTTGAAGAGGAGTTCCCTATAGTCTTCGCCCCGCATCTTGCACTATTAATTCACTCAGATGATTCCGCTACTGACAATGGGGTACTTGAGGTCACGTACTACCGCGGAGATGAACAAATAGCCAGAAATGTTCAACCTTTAACTATCGAAGCTGGAAAATTCGCTTATCGTCTAGTTCGTGCTGAAATGGAATTTCTCGAACCCGGAACAGTTGAAGCTCGATGCAGAATTGGTGACAGTGATCCTCTAGTGGTTCCATACACAATAAAAACACAAAATGAATAACAAATACTCTTTCTCGACATACAAACTTGGCATCGTGGCGTCCAATTATTGTATGAACTAAGTTCTGGGTGTGAGGAAAACAAATGGCAGAAAATAAAGTAGATATCGAGTCTCTTTGCGTTAACGTTATTCGAGGCTTGGCTATGGATGCCCCCCATCGTGCAAAGTCTGGGCATCAAGGAACAGCGATGGCTTTAGCGCCTTTGGCCCACGTATTATTCAGCCGCATTCTGCGTTACAGCGCCCAACATCCGAACTGGGTCAACCGTGACCGCTTTATTCTCAGTGCTGGCCATGCATCAATACTGCAATATGCGATGCTTTATTTGACTGGCTACGGATTAACCCTCGATGACATTAAAAATTTCAGACAATGGGATAGCCTCACACCTGGACACCCTGAGGTAGGACATACTGACGGTGTAGAGGTCACCACCGGCCCTCTTGGACAGGGATTCGCCAATGCAGTTGGAATGGCCATCTCTGAACGCTGGCTTCGAGAAAAATTCGGCTCAGAGAATATAGATCATTCAATATTTACAATATGTGGCGATGGCGACCTTTCAGAGGGGATAAGCCACGAAGCTGCTTCACTTGCCGGCCAACAGAAATTAGGCCGCCTTATATGCATATACGATGATAATCATGTGACCATAGATGGCCCGACAGAGCTTGCTTTACAAGATAACGCAGTTAAAAGATTCGAAGCTTACGGATGGGAAGTTATAGACCTAGGAGAATCAGGTGAGGACCTTAATAAAATTGAAAACGCTCTCCTCCAAGCTAAGGCAAATGAAGATCAGCCAACCCTTGTAATCATTCGGTCTCATATCGGCTTCCCCTCGCCTACCTTGACGGATGCTCCTAGCGCTCATGGATATGCATTTAAAGATGATCAAATCGCAGAAGTAAAGCAAGTTATGGGCTTTCCTAATGACGAGCAATTTTATGTACCTGAGGATGTCATACACTTCTATAGAGACGCTGGTTCTAAATATTCAGAAGAAGCGTTGTCCGCAACTTGGGATACCAAAGTTCATCTAGGCAACTGGGATCTCAGTAGTCTCCAGTCCCAATACGAGTCGCAAATTGGTGATTCAATAGCAACGCGCGTCGCAAGTGGAGATTGTTTAAACGAAGTCGCACAAAATTTTGCAATCATCGCTGGAGGGGCTGATCTTACAGGCAATACTGGAACAGCTCTAAAAGGTATGGATCCTCTATCTCCGGAAAGCCCATCCGGTAAACAACTCTATTTTGGTGTAAGAGAGCATGCTATGGGGGCGATTATGAACGGCATAGCGCTCCACAGCGGGATCGTGCCTGTTGGAGGTACTTTCCTTGTTTTCAGCGACTACATGCGTCCTGCTATTCGCCTAGCTGCACTAACTCAAGCCAAAGTTATCTATTCATTCACTCATGACTCTGTGGGTGTTGGCGAAGATGGTCCAACACATCAGCCTATTGAGCAAATCATGTCACTCCGAGCTATACCCGGCCTACTAGTTATTCGGCCAGCAGATGCCAAAGAGACCGTTGCTGCTTGGAAGACAGCTTTGAATCATGATGGTCCAACTGCGCTTATTCTTTCTCGGCAAAATCTTCCGATACTTGAGGAAACAGATGTAGAAAAAGCACAAACCGGTATGTATGTTGTTCGCGACCAAGAATGTCCTGAGGCAACACTTATAGCGACAGGTTCAGAAGTTTCGCTTTGTCTCGATTTTGCTTCCGATCACGCAGTAAGAGTAATTTCGATGCCAAGTTGGGAACTCGCTAGGTCCGCCGATTCTTTAATTGAGGCCACTGGTCTTTCAGTCTCTGTCGAGGCTGGGATTACGTTAGGGTGGGCAGAATTTGCCGATAAGCATGTAGGGATTGACCGTTTCGGGTCATCCGCCCCTGGAAATATCGCTATGGAAAAACTTGGCATGAACCACGACAACATTCAGAAAGCTATTTCCTAATGCCCTCTTTAACTGAACTGTTTGAAAGACATGGACAAAGTCCATGGCTCGACAACTTAAAGAGGGATTGGATTCAATCAGGAGAACTTCATAATTGGGTTCAAAAAGGAGTTCGAGGTTTAACATCTAATCCATCTATCTTTGAAAAAGCAATAACAGATTCGGAAGCTTATGATGAGCAATTCGGCTCTTTAATCAAAGATGGGTTTTCTGTTGAACAAGCTTATTGGCAACTGGTTCACAGAGACATATCGGACGCTCTTCAAATCCTTAAACCAATATACGAAGCTAGCAATGGTGTTGATGGCTATGTATCTGTAGAAGTCGATCCTCGACTAGCACGTGACACAGCGGCAACTATTGATGCTGCTAGGACGCTCGACGACCAGATCAGTAGTCCAAATCTCTATATCAAAATTCCTGGCACAAGAGAGGGACTACCTGCTATCACTAAAATGATCAGTGAGGGCCGCTCAATTAACGTCACTTTACTATTTTCAATACAAAGATATGCAGAAGTAATTGATGCTTACATGTCCGGCTTAGAAATGGTAGATGGTGATCTTAGCCATATCTCCTCTGTCGCGTCCTTTTTTATCTCACGGACAGAAACTGAAGTCGATTCACGACTAGATGAGATCGATTCCGAACCTGCTTTGAAACTCAAAGGAAAGACCGCTGTTGCACAAGGACAGCTAGCATACAGACTATTTATCGATGAATTTAATAGTGACCGCTGGTTGGCGCTCAAAGCTCGTGGTGCTCAGCTACAACGACCTCTATGGGCCTCTACGTCAACAAAGAACCCTCAATATCCTGACACTATGTACGTTGATGAGTTAATCGGTCCGGACACAGTTAACACGCTTCCCGACAATACATTGGCCGCTTTTATAGATCATGGAACACTCAGCAGATCAGTAGACTCATCATTCGACGATGCTGAAAAAATACTTCAGACCGTCGAGAGTTTGGGAATTGACCTTCAGGAAGTAGCTGTCAAACTTGAAGATGAAGGAGTGAAGGCTTTTGAAACTTCCTTTGAGAATCTTCTTACAACTCTTCAAAAGAAAGCCGAGTCGATGATTTTTTAGTCGGTTGCTTTTTGCAACTTACGTGATAATATCGCCACGTGCCTAATAAGTCCAATAATTGCTCTATAGAGATGACACTATCTGTGATAGGTGACCGATGGTCACTCCTGATCCTTCGCGATCTATTCCGAGGCGTCCGACGATTCGAGGAATTGAGAAAGGACCTAGGCATCGCAAAAAATATACTTAGTGACCGCTTAAGCAAGCTACACCAAGCTGGAATTGTTGAACAGCAGCCATATCAAGTGAAACCAATAAGAAACGAGTACTTTTTAACTCGTAAGGGTCGCGATCTCTCCCCATCTCTTATTGCGCTCATGCACTGGGGAGACCGATGGTACGCCGATGGAGAACCTCCAACGATTCTTACACATTCTCTTTGTGATACTGCACTAGAGCAAATAACACATTGCCCAACATGTAACGTACCCGTAAATACAGAGCAAATATCAAGCCGTCCGGGTGGACGCCAACATCTATCGAAATCAGCATGAACGAACTGTACTCAGCACCCATATCAACCCTGCTTGAAGAAGCTGCAAACAAACGCGATGTTTCTTTTGGGAAAAGGGTCACATATTCCCCTAAAGTTTTTATACCCCTCACCCATTTATGTCGCGACAAATGCGGATACTGTACCTTCGCTCAGCCCCCAGCAAGGCTAGAAGTTCCTTACCTTACCCCGGAACAGGTTTTGAATATTGCTTCACAAGGTGCTCGGACCGGATGCCATGAAGCCTTGTTTACACTTGGTGAAAAGCCCGAGCTCCGCTACCCCACTGCGCAGACTTGGCTTACTTCTAACGGTTACGACAGTACTATTCATTATTTATATGAGATGGCTAAACTAGTCATTGAGGAAACAGGCTTGCTCCCCCATGCAAATGCTGGCGCTATCTCTTATGAAGAATTGTCTAGTCTTCGTGAAGTCTCCCCTTCCCAGGGGATGATGATTGAATCACTGAATCCAGATCTTGAATGCCATCAAGGATCTCCAGACAAGGAACCTTGGAGAAGGATAGAAACCTTAAAGGCGGCGGGTAAATTAAAAATTCCATTCACAACTGGCATTCTAATCGGAATCGGTGAATCTAGACAAGATCGCATCGATGCGATCAAAGCAATTGCCGATATCCATCGAGAATTCGGTCACATCCAAGAAGTCATTGTCCAGAACTTTCTTCCCAAATCTGGAACTAGGATGCACAAAGAGAAGCCGTGCCCCTCACAGGACTATCTTGAGGCCATAGCACTTGCGAGAATAATTTTGCCCGAAGATGTTCACCTCCAAGCCCCCCCAAATCTTTCTGATGATTTCGGGTCTCTTTTAAAAGCTGGAATAGATGACTGGGGTGGGGTATCTCCAGTAACGGCAGACCACGTTAACCCTGAGCGCCCTTGGCCTGCGCTGGAAAGGATTTCGAAAGTTTCAGAGGACCTTGGTCATTTCATTGCCCCCCGGTTAACCATCTACCCTGAGTATGCAAAGAAATCGGATATTTGGCTTCATCCGGACCTTCATTTTCCGGTGCTCGATCGTTCAGATAGTGAATGGCTCGGGCGTGATGACCCTGGGGCCGTCTTTCCGGAGAAGATTGAATTTATAACTAACGTCGATGATGGCGCGGAAGTTGCGCAAGTAGGTGAAGATTCGACTCAATGGTATTCTGGATCTTCAAATATTCCAGCAAACCTTCTCTTCACTCAATTAAGAGCCTCCAGTGAGATTGACGAAGTTATTGAAGGAGTGCTTATGGGACAAGAGGTTGACTCGCCTCAGATAGTTTCACTCTTTCGTGCTCGTGGTGCCCAAGTTCGCTCTGTTATTAATTGTGCTGACGCCCTGCGAAAAGAAGTCAGTGGAGACGATGTTACTTATGTCTCGAACTGCAACATAAACTACACAAACGTATGCACATTCAAGTGCCGGTTCTGTGGTTTCTCGAAAGGTCCTTTATCGCTAAATCTTCGCGGTAAACCGTATTTACACTCATTGGAAGAAGTGCTTGCCCGTGCTTCAGAAGCACATGCTAACTGAGCCACCGAGGTTTGTTTACAAGGTGGGATTCATCCAGATTTCGATGGAAACTACTACATTGATATGTGCAAGACATTGCACGACGAACTCCCTGATTTACACATCCATGGATTTACTGCTCTTGAAGTCACGGAAGGCGCCAAGTGACTAGGAGAATCACTTGACTCCTACCTGAAACGTGCAGTTTCAGCTGGACTCAAGTCACTACCTGGAACAGCTGCTGAAATTCTTGATGATAACATTCGTGAAATTTTATGCCCAGACAAAATAGATTCTGAACAATGGCTCGAAGCGCATCGAATTGCACATCAGGTTGGGTTGCGATCCAACGTCACAATGATGTTTGGAAGCGTCGAAGAACCTGAACATTGGGCCTCACATTTTATAAAGACACGGTCCTTGCAAAAAGAAACTGGCGGTTTTACCGAATTTGTCGGATTGCCCTTCGTCCATATGGCATCGCCAATTTACCTTCGTAAGGGCGCTAGACGGGGTCCTACCTTCAGAGAGACTCTTCTGGTTCACGCAGTAGCCAGAATTGCATACCATGGGTACATCGACAACATTCAAGCCTCCTGGGTAAAGATTGGCCTTGAAGGAATGTCGCAGATGCTTCAAGCCGGAGTGAACGATGTAGGTGGAACTTTGAACGGTGAAAATATTTCTCGAGCTGCTGGGGCTCGCCATGGGCAGGCAGTAGATGTGACGGACTTTGACCTTCTGTGTCAACCGCTAAACAGAACATTAAAGCAGCGCACAACCTTGTACGAAATCATTGACAAACCAAGTAATAATTTGCTTCCTCGAAAGAAAATTCCTGTTGTAGCTGAGTGACTTACTAAGAGGGGAACCAGTCGTTGGTGGTATCCGCTTTTTTTGAGCTGGCTTCTGCAAGACACCAATCTTTATGATCTTGACCCGGAAGAGCATCACACTCGACACATGGGTCTTCGTTGTCTTCAAATAAGTCGTCTAGAGAGTCGTTGGTCTGCTTAAGGGCCCTAGCTTCTTCGTAACGACGATGACGCCCTTTTTTCATTCTGCCTCCAAGATGACTAACCGGAAACTTCTCTCAATAAATCGTATGAACTGGAAAGTATATCAACCCACGCCGTGAATTTTATACTAGTTGTTAGCGATCCTCCATACGTAGGCGGCCGTGAACAAATGCCAATGAAGCTGAGCCTTCTAGTAGCTTTCTAATAGGGACTCCAACGTACTCATGTCGCCACCCCTCAGAAAGTCTTGATTGGCCATCTCCACGCAACAGCGTTTCGATGTCTGCTCTCGTTCCAAGAAGAGCGGGATCTAAATCACTGTCCTTGGCGAATTGTGCTAGCCATGCCGAAATTAGGGCGACTGCTGGTCGCAAGTTTGGGTCTAGCTGTTTCTCATTCTTTTCTATAGGAATATCAACTTTTTGATTCTTCCCTTGAGAGACGAGTTCTAGTATTTTTCGAGCTCGCTCATCAGTGAATCGTTTCTTGTCTACTCCTCTAACTGTTAGGAGTTGACCAATAGTTTTTGGCAGTTTTTGAGAAATGCTCACCACAGCTATGTCCGAAAGAATAAAGCGCGCAGGAACATCAAGTGACCGTGCTTCGATCTCTCTCCATTCAGCAATTGACTGAGCGACTCCTCTTCCTTCCACTCCCAAATGGCGAGTTTCTTTTATTCTGACCCACGACTCGCTTGGGTCTTTCGATCCATTCATTCGATTTTTAATTATCTCAAATTCGTCTTTTGCCCATTCAAATCTTTCACGTTTAATAAGTTGAGATGTAAGGATTTTATAGATCTCCAATAGGTCCGCCACGTCCGCAGCTGCATATTCAATTTGGCGCTTTGATAAAGGTCGTTGTAGCCAATCAGTGAGGCGTTCGCCTTTTGGTAATTTTTTCTTCAAGAATTTTTCATGAAGCGCTGATAATGAAGGTGTGCGGAGTCCAAGGAAACCTGCAGCTATTTGTGTATCAAATATTTCTTTAGGTCTGGCGTTACAGTAATGCTGTAGGACTTCAAGATCTTGAGCGCATGCATGCATGACAGCAATTTGCTGTGAGTTAAATAGTTCTTGAAGCGGGCTAAGTGAAATAGCTGTTGGGTCGACTAGGGCCACTCCAGTTCCGTAATTTATCTGAATGAGGGCCAACTTCGGGTAATAGCTTTTCTCACGGTGGAATTCTGTATCCAACGCATATGCTTCCAGCTCGAGACATTGGTCTATTAATGAGAGCAATTCACTGCTATTTTCAATTAATTTGATATTAGCCACATTTGTCATTGCTACTAAAAACTTCGGTGTCCTCAAATGAACCTCGGCTCACTGGGTATCCAGCTGCATTCCATGCGATAGTTCCACCTACCACATTGACTGTGTCAAAGCCTTTGGAGTTTAGATACTCACATGCAACCATCGATCTGTTTCCAGAGGCACAGATTATATATATTTGTTTCTCTTTTGGAAGAGCGGTAACAGCATCGGGAATCTGCTCTAGAGGAAGCAACTTTGCCCCAGTGGCTCTTACTTCAATGAATTCATATTCTTCTCGGACATCGATAACGACACTCTCGTCTGCAATTTCCTTGAGGTCCTCAACAGTAATTTCCTTCACCATCGGTTTCTCTATTCCTTCATTCAATAGCTTCCTCCAAGTCCTCGATGTATTCGATGATGTCAGACTGTGTATTCGCATTGACAAATTTAGCACTATCTAATCCTGAGATTTCTGCAACATCTAAATCATTGAGAATACTTTTTAGTGATCGCGAGCCAGATTTGAACGCAGATTCTAAAATTTTTAAACATGAAACTTTCCACAATGCAGTTAACACCTGTGGAACTTCACTTGCAATTGGAATAGTTAGGTCAGCCATTGGACTATATTCAAGGATTTTTCTAATCGTTGATCCATCAATGGACATTAAATCGTTAGATAAAACCATAGCCTGACTCATGCGCGCATTTTGTAGCCCAGTTATAAGGCCCCCCAAAGGCCCTTCACCTGGATGAACATCTTCGACAAAGCGCAAACCTTTACTTTCTTCTACAAAGGGTTTCCCCCCAACAATTAACACCTCAGAGGCTCCTGCTTCATTCAAGGCATCTATGGATCTTTCAATTAAGGGGCGGCCAAGAAAATTTATTTCTCCTTTTGGTGTCCCCATTCTTGAGGAGTTACCACCATTTAAAACTATCCCTGAAAATTCCACTTGCGTCATCTGATTATTTTTCAACAGCTAGCGATTCGCTGCCATTCTGGTTCTAGCTGAAGAAGAAAGATTGTGCAGCGTTCCGATTCTGCAAAATCTCCGATCTGTTCAGAGGCCTTTTGCAGCCCAGATAAACATTCCAAAAAAGCTCTATTCGTTGGGTGTTCCCAACGAACGTATCCCGATCCGCGCCACCCATTCTTGCGTAAAGCGTCTAAGCCTCGGTGATACCCGACGCGAAATGCGGCATAGGATTCTATAATATCTCGCCCACATGAACCCATTGTTTTCCAAACCTCAATTGAAGAAGGGAACCTTCCAGCGACTTGGTTAAGTTTTTCACGTCGAAGGTTCTGGTCGTCCAATTGCAAGGCGGCATCCAAAAGATTAACTATTTCAGGGTTTTCTGGCGGCAAGACTGTTTCAGGAAGCCCATCTCTTGAGATCGAGATATTACTCATATATTCATCCTTTCCATCCCACTACACAACTCGCATAATTCTTAGCACATCTGTCGCTGGGGAGTCTCCAGTTATACCGGCGAGCACTCCAATTAAATCGTTACTCTGGAGAATCCCTTCGGATTTGGCAGTGGCAATAGCATTACCAATACGCTCTTCATATCCCATTGCTGTTTCAATACAAAAAGGTGTTACCCCCCAGCTCAGAGTAAGCTGTTGAGCCGTTCGTTCATCCATCGTCATACCCAGAATAGGAACATTTGGTCTAAATCGTGCCATAGATCGAACAGTAAAGCCGGAACCTGAAATGCAGAGCAGGGAAGCTAAGTCGAGTTCATTTGCAGCTCTCCACGTAGCTAAGGTCATAGCATCAGTTATTCCTTGAGAGCCTCCATTCCCTGAATCGGCGTCGCTTGACTGGCGTAGTTCAGCAACTCTTTCTGCCCAACGACCAAAATCAAATGATTGATCAGCTCTTTCAGCAATGCGAGCCATTGTTTCGACACTTTCGACGGGATAACTACCAATTGCAGTTTCTCCTGAAAGCATCACAGCTGATGTTCCATCAAAAACAGCATTGGCTACATCAGACGCTTCAGCTCTTGTCGGCGAAGAAGTGTTAATCATTGAATCCAACATTTGAGTGGCAGTAATGACTGGCAATCCACCAGCTATGCATTCAGCTATGATCTTTTTTTGAAGATGAGGAAGATCAGCTATCTCGAATTCCGTACCTAGGTCTCCTCGTGCGACCATGATTGCTGCAGATGCTTCGATAATACCTGTTAGGTTTTCAACAGCTGCACGGGTTTCAATCTTAGCTACTACAAGTGGCCCTCTTGGGTGCGGCTCTGTTCCCACTCTCCTTACGTCGTGAGCTGAACGAACATACGAAACGGCTACCATATCGACGCCTTCCTCAACGAAGGCATCTAATTTATAAAGGTCGTCATCTGTAGGAGTCGGCAAACTCAGCCTCTCTGATGGTATTCGAATTCCAGGGCGGCCATGAAGGACGCCTCCACTTGTAACTGTTGCCTCTGCTTCGTCTTTTCCTATGGTCTCGACACGAACCACGACTTGTCCATCTCCGAATGGGATCACATCACCTGGGACTAAATCCTCAAGAACGTTTTCGTAATCAACTTCGACAATGGTTTCTGAGGACTGGTTGACACCGGGTATTAACTTAATAGTGCTCCCTTTTTCCAAAAGAGATCCTTCACTCGGGAAAGGAGCTGAACGTATCTTCGGCCCGGGAAGATCAACTAAGATTCCGACTCGTTTCCCCATATCTTTAGAGATCTTTCGCACTCTTCGATATCGCTCTAATGCTTCATCTAAGGTTCCATGCGCCAGCCCCAGTCTTGCAACATCCATTCCGGCGTTGACAAGCTCCCGCAACGTCGTTTCACTATCACTTGCTGGCCCAATCGTTGCAATTATTTTTGTCCGTCTTTCCATACTTTAACGGTATCCATCTTCCAACCGATTGGGGGGTATCAGGTTGAATTTGTGTCTATGCATAAGCGGTAGCATGCTTTGTTTTAAACCATTTAAAAGGACAAAGAGTTGAAGGATAGATTTAATTACCTTGATACAGACTTCCCTATAGCATTTGCTCACAGAGGAGGCGCCTTAGATGCTCCTGAAAACTCCATGGAAGCATTTCAATCTGCAATTAATATCGGATACAAATACCTTGAAACTGACGTCCATTTAACCAAAGACGGTCATGTGATTGCTTTTCACGATGATGTTCTTGATCGTGTTACAAACCTTTCAGGGAAGATCTGCGTGACTCCCCTATCTACCATTAAAAGCGCTTTGATCGACGGAAAATCTGAAATCCCCCTTCTCAAGGAACTTCTATCAGAGTTCCCTACAGCACGGTTTAACATCGACCCTAAAGACGATCGTGTCGCAGAACCTCTTGCAGATGCGATAAAGGATACAGCATCAGTTTCTCGTATTTGTGTGTCATCGTTCTCCGACAGAAGGAACCAGAACATTTCGCGAATCGTTGGAAATAATTTATGTATGGGAGTCGGCCCTTCAGGAGTAGCAAGGATACGGGTTGGAAAATTTACGAAGAATTCGTCTGTATTGAACGGACAATGCGTGCAAGTTCCGGTTTCCATGAAGGGAGTTCCATTAATCACAGAGACTTTTATCAAGAGGGTTCATTCCTTGGGAAAGGTAATTCACGCTTGGACAATTAACGAGCCTGATGAAATGAGACGTTTATTAGATTTGGGAGTAGACGGGATTATGACTGATAAGCCACAGGTGCTCAAGGATGTTTTAATTCACCGAAATGAGTGGGCTTGATGTCTGAATTGAAATTTCATCTTGCAATCCCCGTAAAGGATCTGACAGAAGCTATAGAGTTCTATATAGGAATTCTTGGCGCTAGTGAAGGCCGCTCTGATGAGAGTTGGGTCGATTTCAATTTTTTTGGCCATCAACTTGTAGCACATCTAGGAGAACCTAATTCTAAGAGGGCTACCGTGATAGAGAATCTCGTGGATGGAGATCTAGTCCCTGTACCCCATTTTGGCATCATTCTTGATGAAATCAGCTGGAAAAGAATAACTGCCAGACTAAAAGAGAATGATTGGCCTATTGAGATTGGACCACATATCAAATTCAAAGGCCTACCAGGAGAGCAATGGACGATGTTCCTTCGAGACCCCTCTGGGAATGCTCTAGAGTTCAAATTCTTCGAGAATCCTGAACAAATTTTTGCTTCTGAATGACCGCCTAAACTGTGGAAATATTGTGGGTAATTTAGCTAATCTTGGGGATTTTAGAATAATGCTGGGGAAAAGCTGAGGATTTTAAAAAATCGCTTGACATATTCAAAACAAAATGTAAATGTGTCTACACGCCGGTGACAACGGCATACAAGAAAATGGCAAACCAAACGGGAAGCGGTGGCAGCATCGAAACCCGGGTAGGCTCGGCCATCGGAAAGTATGAACGGCCATCGGAACAGGTTTAGCGGTGAGGACCTACTTCGGTAGAGAATCAACTGGAAGGAAAGAAGCCCCTAGGGCAGAAAATCCAGACAGAACAACCAACCCGGAATCTCAGGAGGAAGGGAAGGAAGGCCTAGAAGAGCAAGACCCTTAGGGGGAATGCGAACCAGAACACTGAAGCAGAAACTCTTAGGAGAAGAAAGCAAAAGTAGGAAGGTCGAAATGGCGAAAGCCAAATCGGGAAAGGTACCGGAACCAAGGAAGTCCTTCAGGGGATGACTAAGGAAACGACGTTAAACTGCACAGCCCCGAAAGGGATTCTGTTTCGGCAGAAAACCTGACGGGGCTAATGTGTTTTTACGGTGACCGAGCTGCTAAAGGCCACCCTCTAGTCTAAGAAAGTCCTATGCCTAGCTTCCCACCGATCCTCTTTCTCCATGGATTAGCTACAACTACTAAAAGAACTTGGGGAGACAATGGATGGTTTGATCTCGTTCATGAAGCGGGAAGAGAGTTTCTACCGATTGACTTTCCAGGTCATGGGAAAGAGTTCATTCCTCCAGCTGAATTTAACGGTAATTTGGTCGATTATGTTAATGAGCGTATCCCGTTTCCCATCGTTGATGGAATTGGATTTTCACTCGGCGCCAGGGTCCTTTTGGAATTAGCACTGGAGAGACCGGGAAAATTTAGAAAACTTGTTCTTGCTGGGGTTGGAGATAGCTTATTTCAATCAGACTTGGATAGAGGTAAAAAAATTTCAGATGCTATTAGCGGAGACGGAGAAGTAGAAGATCCAGAGAGCCGTTATTTCAGTCAGCTTGCTGACTACCCAGATATAGATGGTGATTACATTGCGAAATATCTTCACGGAAAGAATTCGTCTATCGACCCCGCTTCCCTTTTAAGCTTAAGCATCCCAGTATTGGTTGTTCTGGGAGAGAACGATTTCGCTGGGCCTGCAACTAAATTGATTAATGCGCTTCCTGACGCGAAATTGGTGACGCTAAAAGGTGTGGATCATTTCGCTACGCCGAAAGACTTTCACTTTCTAGAGAGTGCTTTAGATTTCCTTGATTCCGCCCCTAGTTGGTAGCTCTAACGCAACTGTTGAGAGTATGGAGTCACTGGCTTAGGAAGCAACGAGTTTCCCTCCAGCCACTGGTCTACCGCTGCTGCACATGCTCTACCTTCAGCAATCGCCCATACGATAAGACTTTGCCCTCGTCCTGCATCTCCGGCTACAAAAACTCCGTTCTCAGTACTCATCCAGTTTTCGTCACGGACAATGTTGCCTCGGCTATCGAGATCTACTCCCAGCTCAGCAGAAACTCCAGACTGCTCTGGTCCTGTAAAGCCGAGAGCTAGAAGGACTAACTCTGCCTTATAATCCTGTTCGGTTCCAGGGATTTCAATGAAATTCATTCGGCCATCTTCATGTCTGATTTCAACTTCAATTGTTTCCAAAGATGTTACGTGATTATTTTCTCCAATAAACTGCTTCGTGCTAATCGAGAACACTCTTTCCCCTCCTTCGTCGTGAGCAGATGACGTACGAAGCATCATCGGCCATGTTGGCCAAGGGGTGGAGACGTCTCTGCTCTCTGGAGGTTCAGGCATTATCTCAAATTGGTGAATTGATGCTGCCCCGTGACGGTGTGCAGTACCTAGACAATCTGCACCCGTATCGCCACCGCCGATGATAATGACATTTTTTCCCGCTGCAGAGAATGGATGTTCATCTAATTGACCTTCTGCGACGAGATTCGCCGGAACCAAGTATTCCATGGCCTGATAAATACCTTCTAGTTCTCGGCCTTTAACTGGTAGATCTCTCCATTGTGTCGCGCCGATAGCTAGAACCACCGCATCGTTTTCTGCTTTGATGCCGTTAGCATCTAAGTCTTTTCCTACTTCGATACCTGTTTTGAATTTGGTTCCTTCGTCATGCATTTGTTCCAGTCTTCGATCAAGGAACCGTTTTTCCATTTTGAATTCAGGTATACCGTATCTAAGGAGGCCACCGATTTTCTCAGATCGTTCATATACTGTGACATCATGGCCAGCTCGAGTTAGTTGTTGAGCAGCAGCCAGACCTGCTGGTCCCGAACCCACTACGGCAATTCTCTTCCCAGTTTTTCTTTCGGGAATGATTGGGTGAACCCAACCCTCGTTCCATGCGCGCTCAATGATCTCAACTTCTACTTGTTTTATAGTTACGGGATCTTCATTGATTCCTAATACGCATGCAGCTTCGCAGGGAGCTGGGCATAATCGACCGGTAAACTCAGGAAAGTTATTGGTAGCGTGAAGGGATTCGATAGCCCGTTTCCACTCATTTTTATAAACCAGGTCATTCCAATCTGGGATTAAGTTTCCCAGTGGGCATCCATTATTACAAAAGGGGATTCCACAATCCATACACCGCGATGCTTGCATTTTCAGAGTTTCACTATCGAAGGGCTCATAGACTTCACTCCAGTCGCGTAGGCGAACTGGAACGGGCCTAGACTTTGGAACAATCCGGCTGTGCTTCATAAATCCTTTGGGATCACCCATTATGAGCCTCCCATTGTCGGCATTACGGCTGTAACAATATCAGTACCGTTAGCTTCTGCTTCAGCGATCGCATCGAGGACCCGCTTATGGTCTCTTGGTACAACTTTAACGAATTGATCCATTGCTTTAGGCCATGAATCTATTAGGCCCTTTGCTAGTTGTGAACCAGTTTCAGCTTGATGTCTTGCTACAGTTTCCCGCAACCATCCAACATCTTCCTCACCCAATTCCTCCAAATCAACTAGTTCCCTATTAACTCGGCTAGGAAAGGTTCCGTCAGCATCAAAGACATACGCTATACCACCAGACATTCCAGCTGCGAAATTTCTTCCTGTCGGACCAAGAATAACTACTTTTCCTCCTGTCATATACTCGCAGGCATGATCTCCGACACCTTCTACGACTGCAAGAGCGCCAGAGTTCCTTACGCAGAAACGTTCACCGACTAAACCACTAAGAAATACCTCTCCGCTAGTTGCACCATATAGGATCACATTTCCAGCTATCACATTTTCTTCAGAACGGAAGGGAGAATCTTTTGGAGGCGATACGATAACTTTCCCACCGCTTAACCCTTTACCGAGATAATCGTTAGCGTCTCCATGTAAACGAAGGGTTATTCCGGCTGGAACAAATGCAGCAAAACTATTCCCGGCTGACCCAGTGAAATCTATTTGGATTGTGTCATCTGGCAATCCTTCTCCTCCCCATCGTTTGGTGAGATGGTGTCCGAGTAAAGTGCCCACAGTTCTATTCACATTACGAATGGGCAATTCTAAATGCACTCGATCGCCATGTTTAAGAGAACCTTCAGCTAACTGAATTAAAGTTTGATCTAGAGCGTGCTCTAAACCATGGTCTTGTTTCTCTCGACAGTACCTAACTGAGTTGGATGGAAGAGGAGGCTGGTACAGAACTGGAGAAAGGTCAAGGCCCGCTGCTTTCCAGTGGTTAATTCCATCGGAAACATCTAGAGCGTCAACTTGACCGACTGCCTCTTTAAGTGTTCTAAAGCCGAGTTGGGCCAGAAGTTCTCTTACTTCCTGCGCTATGTATTCCATGAAATTCACCACGTGGTCAGCCTGACCTTCGAATTTTTCTCGCAACTCCGGATTCTGGGTGGCAATACCAACTGGGCAAGTATCGAGGTGGCACACCCGCATCATTACGCAACCCATTACAACCAGTGGAGCTGTAGCGAAACCAAATTCTTCTGCGCCGAGAAGGGCAGCGATAATGACATCACGCCCAGTCTTTAGTTGTCCATCACATTGGACGACCACCCGATCTCTTAAGTTGTTTAATAATAATGTCTGTTGTGTTTCGGCCAGTCCTAATTCCCAAGGAGTTCCAGCATGCTTTATTGATGTTAAGGGAGAGGCTCCTGTGCCTCCGTCGTGGCCTGAGATCAATACAACATCTGCGTGAGCCTTGGAAACCCCTGCGGCTACAGTACCGACGCCAAGTTCTGACACAAGCTTTACATGTATACGCGCCTCGGGATTAGCATTTTTTAAATCATGAATTAATTGTGCCAAGTCTTCGATTGAGTAAATATCATGATGCGGTGGAGGTGAAATGAGATCCACACCGGGCGTGGAATGACGGACTTCTGCTATCCAAGGCCAGACTTTATGTCCTGGAAGTTGCCCACCTTCACCAGGTTTAGCCCCTTGTGCCATTTTTATTTGAATGTCATCGGCATTAACAAG